>CAZLUB010000018.1:0-35014 GCA_964562595.1 uncultured Muribaculum sp. | reverse complement strand
ACGTGTCCTGGGGTGTCAATCAAGTTGATTTTATATTTATTGTCATCATATTTCCAAAATGCAGTTGTAGCAGCAGAGGTAATGGTAATACCGCGCTCTTGTTCCTGCTCCATCCAGTCCATGGTAGCTGCGCCATCATGCACTTCACCTATTTTGTGGGTAAGACCGGTATAAAAGAGAATACGCTCTGAAGTGGTAGTTTTACCAGCATCAATGTGAGCCATAATACCGATGTTACGCGTAAACTTTAGATTTTCGTCTATCTTTGCCATTGTTATGGAATTAGTGAATCAAATATTAGAAACGGAAGTGAGCGAATGCGCGGTTTGCTTCTGCCATCTTATGCATATCTTCTTTACGCTTAAATGCGCCACCTTGCTCATTGTATGCATCAACTATTTCAGCGGCAAGTTTGTCAGCCATAGTCTTTCCGCCACGCTTGCGTGCATATAGTATAAGGTTCTTCATCGAGATAGACTCTTTGCGATCGGGGCGGATTTCTGTAGGGACTTGAAATGTAGCACCACCCACGCGACGTGATTTAACCTCTACTTGAGGAGTAATGTTTTCGAGAGCTTTTTTCCAAATCTCGAGAGCTGTTTTTTCTTCGTTGGGCAACTTAGACTTCACAGTCTCAAGTGCCGAATAAAAAATAGTATAAGAAATATTCTTTTTACCGTCGTACATCAAGTGATTTACGAACTTAGAAACTCTTACATCATTGAAAACCGGATCCGGTAGGACCACACGTTTTTTTGGCTTTGCCTTTCTCATTTTTACAATTAATTTTTTGTTTTTGCTTGGTTGTCTGCTTTTTAATTCTTCAATGTGACTCTCTCGCCACATTTACTCAACCTAAATTGCGAATACCAATAAACCAAAAACGAAGTTTGATAACTGGGTTTGTTTATCTCGTTGCCACTATTTTACTAAAGCAGAAGTTTTTTACTTCTTGCCCTTAGCTGCAGGTGCGGCTCCTGGTTTTGGACGTTTTGCTCCATACTTTGAGCGACGCTGAGTGCGATCCTTAACACCGCTGGTATCAAGCGTACCACGAACAATGTGATAACGTACACCGGGAAGGTCTTTTACACGTCCACCACGCACGAGAACGATTGAGTGTTCTTGCAAGTTGTGACCTTCTCCCGGAATGTAAGAGTTAACCTCTTTACCATTGGTCAAACGCACACGCGCAACTTTACGCATTGCCGAATTAGGCTTCTTAGGAGTTGTAGTGTATACTCTCACACACACACCACGACGCTGCGGACAGCTGTCAAGTGCCGGAGACTTACTCTTATCTACAAGAGCTACACGTCCTTTTCTTACTAATTGCTGAATTGTAGGCATCTTAGTTTTTGTTTTACTTTATTAATTTTTATACTCTATGTTGTTACTATTCGTTTATTCATATACGCTCAAAGCGCCAATTATCGCTTTGTTTTTCAACATTTTACGATAATACAGCCCTTTTACTGCTCGAAAAACGTTGCAAAATTAGCAACTAATTTCCTATTTACCAAATATTTCGCTCTTTATTTTAATACTGCATCTTACATAAGTCGAAACGCACCACATTTTCAGTCTCTTTCGTAAGGTTTAACATCTTTTAATGCCATGCCGGCTTTATCCTTAGGCGACAAAATCAGTTCTGACGGAGATAATCGCCAATCAATATCAAGATTTTCGTCATCATATCTCAATGTCACTTCAGCCTGCGGAGCATATATATTGTCAACCTTATACTGAAACTGCGCAACGTCGCTCAACACCACAAAGCCATGGGCAAAACCACGAGGAACAAATAGCTGTCGACCATTTTCCTGACTCAATTCCACTGCCACATGTCGACCAAACGTGGATGAGCCGGCGCGCAAATCTACTGCGACATCAACCACCACACCTCGTGACACCCTCACCAACTTAGCCTGAGCCCACTCTCCCTCTTGGAAGTGCAACCCTCGCAACACTCCACGCGATGACAAGGATTCATTATCTTGAACAAACTCTACATTTCCCACATGAGATTGGAACTCCGCCTTTTTAAATGACTCCATGAAATAACCACGCTCATCGCCAAAGCGACGTGGCTCGATTATCCACACTCCTTCAATATCGGTCTTGACAAATTTCATTGTTAACTAGATTTTTAATCACAAAATTAGTAATTTTGCATGAAACCAATCAGCATTATCCATCATGAATGTAATATTATACGACATTAATAATATTAGAGAAAATCTTCTACCGATCACGTTTACTCGCCCAATCGCCGATATACGCTTTGGCATTTTGACAATAAAAGAAAAATGGCAACGCTACATTATCGCAGACCAATACTCATATATAACTGCTGACTATCTCGCGCCAAAATACCCTACAATAGCAGATCCCAACGGCAACAACTTATTTATTGCCGGCAACATATGTCCATCAGCATCACTTGTCGAAGCGGTAAAAACTCTCCCTACAGACTCAGCTCTGACATTTGACAACCAAGTTATCGCATACAGAGGCTCACTTGAATGTTTCAACTCTGGGAACTATTCAAAAAAGGTATCCTACAACAACGGCAATTTACTTGCCATCAATTGGCTATATGACATATTCATGCTAGACGGCCAAGCTCTTAACGAAGACTTTGACCTTATAACAGCAGGACGAGAATCAATTTCGCTAAGCAACACATGCACCGTAATTGGTGACCCATCTCGCATATTCCTTGAAGAAGGCGCTACAGTAGAGGCAGCCAACCTCAACACCAAAGGCGGACCGATATACGTAGGACACAATGCCGAAATCATGGAGGGAGCCTGCATCAGAGGGCCTCTGGCTCTATGTGAACACGCTTATATAAATATGGGGACAAACGTATATGGCGCCACCACCATTGGCCCCTACTGCAAAGTAGGTGGGGAATTAAATAATGTCGTAATGATCGGCTACAGCAATAAAGCCCACGATGGATTTCTCGGCAACGCCGTCATTGGTGAATGGTGTAACTTAGGAGCCGACTGCGTTGCATCCAACCTCAAAAACGACTATTCCGAGATTAAACTTTGGAACTACCCAGCTCATAGGTTTCTACGTACCGGTCTACAATTCTGCGGACTTATCATGGGAGACCACTCCAAAGCCGGCATTAACACTATGTTTAATACAGCAACCGTAGTAGGTGTAGGTTGCAACATTCATGGCTCGGGATTTCCACGAAACTTTATTGCCTCGTTTAGTGAAGGGGGTGGTGCATCCGGATTCACCGATGTATCACTCAAAAAATTCTATGAAATAGCCCAGCGCGTTATGGCACGTCGAAACATCGCACTTACCGACACCGATATCGCCATCTTCGACGCAATTTATGACATTGCCGAAACCTATAAATAAAGGCTTAAGAAAACTACAAATCAATTTTCTTGATACGCTTACGTTGTGTGATACGCTTTTTCATCGAGATAAGGCGATGATAGCGTTCACGCAAACGGAGCCATATTGCTGATGGGGCGGCATTTATATCAGTCGATAATGGGTCTGCAAAAGTAGTCACCGGCTGCATATCATCACCAAACTGCTCTGGATAAATCACTATGAGATTGTTTCGCGAGAAGTATTTTTGTAAAAATCCGGGCATTTCCACCATGCTGTTGTCATAAGACACCGATGTAGCACGCGCACAAACTACGACAAAAAGATCATCGTCAAGAATTTTATTGGCCAACAACACAAAATCGCCCCACTCCTCCACATCTCTATATTCACTTCGTATTTCATACCGCCCTTGATGCAGTACACCTCTAATATGTGGTCTCACTTCCGGATGACAACAAAATATAATTCTACAACCTATTTGCCCTGCCAAATTAGCTAATGAAGTAACCCATCGGCGAAATCCGGTTTCATATTGAGCTTTCATAGGCACCGATACGACAATACGCGTAATAGTATTCAATGGGATAAAACAGCGCGCTATGACCAACATTCGATTAGTGGATTTGAGCATCTGATCGATCTTTGATCCAAAGAATGAATCAATCACCGTAGCCTTGCGATGCATACCTAAAATAACTTCCGATATATCACGCTCTTCTATGGCGTTAATTACACCGGCAACAGTGCTTAAATCATATCGTTCGATAGGCGTAATCACAGCATCAACACTTGCCGCAGCCTGCTGTGCAATATCAAGAGAATTGCGACCAATAGCCCTAGAACCTGCAGAATTGTCATTGCGCACGTGCAAAGCATATAGTTGTGAAGGATTTGTTTTACTACGGCTACGCATCAACAATGCCAACTCCACTAGCGCTTGTGCTGTCAATGGATTGGACACCGGTATCAATATATTACCTACTTGTTCCGGTTGCTTTGCGCCTATATTGTCCGTTTCATCCATCAACATTCTCACCTTAATCTTAGAAGCCGCACCAGCAGTAAAGACAGGGGCTATAGCACATGTAACAAGTATCATTAACACCGTACCATTTAATATTGTCTCATCCATCATTCGATGTCCGCTTGGCATAATCATATTATAACCTATTGTAACCACCGCCAATGCCACTGCCGTATGAGCCGTCGTCAAACCAAATAGCATACCACGGTCAGCCGAAGTCATCCCATAAATCTTCTGAGTCGCAAGAGCCGCAATCCATTTTGCGACGATAGCTACAACAATCATATTAATAGCCACAAGTATCGTATTCCAATCAGCGATTACCTTGACATCAATCATCATACCTACTCCGATAAGGAAATAGGGAATAAACAAAGCATTTCCAACAAATTCTATACGTCCCATCAATGGCGAAGCATTGGGTACAAATCGATTTAACACCAATCCGGCAAAAAACGCCCCAAGCACAGCCTCTAGCCCGATTACCTGGGCAAACCACGCTGCCAAAAAAACCATCGCCATCACATATACATACTGCGTTACTCTATCGCTAAAATTCTTGAAAAACCATCGAGTCACACGCGGATAAGTATACACGATTATCACACAATATATACCCAATTCGATGAGCAGATGACCGAGGTCGCCCATGTCAAACTTTCCGGTATTGTGCACATTTACTGCACCTGCAAGCACAAGCAATGCTCCAATTACGGCAACAATCGTACCCACTATTGCGATTAACACAGCCGGACTTTTAGCCACGCCAAATCGTGCCACCACCGGATAAGCGAGCAATGTGTGGGATGCATACATCGATGCAAGCAACACCGATGTCAACCAATCAAGATTGAGGAGATAGGCACTTGCCAATACGCCTAACACCATGGGGACTATAAATGTAAACAAGCCAAAGACAAGCCCTCTTCTTAAATTCAATTTCAGGTGATACATGTCAATTTCAATCCCTGCCAAAAACATCAAATAGAGCAATCCCACCTGACCAAAAATCTCAAAACTTGCATCACGGGCCAACAAATTAACCCCATTGGGTCCTATGACAACTCCGGCAACTATCAGCCCAACGATGTGTGGCACTTTCAACCTATTTAGCACAACAGGGGCAAGCAATATAATCACCAGTACAATGAAAAAAATCAGCACCGGACTGGTAACCAATGGAGTTGAAAGCATCATCATGGCAATTGGCTTTTATATAAGTTGGTTGTAATTACAAAGATAAACAGAAATTAGCAAATATCGAAATCTATATATAAAACACTTTTGCCTGACTCTAGGACAAAAAGTATGGGAGCGAGTGACTGACGTCTGCTCGCTCCCATACTTTTTATCTTTATGCGCTTTTATTTACCAAAAGCACCCTTTGCTATCATATACTGAGCTATTTGTACAGCATTCAAAGCTGCGCCTTTTTTTATTTGATCTCCAACAACCCAAAATGAAAGTCCATTTGGATTTGTCAAATCTTTACGCAAACGTCCCACATACACCGGGTCTCTGTCGGCTATTTCCAACGGCATCGGATATATTTTATTTTCAGGGTCGTCCATAACTACGATTCCCTCACCTTTAGATAAAGCACTTCTCGCTTCTTCCACAGTTATAGGGCATTCTGTTTCGATCCATATAGCCTCGGAATGAGCACGCATCACAGGAACTCGAACGCAAGTTGCGCTTACTTCGATATTGTCGGAGTGCATGATTTTTTTAGTCTCATAGTACATTTTCATTTCCTCCTTGGTGTAGCCATTATCCATAAACACATCCACTTGAGGAATCACATTGTAGGCCAGTTGATAAGCAAACTTCTCCACAGTGGGTTTCTCGCCTTGCACAAGCTGTGCATACTGATTAACAAGTTCATTCATTGCCGCCGCTCCGGCACCACTGGCCGCCTGATAGGTCGACACATGCACTCGCTTGATTGGAGATAAATCATTAAGTGGCTTCAATGCTACAACCATCTGAATCGTGGTGCAATTGGGATTGGCTATTATATTTCGAGGGGTGTTAAATGCGTCATCACCGTTCACCTCGGGCACTACCAAGGGGACATCTTCATCCATACGGAACGCACTTGAATTATCAATCATTATAGCACCATGCTTGGTTATTGTTTCAGCAAATTCTCGTGAAGTTCCGGCTCCGGCCGATGTAAAAGCGATGTCAACGCCTTTAAAATCATCATTATGCTTCAACTCTTTCACAGTTATTTCCTTACCACGAAATGTATAAGTACGTCCTGCACTACGGCTTGAGCCAAACAGCAACAACTCATCGATCGGAAAATTTTGTTGGTCCAACACTCTTAAAAATTCTTGACCAACAGCGCCACTGGCGCCAACTACTGCTACTTTCATTGTATATTTAGTATAAACTGTTTATATTTATTTTTGAAATTAATTTATCGTATATGCGTGCCCGACGAAAGGTTATTCAATGCTGAGGCTTTAGTGATTATAACCTCTTTAACGCCTGAATTAAGAGCATCAAAAGCATTGTCAAGCTTTGGAATCATGCCTCCGGTTACAACCCCGGTTCTTTTCAACATTGCATAAGATTCACCATCAAGTTCTTCGACCACCGAGCAGTCATCATTCTCATCACGTAGCACACCGGCCTTTTCGAAACAAAATACCAATCTCACATTAAAATGTCGAGCAAGCCCTTTAGCCGTTTCCCCGGCCATAGTGTCAGCATTGGTATTAAGCAAATGTCCATTACCATCATGGGTCAATGGTGCAATAACAGGAACGATTCCCGCATGCAGCAATGCCGCAAGCGCATTCCCGTTCACCTGCTTTACATCACCCACCCAACCATAATCTACTGCCTTAACAGGGCGTTTATCACTACGAATGATATTCATATCGGCTCCAGTCATTCCAATAGCGTCAACGCCAAGAGCCTGCAAGCCGGCAACAATGTTTTTGTTTACGAGACCGCCATACACCATGGTAACTACCTTAAGCATAGACTCATCGGTAACACGACGTCCATCAATCATAATTGTCTCGACGCCCAAATCTGCCGCTACGCGCGTGGCCGACCTTCCGCCCCCATGAACGAGCAATTTGAATCCGTCAATCGTTGCAAAATCTTTAAGCAAGCGCAGTAGGCTCTCTGATTCTTCAACAATCTTTCCGCCCACTTTCACTATTGTCAACCAGTCATTCATATTACAATTCATATTACTCGGCCGTTCCGGCAAATTCCATCAAATAGGCCTTGATAAATCCATCTATATCACCGTCCATGACGCCATTGACATCACTCGTCTGCCAATTGGTGCGATGGTCCTTTACTCGACGGTCGTCAAATACATAACTGCGAATCTGAGAGCCCCATTCAATCTTCATCTTACCATCCTCTATTTTACGTTGTTCGGCAAGACGATGTTGCAACTCCTTGTCATATAATATCGATCGCAGTTGCCTCAAAGCATTCTCTTTGTTCTTAGGCTGGTCGCGAGTTTCAGTATTCTCGATAAGTATTTCCTCTTTTTCACCCGTATAAGGGTCGGTGTACTGATATCGCAATCTCACTCCCGACTCCACCTTGTTGACATTCTGTCCACCGGCGCCACCGCTGCGGAAAGTGTCCCACGACAACAATGCCGTCTCTACCGTTACTTCTATAGTGTCATCAACAAGCGGAGTAACAAACACCGAAGCAAACGAAGTCATTCTCTTGCCTTGAGCATTATATGGAGATACTCTTACCAAACGGTGGACTCCGTTTTCGCTTTTTAGATATCCATAGGCAAAATCGCCTTCGACATTGATTGTCACAGACTTGATTCCGGCTTCATCTCCCTCGAGCAGGTTTGCGATAGATGTTTTATAACCTCTGCTCTCACACCACCTCAGATACATACGCATCAACATAGAAGCCCAATCCTGACTCTCTGTGCCACCGGCTCCAGAGTTTATTTTGATTACTGCGCTGAGTGCATCTTCCTCACGCCGCAACATATTGCGCAACTCCAAAGCCTCTGTTTTGGCCAATACATCGGCATACATTGCATCCAATTCCGATTCCTCGACAAGTCCCTCTTTCAAGAAGTCCCAAGCAAGCGACAATTCACCCACCGCCTTATCAAGGTCGTCAAACTCGTCAATCCATCGATGCAAGTCCTTTACTTTTTTCATTTGGATTTGCGCCTCCTTCTGATGTTCCCAAAAGTCGGGCACATGAGTACGCAACTCCTCTTCTTCTACCTCGACACGCTTACTGTCGATGTCAAAGATACCTCCCCAGCGCATCCTTGCGCTCAAAAGTCTCTTTTAGTTGTTCCTGAGTTATCATTTTCAAGAATTTAGGTTATACATTTATTTATGTCGCAAAGATACTCAACTCTCAGCAATTAATCAAACGTCATATATACATTGCCTCTATCTCTCTGGCATATTTACGATTAATAATGGCTCGCTTGATCTTGAGCGTATTGGTCAATTCGCCGGCTTCCATCGTAAACTCATTAGGCAACAATGTAAACTTTTTAACTCGCTCAAATCCGGCAAACTCCTTTTGCAACGCCTCGATGCGCTCCCACAACATGTCTCGTACCTCAGCGTGCTTTACCAATTCATTAAGTGATTTATAATGTATTTTTTTCTTGAGCGCAAATTCCTTCAACGCTTCAAAGGCCGGGACAATAATGGCTGTCACATATTTACGCTGGTCGCCAATTACCGCCACTTGCTCGATATATTTATCCTCACCCAATCGGCTTTCAATTGCTTGAGGAGCAATATATTTGCCATTGGATGTTTTAAACAAGTCTTTCAGTCGCTCGGTCAACACCAATTTGCCGGTCGTCGGGTCAAAACTTCCGGCATCGCCGGTTCTAAACCATCCATCAGCAGTAAATGCCGCGGCAGTCTCCTCCGGTTTGTTGTAGTAGCCTTTCATCACAGTCTCTCCTCTGACAAGGATTTCATTGTTCTTGCCTATTTTTACTTCGATTTCAGGCAACAATGTCCCGACAGAGCCAATTTCATATCCGACTTCAGGAAAACAAGTCACTGTAGCTGTGGTCTCAGACAATCCATAACCTATAACGATGTTTATCCCGCAAGCGTGCAGAAACTCTACGATATTAGCCGACAATGGTGCGCCGGCAGTAGGGAAAATATTGCCATTTTCTATGCCTATGACTTTACATAACGGTTCAAACACTCGCTTGCTAAAAAAGCGATATTGCATTTCAAGCCACCATGGAGCTTTGACTCCCAATCTTGCATAATCGAGATTACGACACCTGCCCACAACAAGCGCTCGTCTTACCAAGGCTTGTTTAATCTTGCTCATTCGTGAAATTTTCTCATTCACTCCGGAATAAACTTTTTCCCAAAAACGAGGTACGCTACACATGCATGTGGGACGCACTTCTCGGATGGAGCGCTGTATATCTTTTGGGTCATGATTGATAAATACTTTTATGCCCATCGAAAGACAGAAATAGGTCCATGCCTTTTCAAAGATATGGCTCAACGGAAGAAAAGACATCGACGTGTCATTATCGCTAAGCATTGGCAGGCGCTTTACATGTATCGACAATGCAGCATTGAAACACGAGTGAGCAAGCATAGCGCCTTTCGGTTCTCCGGTAGTTCCCGACGTATACAACAATGTAGCCAAATCATCAGATGTAGCCCGTTCTCGTCGCGCGGCGATTTCCCTTTCACATTCTTTAGTTGCCTGACCTCCAAGCGACAACAAGTCAGAAAACAACATTGCTCCGCCGACACACTTATCTCGAGCAATCGGCTCATATACAATCAACTGCTGAAGCGAGGGGCATCGATCAAGCACTTTTAATGCAATACGATATTGTTCTTCACTTCCAACAAACAACACTTTGGCACGTGAATCATTAACGATATACTCTACTTGCTCTGCACTACTTGTTGCATATATCGACACCGGGATTGCACGATTCTCAAACGCCGCAAAGTCAGTAATTAAAATTTCGGGACGATTGGCCGAAAAAACGGCTATAGTATCTTTTTCTGTTATACCGAGGATTTCTATTGCACATGCAACTTTGTTTACTTTTTCATCAAACTCTTTCCACGATGTGCCTATCCATTCATCTTCCGGCGATGCCTTAAAACTATAGGCAATACGATTTCCATACTTTATAGCTTGACTTCTCACCAAGCCCGTCAAAATATTTGGCATAATCTATCATTATGTGATTTATCGCGCAAAGGTAGCCACTTTTTCCCTAATTTTGTTCCATTTTCCCTTATTTTAACAACTTATCAGCCATAAGTACCATTTTAGGGACCATAATCACACATTTTTGATTATCATCAAAAATAACCTTAATAATACTTTTTCGTTATAGTTGCTTATTTTTATATCTTTGCATTATGGATGAATTATATTACAAAGTTGTAGATTTGCTTAAGTTGCTTATCGCCACTCCATCAATCAGCAGGGAGGAAAATCTTGCTGCCGACATTATTGAACGATTTCTTATAGAACATGGGGTAAAACCATGGCGCCACAACAACAACATATGGGCAATAGCCCCCAACTACGACAAAGCCCGGCCTACTCTATTATTAAATTCCCACATCGACACTGTAAAACCTGTCGACGGATGGACTCGCGATCCATTTTCGCCAACAATAGATGAAGAGGGGCGCTTATTTGGACTTGGTAGCAACGATGCGTCAGGGTCATTAGTATCTCTATTAGCATCATTTATTTACCTATCACATCAACCACGAAGCTACAATCTTGTCATACTCGCTTCAGCAGAAGAAGAAATAAGCGGTCAGAATGGAATCGAATCGGCAATACCGCTTCTGCCTCATATCGATGTTGCAATAGTTGGTGAGCCTACCGATATGCAACCGGCCATAGCCGAAAAAGGATTGATGGTACTTGACGGCATAGTAAACGGTGTGTCAGGACATGCCGCTCGCAATGAGGGCATCAATGCCATATATAAAGTTCTTCCGATAATCGACACTTTGCGTTGTCTGAAATTTCCCTCTGTGTCACCTACACTTGGCGATATTAAAATATCTGTCACACAAATTAATGCCGGCACTCAGCACAATGTAATACCCGACTCTTGCTCGTTTGTTGTCGATGTTCGCACCACTGATGCCTATTCCAACGAACAAACGCTTGAATTAATTCGCCATGCAGTGCCTCAATGCACACTCACTCCCCGCTCAACAAGACTTAATCCATCAAGCATTTCTCCCGACCATCCTATTATAAGTCGGCTGAAGATGCTTGGAGCCATTCCTTTTGGGTCGCCAACTCTTAGCGATCAAGCTCTCATGCCTTGGCCATCAGTAAAATTAGGTCCTGGCAACTCGGCTCGGTCACACACCGCAAATGAATATATTTACCTTGACGAAATACGCAGCGCAATCGCCACCTACACAACCATACTATCAGATCTTAATCTTCCCCAATAGCTACGGATTATTATCGGGGTACTATATTAAATCCTATTTCACCAATATCTTCTCACCCGCTAAGATATATACTCCGGGAGATAAATATTCTATTTTTGTAATACCAATATTAATATCACCTTTGTGTACAAGTCTTCCACATATATCGTAAATTGCTAAAGACCGAGACACAGTAGAGCGTATAATAATACACCCTATTCCTCCTTTAACCGAAAGACATCCTTTATCTAAAATGTCGTCAATTCCAACAATAGAATTGTCAATGTCATATTGAGTATCAAGATATGCGATGCGTTCATCAATCCACTCTTGAATATATGACACATCTCCCTGTATATCGCTATGCAGATTATTCCACCGTTTTTCTTCTCGACGATCAGCACGACAAGAGGAAAAAAGATCTCCATATTCAGCAAAACGTTTTTTTAAATTTTCCGGATCAAAGTAAGTTTGACGCAATTCCTTATATCTTATTCTTAGTACATCATACCAATTAAAACCGGGATTTTTATATAACCGATCAAAGATAGCGCTCAGCCCATGTTCATAAGCCCACGTATATTCCATAAAATCTTGTTTAGCATCGGAATAATAAGTTGTACCATCCCACCGGCGTCCCCATGTGCCATCTAAATCCCATGGGGCTATACCTATTTTTTTACTTTCACTTCCCAATTGATCATAGTTAAAGTAATACATATTTTTTCCATGATTATCCGACGCCAATATTATTTCCATAAAAAGATAGTAATCATCAACAACCGGACGGTCAAAATAATCAGCAAACTCTTGCACAAACTGCTCATCTGAACTTGTGGATACAAAATTGATTGCATTCCATAGCGGAGCCCAATCTATTGGTTCATCCTCATAGTCAGGATACTTTAGTTCATATCCACACCAAGCCTCTTGCTTATTAAAATTATTATAGTTTGACGGTGCTTTTTTAGGATAATCACTAATATCGGGATAATGGCCCATTAATGTTTCATAAGTCCAATCATATGACTTGAATAAAGATCCTCGTATAACATCATTGCCACCATTTTCTGCTTGTTTCAGCTTTTTTAATTTCAATTGCTTGCGATCAATCTTTTCAGTCATACAATATAATCCATTGTATTTACCGTTAAGGAATACTTCTACAAACTTTCCACGAGTGCCGGTAAGTGCTTTCTTTTCCCATTTTTGATGGTAAGGCTTGGTCGCGAAATCATTCCATAAATCTGTCGCCACTCTATTTCGCATACAGGCACGATCTATCGCCATTGCATCAAGAATCCAATTATTATCTTCACGCAATCCAAGGAATTGTCGATCCACCGAATTTCCTTCAGCATCGTACATTTTAATAGCATAGGACTTTTTTTCGAAAAATGATGCCGATGCACCACGATGCCTAAACGCAGCTATAAAAATCGAGTCTCGACCTTGATTATTACTATCGGTTACGCGTATCGTACCGGTAGTATATGAATCAGTATAGCATTCTCCTACATTTACTTCAACAAGTGGCAAATAACTAAAACGCAATTTGGCTCCTCCAAGCAATGCTCCATCTTCCGCGATAAGCGATATCGTGTAATCCTTTGTCGCATCGATGTCGGTCAGGCTTATTTCGTTTGTATCTTTATCTACTGCTACCCCTCCTATGTGCAACAAATATGAGATGTCGTCGGCTTTGTTGTTCCACGTCACCACTCCGACAAAGTCCCCATTATCCCTAACATTCTTCGGCAAATGGAAATAATATACTTTTTCCAACTGATCATAAACAAGATCCTTATTATTAATACGAATAGAGTCAACATAGACACTTAAACCGATCGGACGGTTGTTTCCTGTAATACAGACTCCATTTCTCGCAAGATGATCTATGTGACGTTGGTCGGCAGAAGCAAATATAAACGTAGAACCGTGGTCTAAATCAAACAGTCCAACAAAGTGCGTGCCACGGCTATAGTCATTCCAATATTTATACTTAGAAGCCTGCGTTGACAAATTGCTTTCTTTGCACAAATAATAGCCCATATTGTTCTGATCGCTATATCCGATAGACCAACAATTGGTTGTCGACGAAGCCTCTGCATTATCGACACTTAAAGGGACTTGTGAAGATTCACTAAAATAATCGGTAACACATCGGTGGTCTTCACTATATACATTCACACCTTTCTCGTTGCGAATAAAATAAAATCGTGTGCCCGGACCTTCTTTTAAGTATAGATAATTTTCTTCAATACTGACCGCAAGATTAGAACGCACATTTTTGATAGTGTAAAGTATCGGGTCGTCAATGTCGGTAGTGTATACAACCGGCTCATCTATACAGATATTTTCCCAATATTCTCCATAGGCAGTAATACCGCACCCAATTCCTTCGGTCAAAAGATTACCATCTTCATCATAAAACCGAAAACACTCATTACTACTACGACCTTCTCGGTGAGCATAAGTACCAACAAGATTAGATCCATCAAGGCGAACATTAAACCACTGCGTCGGCTCGTCAACGTTGACAATATTGTAAGCCCCTTGATTTTCTATAAAAATCCATCGAGTACGATCACTTCCGATGTCTGAAGTATTAATCAACCCTTTAGCTACACCATCAATTCGTTCTGGATCATATGTCAGATATGTCCCATTTTGCGCGTTACTGATTGTATATCCGTTAGCATCTTTGCGAATATACCACCAATGGTCATCGGCCGGCTGCCCATCAGCATCATAATATACGTAGGCCGAAGAACCATGATTGCTACCGAGCGAAATTGACCCTTCTCCCCAAAAGTCGCAAACAATACGATATTTCTTTCCGTCTTCAAACAAAGGTAATGCATGCACGCTCAATGAGAATAGCACATAGCAACACAAGAGTAAATATTCTTTCATAATTGCTTGATATTACGCAGCTAAAATACACAAAAAAGATAAGTTCCACATCATACACATCTCTTAACTACTCTAATATTAATGTTTATTTACAACTAAACATAACATATAAGCGAAAATTATATGCAAAGCATTAAAAAAAGAGTTGTCTCACGACAACTCTTTCCATTTTAAACCTTTATCTTAATCTAATACTATGAAAAACACACATACAAAAGTAATCATTAGCCCACAATCAAACAACAAAATGCTACATCATTTCACATTATTTAATGGAAGTCGACCTTTTTCATACACTATTAACATTCTATAACGTCTTTATATTTATATCTTAGATACCTTTTGAAGTATCTTTGTATATCTATGAAACAAATACAAAAAATGAAGCAATCAACTATTATAGATAACATATCGTCACGACTCGGCATCTCCTCTCTAAATGAGATACAACGACAGATATTGACGTCTACCGCACAAAACATCCTTTTGTTATCACCTACCGGCTCCGGTAAAACTATAGCTTTTGCCATCGGAATGTTGCTCAAACTCGATGAAAAGGGACAATCTCCTAAAGCTGTGGTTATTGCCCCATCTCGTGAATTGGTGACACAAATATATGATGTAATCAGACAATTGGCAACTGGCATGAAAGTAGTTGCTTTTTATGGTGGCCACGCTATGATTGACGAAAAAAAATCGCTATCGATAACACCCGATATCATCATCGCCACTCCGGGAAGGCTTCTCGACCACATCAACCGCAAACAGATTGACCTATACTCATCTCAAGTGCTAATACTTGATGAGTATGACAAATCGCTCGACCTTGGCTTTCATGATGAAATGAAACGTGTGTGTCGCACAATGCCCAATCTCAAACGCACAATACTCACTTCGGCCACTAGGCTCAACGAAATGCCTACATTTTTACAATTTAATCAACCAGAGATTATTGACGCTCTTGAAAATGCATCGTCAGTAAGAAATCGCACACGAATCGTACGAGTAGAAAGTGTTTTACGCGACAAGCTCGACTCTCTCTCCGATTTATTACATTCTATACCCAATGGCCGAACTATAGTATTTGTCAATCACCGTGAAAGCGCTATAAGAATATACGAGCGTATGCACCAGGATAAACTGCCGGTTGGTCTATATCATGGAGCCCTCGATCAATTTGAGCGAGAAAAAGCCATTACATTGTTTGATAATGGGACAACTCCGATTCTAATAAGTACCGACCTCGGAGCAAGAGGCCTTGACATCAAGGCTATCGAGTCGGTTATTCACTACCATATTCCCCCTACTGAAGATGCTTGGGTACACCGTAACGGTCGTACAGCTCGCGTAGACGCTTACGGTGTCGTCTATGTCATTACTTCTGAAGCTGACAACATTCCGGAATACATAAATTTTGACCATTCCTATTCTCCTTCCGGGCATAATGACGACCCTATACACGCAACCATGGCCACCTTATACGTAGGCGCCGGTAAAAAAGAGAAATTATCTCGAGGAGACATTCTCGGTTTCTTGGTGAAACAAGGCGGCCTCGAACCTAACTCAATTGGTAAAATCTCCGTAAAAGACCATTGCATTTTGGTCGCTGTAGAGAAATCGGCCATAAAAGGCATATTACCAACCATTCAAAAAGCCAAAGTAAAAAACAAATCAGTAAAAATATCTCTACTCAAATAACGCAGTTTCTCAGTTCTCTGTAGCCCTAACGATTTTAAACTCTCCTCCTCGATAGGAAAAATCAATAATTTGCATTGAATAAAGTCTTACAACGACATCCTCGGCCGTAGCCCGACTCAGATGAGACACTTTCACATATTCGTCGATAGTCGTTTCTCCATATTGGTCAAGAAAACCGAGTAATTTACTTTCGGCAGAATTGAGACTAACAAGACCTCCTTGATTGCCATCTCGTTTACGCCATGCCTTCATCATCACGGTCGGAACGACTATATTTTCATCATTAACACGATAATAAGCCTTCCATTCACCGTTATTTTCACGTGCCATAACAGGCCGTCTCGGCGACTTCGCAATATCAACACACACTACTATTGCCCCCTCCACACTATAGATTGTAGCTTTGATAGGTTGGGACGGTTTACAAAACATCTGCGCAGCTTGTTCAACTACATAAACATCCTCGTCATTACGCACACCAACGATGTTGCCATTATCCTTTACACCTATTAACAATCGGCCGCCATCATGATTGGCAAAAGCCGATATAGAATGGGCTATTTTGGCCACATCATTAATCGCAAACTTAAAATCTTGATGCTCATGCTCTCCCTCCTCAACCAATCTGGGAATGATGTATTTCCCTCTTATAGGCTTTAATTCTTTCATCTAAAACGAAAGTCATTGAGGATATTCAAGTTGTTCAGCTGTAATGTTATTAAGGACCTGTAAATAGCTATAAGCCTGGCGACGAGCTTCATCGAGATCCATATATGAATAGTTGCCACAATCTCGAGGAGTTGCCCCGGGCACAATTCCCTCATAATCTGCTATGAATGCAAAAGTCTCTTTCATAAGGTCTACTATATCGGCACTTTTATAGTCGCCCATCAGCAACAAATAATTTCCAGTGCGACATCCCATCGGCCCCCAATACACTACTTTTTCACCCCACTTTCTATGATTTCTCAGAAATGTTGCTGCAAGATGCTCGATTGTATGCAAAGCCCTACCCGACACAGCATCCTGTCGATTAGGCTCAGTCATACGAATATCAAATGTGGTTATTATATCTCCCGATGGGGTAGTATCTTTGCGTGACACATATACGCCACGTTGTAGCGTCAAATGGTCAATGGTGAAACTTGCTATTTTTTCCATATCAAGCGTCTAAATTTGAAATTATAGTATTAAGAACTGCAAATGTGTGTTGCGGAGCGTCATTCCAAAAATTAGTATATTGTGAGATATTATCCTCCTCGCCAGGGGTATCACTTATTACACGCAAGCTGACAAAAGGGACTTTACGCAGATAGCAAGCGTGAGCAATTGGAGCTGACTCCATGTCTACAGCCACAACCTCCGGGAACAACGATTTAATCCGTGCCAGTTCTTCCACTTTAGACACAAATATATCGCCTGAGCATATAAGACCCCGTTTCACACCAAGTTTACCAAGACATTCCATGTCAAGCACCGATGAGTCTGAATCAAAATACATTGGAAGGCCTTCAACTTGCCCCCATTCACAACCTGGGCCACACCACACATCATGATAGGCCGTATACTCAGCCACTACGACATCAAGTACTTTTGTGCCGGCCCCCGCTCCTCCGGCGACTCCGGTGTTAATTAAGATTGATGGGGCAAATCGATCGATCATTGTTGACGCACCAATGGCAGCATTAACTTTGCCAATACCACACTGCATTACCACAACTTCACGCCCGTGAATAACTCCTGTGTGGAATACATTGCCACTCACCTCGACCTCATTGTGATTATCTATCAACGGAAGCAACAAATTTAGCTCCTTTTTCATTGCAACAATAATACCTATTGTCATACTCTACCTATATTTTCAATATATACTCTCTATAATAACTTTGTCTATTGCAAAATTAACCATTTCTAATGGTTCAAGCAAACACTCCAAGGCCTTCTCTCAGTATTTCAGGCGAAAAGCTGTCGAGCAAATCAACCACTGTCGAAGGCACAATTCCACCTTCTCCTCCATCAATCATAAAGTCTGCAAATCCATCATAACGCATTGCTATCGAATCGGGATTAACAGCATCTTCATACATTTCTTCCTCCCATTCGATAGATGTTGTCAATATCGGGTTTCCCAATCTTGCCACAATTTCGCGTGCTATAAGATTATCGGGAATTCTCACTCCTACGGTCTTTCGTCCTTTAAACACCTTTGGCAGTGTTGAAGCCACAGGTAGAACAAAAGTAAACGCTCCCGGCAAATTATCACGCATGAGTTTAAATGCCCGATTATCGATACGAGCATACTCCGATGCTTGCGAAATATCGCAACAGATAATCGACAGATTGGTCTTCAATGGATTTATCCCTTTTAATTTACAGATTTTCTCTATTGCTTGATTATTGAGTGCATTGCACCCAATAGCATAAAGAGTATCGGTAGGATACACAATAATACCTCCGTCTCGCAAACTGGCAACAATAATATCCATGTATTTTTCATTAATACTGGTTGGATACATTTTCAAAATATTCATGGCAGTCTCGGATTATAATGTTTGATATTTATATTGGTTGCCGAACAATAACGAGTAAGCAAATCGACAGCCAAAGCAATAGTCTCATCAATAGGCATTTCTTCGGCATAGACATTGATGCACATAAGCAAATGCTTGGTTGACAACGTCATTTTTGTACGTTCTTCATCGGATGTCGGTGTTCCAATGCCTCCTACAGAATCACGATACACCGGCATATAAGCTATATTTAGTAGCCCTCGTCCAATTCCCTCAAACATCTCACCCTCACGCCCCACTCCAAGAGTCAATGTGTCGCCGGCAATGCAATCTGCATCAAAACCGCCAATTGAATAGCCCGATTGAAATGACACAATATTTACAAGGTCGACCAATGCATTTATGCGATATAGAGCCATCCCTTTAACCAATCGCCGACACAACGCCTCACTTGAAGGACGATAACGATTAGGTTCCTTACCTAAGGCCTTATAAACAGCTCGGGTTGCCGCTATAGCTCTACGACGATTAATCTCAGGCAGGCTGTAATTAGCTACCACATGGTTTCCGGCGGTCTCCAACTCAGCCCACAACTCATCGGACGTCTCTCCATTTATCACATCTGCTTCTATAGTAACCACAGTGAGATCTTGCGCGACACTGCTTATTAAGTCATCAAAAACTATATTCATAATTTATCGTGGCCAACATCTGTTTTTAGTTAACAAACTTAATAAAAATTTCCGGATTACACGCATATTAAAACACTCTAGCAGTTTGATTTAGAACGGATAACCGATAGCAAGATGGAATGCCAATGAATTTTTAAATGATGGCATATTGAAATAGCCTCGTTTCCCTGTATCATAAGGAGCATGCAGACCAATTCCCAAATCACCTCGCACTACCAACATACCTATGTCAAATCGCAGTCCGGCTCCTGTCCCGAGAGCGACATCACGCAAAAAATTTTCTGATGTCAACTGTGCTCCGGGGCGACTGTAATCTTCTTTCAAGAGCCACACATTTCCGGCATCGACAAACAAGGCTCCTCGCAGTGGACCGAATATCGGGAAGCGATATTCAACATTAAACTCCATTTTAAACGTTCCGGTCTGGTCGAAATTTGCGTCAACCGAATACTCCGGGGCGTGATAACTACCGGGGCCGATGCTTCTAACGGCAAAAGCCCTGATGGAATTGGCCCCTCCGACATAAAATTGCTCGGTATAAGGGACCTCTGTTGAATTGCCATAAGCATGCGCAGCACCCACATAAAATCTCGACACAAGCCAATGCTCTGTGCGTGGCACCAAACGCCGTGAATATACAATCTGTCCGGTGATTTTTAAGAACTGAGAAAAGGGCATACCAAATAGCTTCTTTTCCCCATCGACGCCACAAGCTCTCCATAACGCCCAACAAAGATTGCCGGCTTGTCTGATACTACCTTGTACATTTATGAGGTTATCCCGATTCATGGCACGATCATATATTATCGAGTACCCCATCTGAGGCACAAATTGATTGCGAAAACTTAAAGCAATGGCTCGATTGGCATCCATGATCGAATCAAAAGTCATTGTAGTGTTAAGAAGCTTGTTATAGGTGAGTTTAAACACCGTAAACGTGTTGGTAAAATATTTTTGTGACCGCCAATCATAATTAAACGAAGCATCAAACTGTGCCATTTTGAAATAATGTGGACGATTGAGATAATCTGCATTCATCGTTATGCGAGTCCAATTAAGATAACGCCGTGATCGCGGGACAATTTTTGGAGCCAATAACCGCGGCAACGACAATGATGCGTTAAGCCCTATTTCATAGCTATTAAACAATGACGAACGATTTCGTCCTGTCTGCCACTCATAAGCTCCTGTAAGCCCGACCTTTAACTGCTCTCCTCCGCCAAACAAATTCCTATTCAAGACCGACAATGTCAATCCCGGGCCTAAATAGCTATTTGACTTGGACGACACATTAGCTTCAATAGATGCCTCCAATGGCGCATCAAACGTACAATCGATAACCACATTGAGCGTTGGTCGGGCGTTCAACGTATCAGGTGTTGCAGATATACTAATATCACTAAAAATACCTAAACGCGACAAGTTGGTCTGAGTGCGATTCATATCGCGTACGGCAAAAGTTTTATCTTTTCGGAATGTGACACACTCCGGGATCAAGTCGTGACGTAGTCGTGATGGCATCATCTGCACAACCGTTCCACGCGGTGTTTCTATAGTATCAGGGCTACCGCCACCTTCGTTGCGATTTACCTTTACCATTATGTTCCCTGTTGTATAATGCTGCAAAGCATAGGTAGGAGTGTGTTTGTCAACACTAATCCTAAGCGCGACTCGTCTTGTCGACAATGTGCTATCGGCGAGGTATTCAATATATTCGGGACGGAAGAAATAATAGCCCCTATCTCGCAATATGTTGACAATACGCACCCTCTCCGCGCTAAGAGAGTCAGTTGAATAGCGCTGCCCTCTTACCAAATAGGCACTACGTTTAGCAACAGAATCTATTATATGATATAATCGGCATGTATCGGGAAGATACTCTAACGAATCAATCCAATAAGCAGGCCCAGGGCTGACCACATACTTAACTTTGGCCTTTTTCTTATTTTTGCCTTGGAGCAACTGATATGAAGCCGTACCACGAAAATATCCTGCATTATCAAGACTTTCTTCTATCATTTTCACCCGCAGATCGGGACGCACATCACTAATCAGCACAGGTTCTTCTACCAATTTTTCATACAGCCAATGTTTCAGCCCTCCAGGAGGATTATCCCAATTATTATAAACCCACAATCCGATGGGAAAAGGAGTACGATAATATGGAGATATTAAGCTATTGTTGGGAGCGACATTCACAGCGTTGTCTATAAGATCCACTACGTCATCTGCAACGTTCTCCTTTTCATATGGGATTATTTCCACCTTTTTCACTCCGGTGTAAAGGATATCATCTTCACCAAGTCGACGAGTTGTAGAACATCCCGAAAGGATAACTATCGACAATATTAGCGACAACACACATTTAAAAGGATTAATTCTCGTCATAACCTTTATATTTACGGGTTACACTTGAAAACGGAGCAAATAGTTCACGCAACGACCTCATCTTTCGCTTATATACAAATCCTACTCCGGTCTGCGTCACCTCTCCTTCCAATATGCTCTCATATCCTACATATCTGAATAACCTAACATACATTGAACCACTGCGGTTAAGCATATATTCAAATGAAATGTCATTAACCAAATTTTGAGAAAAATTCTCATCCGTATCAGCATTGGTAGAATAATTTCCTCCAACAACTATCTTGAAACGGTCGTCAAATAAAGATTTGCTCACACGATAACTATAATTAGTGGTTGAAGACGTTGCCCCATCATACGTGCGGTCATACTTGTCGATTCCAAAAGACACATCTACCCACTTGACATTATTTGCCATCCATGAGTTAATCTGTGAGGATATAAATGAATATAATGGATTTCCCGACAAGTTTCCGGATGCTGCTGTTCCCGGACCGGTATACACGTTGTAAAGCAACAGATTCATTGCCTGACTGGCCCGCTGCTCAGAGGTCATGGATTGCAATTCGTTTTGAATGGTAATATCGTCATTGGTCGACAAATCAAATGCAACATTCATGTTATTAAGTGTGTTAGTTACTCCAAGCTTAACGTCAAAATCAATCAATCGAGAGTTTTGTCCTTCCTCTGTAACATTGGCTCTAAGAGTTTCTGTAGCATAAATATTGAGTATCGGATTCATGATATCTCCGTTAAAAGCAACATAACTATCAGCATCGAAATTAAACAACTTTTCCGACATCAATGGAGGGGTATAGCGCACGAATCCCTTATCTATTGTGTAACGACCGGTCAACCGCATTCCTGTAAACGGATTCATTTCAAATGTCAGCAAACCGTTACCCTGCACTTGCACCTTATCCTTGCCATTTGTTGACAGGTCGACATTGATTGTTGTGCCACTCTCGATGTCAAGTCGCGCATTGACCATCATCGACATGCCTGTGTCAATAATCGTGTCAGCACGCTCTATTGTTGACGAATCATTAAACTCAACAAACCTTACCATATCATTATTTCCTTGCGAAATCGATGAGACACTTGACGTTGCCGTGGTCATTACATATGTAACATTTGACCCAGCCAACAATCCCACATCGGCATTAACTCGCAAGAAATCAAGATTGCCATTTACCGTCGCATCTATATCAAGAAATCCCTTACCATAAACGTCTGCTCCTCGTGCCCGTTCTGAATTGACAAATTGCAATGATTTAGCTTTCATCGAAAGATCTATTTCGGGAGACAACAGATTACCCATATCAATGCGCCCATTAACATAAAGCGGATTGCTGTTAATGGCAGTTATGGAATAGTTGTCAAACTTCACGATGTTGCTATCTACAGGAATCTTATCATCAGAGAATGACAAAGAGGCTCCAATCATGCCCACCTTCACTGTTGCCGAATCAAAATCGATATAGCCATTAAAAATCGGGTTAGATAAGTTTCCGGTAATATCCATTTCACCATTAAGCATACCGCTAAGAGTCGCCGACCCTTTAGGCAAAAATGGATTAACAATACGCAATGGAAACTTTATCATAGAGAAGTCCAACATAAACGGATTGAGCATAGTGCTATCGTTTAATACCCCATTAGCCGTTATCACCCTAACACTATCAACCAACAAAGACGCCTTAGCATGCATCACTCCGGCTCGTGTGGTATTAATATCAGTTGCCAAGTCAAATGAGCCCACCCGATTGCGTCCATTGTAAAGATTGGCCACTGATATTTCCCCATTTCCGGCCAATGACTTTGATTCAGCATCCCACGAAAAACGCATATCTGCCCCGACAACACCTTTTATCGGAGGTGCAAATGGCGACATAGATAACCAATCAGACAATTCTATTCCCGACACATTAAACACCACGTCTTCTTGCTCGCCGGCATCATGGTCATGTTCGGTATACAATAAAATATGACTGTTGCCGCTCTGCATTTTGAGGTTGGCATCAAGATGGTTTGTGCGAGAATCAAACTCAATTGCATTATTTGCATTCACATTCCATTGTTTATAACCGATTATAGGTGTTTGCGGAGTCATGCGCAAACTCAATACCGAATCGACCACCGCCAGATTCAACCCCAATTTAAATCCGACTTCATCGCGAATATTTCGTTGATTGACAAACATTGAGATTTTATCTTTAGCAAGGTAACCTGACGCATCAACATGAGCAAATGCATCAAATGATCCCGGGCGATTGTCCATTTTTGCCCTATATATTAAGAATTGATCTCGTTGAAATGCATTAAACATCAGAGTATCAATTGTCATAGACTGAGTTTTCAACCGAGTTAACCTAGTATGCATTGTAAACAACGAATCATTTGCCATCGACAACTCACCCTCTTTCAACGATACTCCTTGTTCGCCAAGCACTGAAGTCAACAAATTATCACTTCCGGCATCGACCTCTATTGTGAATTTTGGCAACAAACGTTGTATATCCTCAACATCCGGCATACGAGTTATCTGCATTGCCGATAATTTGCCGGACATATCATATAATCTTCCCAAAAGAGTATCCAGAGAGCATTTTGCCGACAACTTAGCAACCAAATCATCATTATGCACCGTCATGTTTGTCACTGAATCATTGGCCGTCATAATTGCATCTATATTATCAGTGGATAAAGTCATATCAGGCATACGCCACTCCAAGTCAGATATCGACACTGTTGAGGCGTACACTCGAGTCGCAGGAGCGACTTCTCCTTGAATATCAAATGACAACCGACAAATATTCTTGTCAACCATCACTCCAATTGCGTTTAAATCAAGATGCCGCACATCTCCTCCTACATCAAACGAATACCTATCTACTGCTACATTTCCATCTAAATACACATCAAAATCGACTAATTCATTCAATGATATAACGGCAGCTTTCACTTCTCCGGAATCAAGACGCGCCCATGCCCGAATGTCATCATAATTCTGATGAAGATATTGCAACTTCATTATTTTTATGTCAGCTTCCAACCTTGTAGCATCATCAAGGAAATCGACTCCACGTCCCCGAACCGACAGCTCGGCCGACACATTCCCAAGTCCCATAGTCGGAAATATTGCCTGTATAGGCATGTCTTTTAATGTCACACCGACATCATAATCCTGTATTCGTCCGTCCCATTTTGCAGTAGCTACAACGTCACCATTTCCTGTAACTGCTTGTAAACGTCCGTCTACATTTCCCATATTCATATCCACATTTCCGGCAATCGCGATAGGAGGCATCTCTACATGATCAAGCAATCGCGCTTCCAATACTGTTGGTTTTATGAAATTAACATTTTTGAGTTCTCCATTCACATTTACAAACCCACCGATATTACCAATTTCCATCACATTTGCCACATGCCCATCAGCCCTCAAATACATATATCCCGGCAATGAAGCATACAGCTCGTCAAATCTTAAATTACCGATTGTCCCATTGACATCGATTTGCACCTTCATGTCATTATAACGAGGCAACTGTGATAGCATAGGCTTCATCGTCGGCAATAACATCTCGATATCTGCAATCCCTATGCATGCATCAGCATGCAAGTTCACTGGCAGATTTGACTTCTTCATCAAATCGCCAAGTCCTAATCTTCCGTTTAGGTATATATTTGAAAACAATGTCGATACATTAAAGTCATTAATGCTTATTGCGTTTGAATCCATCGAAAAGACTCCCCGGCAATCCAATTCCAAACCACATCGTTCCTTTGCAACAAATCGTTTTATCGGCACTTCAATATCCGTTCCTCTGTTATAGAATGAATCAACATCCAATTTCACATCAGACACTTTGACATAATCGACATCTAATCCCGACCTCGGCAAAATCCCACGTTGAGCATAGACTGCCCGTTTCACCGACAATCTCAAAGAATCCGCTGCCACTGTCCATGATTTTGCCTCATCAAAATGAGCCGCAGTAGCTTCCTCCGGCAAATCATCATTTACTATTTGTTCCGTCTCAGGGAATAAATATACGACTTCTTCACTATCTACATGAAGCGACTTTACATTTACTCCTTTATTACTCATGTCGACAACCACATCACGCATAACAACAGAAGGCATTATAGCCGACAACGAATCTATTGACGGTAACATTGCCATCCGATATGAAACATTGCGCATATCAATCACATCGGCATTTATCGTTAATGCAACAGACTGTGTCGAATCGGCTGATGCCGAGTTGCTATCAGCAGAAGCCATAGCCAATGCCACATCCCCACCATCAAGCATTACATGCGCAATCGAAAGATTTGAATTGGCAATGTCGTAAATGGCATTTTTCACTTCCACCATTCTCACATCAGCCCTAAAACACATTGCAGAGTCAGCATTACCGATAGAATATCTCACGCCTTGAAAATGGGCATCCACTCCAATCGACATGTCAAACAGCGACATCAATCCCACATTGACATGCCCCTCGCCTACAGACAACATGGTGTCTCCATCGGCATACAATACTTCCATATCACCGACCGACACATCGACCGGAAATCTCAAACGCAACTTTTCAGCGTAAATTTTGAGACCTGTAGCATGCGATACCCTTTGCAAAGCGATGTCTCTGACAGCATTTTGAATCATTGGGACATAAAGCAACGACAATGTAAGCAACAGCAAAGCCACCACCCACATCACGGTTCTCAACAAAATCTTCACTATATGTCTCATCGACCGCAGTTATTCACCATCGTTAAAAGTATCGTAAATAAAACATAAAGATACGTCTTTTGTTTTTAACAATAACTAATCTTGACAGCAATTATTTTCATAATCGGTCACCAAATCGTATCTTTGCAACCTAAATTAGTTATTCTCTGAACTAAAATAACATTGAGACGTTGTCATCTATATATAATTTCATGTGTGCTTTTATGTGCCATTAGTGCAAGTGCCATCGGACTGCCCTCTGATAGTCGCGATGATGCTGCAGTTGCCATCGGCACTTCATCAACCATAGGCGACAACAAATCCTCTAACGATTCTATAACGATAGCCGCAATCGACTCTATAGCGACAAAAAACGATTCTATCAAACCACAAAAGAAATCGCATAACACAGATGTCGCCACATCGCGTATTCGCCGACAAAAAGTCGATTTGGATAATATCGTAGAATTTTCCGCCAAAGACTCGATGGTCCTCATCGGACAGAACAGCGCATATATGTATGGCGATGGAAAAGTTACTTATGGGGACATGCAACTCGATGCTGCTGAAATTATAATGGATTTAAACACCAGCAACGTAAACGCCATAGGTCGCACCGATTCGCTCGGAGAGACTAGCGGTTCGCCTATTTTTAAAGACAAAAGCGGTGAATATGAATCCAAATCCATGAAATATAATTTCAAAAGTCAACGTGGTTACATAACAGATGTTGTTACTGAACAAGGAGAAGGTTTTCTAACCGGCGGAAAGACTAAAAAGATGGAAAATGGAGAATTTTTTCTCCAAGACGGAGTATATACGACTTGTAGCGACCACGAAAACCCACACTTTTATTTCCAACTTACAAAGTCAAAAGTCAAGCCCAATAGCAATATCGTGACCGGACCGGCCTACATGGTACTTGCCGGACTACCTCTGCCTTTGGCCGTACCATTTGGCTATTTCCCATTTACCAAAGACTATTCATCCGGAATTATATTCCCAACTTTTGGCGATGACTACAACCGCGGTTTATATTTGGCTGATGGCGGTTACTACTTTGCCATCAATGACAATATAGACCTCGCACTCACCGGCGAGATATATACTAAAGGCTCATGGGGACTTGCCGCACGTTCATCTTATGTGAAACGTTATAAATATTCCGGCAGTTTCAACATAAGTTACTTAAAAACCATCACTGGAGAAAAAGGCAACCCCGACTATGCCACTCAAACCAACTTTCAAGTCCTTTGGAGCCATTCTCAAGATTCCAAAGCAAACCCAAACATGAGTCTGTCTGCCAGCGTAAATTTCACAACCAGCGGTTACTCTCGAAACGATCTTAACAGCTATTACAGCAACTCATTTACTGAAAACACCAAAAGTTCGACAATAAATATGACCTATCGCATTCCCAACTCAAAATGGTCATTTTCAACAACTGCCAATATCGCACAACGCACACAAGACTCCACTTTGACTGTGTCATTCCCCAACTTGACCATCACAATGTCACAAGTGTATCCCTTTAAACGCAAGAAAGCAGTTGGAGCGGAGAAATGGTACGAAAAAATTAAATTATCATATTCAGGACAATTTCAAAATTCACTCACGGCCAAGCAGGACCAATTCTTTCAAAAGAGTCTTATAAAGGATTGGCGCAATGGCATGAAACATTCAATTCCAATTTCAGCAACATTCAATGCATTCAAATACGTTAACATCACTCCATCAATAAGCCTTAATGATAGGATGTATACAAACAAAGTTCGCCGAAGTTGGGACCCCAACGCAGCAGCAGAAGTGTGTGATACGACCTATAGCCTATACAATGTGTGGGATTTTAATGCATCTGTTTCACTTGACACTAAAATATACGGATTTTTTCAGCCAAAGAAATTCCTTGGAGACAAGGTCAAAATGATTCGTCACGTGTTGACTCCCACGGTATCATTATCTGGAGCTCCTGATTTTTCATCACCATTTTTTGGCTATTATGACACATATACTTATGAAAATGCCCAGGGGGAATTGATATCAAAGAAATATTCTATGTTCCCCAACGGATTATATGGAGTACCGGGGCAAGGAAAACAAGGTATGGTGAGTGTATCTTTGGCAAACAACTTAGAGATGAAGGTCAAAAGCGACAACGACTCTATTGGAGAGAAAAAAATATCACTGATTGAAAATTTCACTGTCTCTCAAAGTTACAACTTTGCAGCCGACTCATTAAATTGGAGCAACATCAACACCTCGCTGATGATAAGACTTGTCAAGAATTTCAATCTCAATCTCAATGCTGTGTGGGACGTATACACCTATAAACTCAATGCTTCAGGTAATCCCGTAAGAGTTAACGTGCCACGTTGGAAAGCCGGAAAAGGCATAGGCCGCCTATCAAGCACCGGCACATCATTTTCCTATACTTTCAACAACGATACCTTTAAGAAAAAAGATAAAAAAGACACCAGCGGAAAGGGCAAAAACAGCCAAGAGGCTGACGATGATTGGGATGACCAAAGTTCTAATCGGAATAGCAACAATCGCAATAGGCAAAGTCAAGAAGAGGAAAGCATAACGCTTGGTGACGATGGCTATATGAAGTGGGAAGTTCCATGGAATTTCACAGTAAATTACTCTGTTAACTACAGTTATGGCGCGTTTAACAAACAAAAGATGGAGTATGATGGTAAGATTACTCAGAATTTAAGCTTCTCAGGCAACATACGACCTACCAAAAACTGGAATTTCGGTTTTTCGGCAAGCTATAATTTTGACACGCACAAATTAGCTTATATGAACTGCAATATATCGCGAGATTTGCATTGCTTTACCATGCGCGCAAGTTTTGTTCCTGTAGGGCCCTATAAGAGCTATAATTTTCATATATCTGTCAAATCATCAATGCTATCTGACTTAAAATACGACAAGCGCTCTTCTCTTAGCAACGGTGTAACTTGGTATTAATCAAGTTTATTCATCACCAAAAAGACGGTGCATTTCATCAAAACGAGCTAATGAATCACAGCCATACCGCATCACAGAAGTCCTCACTCGTTCATAATCTTTTTTCACCATAGCTCCACTTTTTGAATAGAACTTATCGGCATAACATATCAGTTTTTCCAATAGCGTTTCCGGACAATAATCAGCCAAAGGCATGTCAATATTTTGTTTTATAATATCGGCCTCAGAAATACCGGCGCCTGTATGCCGTTCTGCAACTCGAGCGATTGCCTCATCTACACCTCTTTCCCTTAGCAATTGCGCTCCTATAATTCCATGTCTGATATAGTGATACTCTCCATAACAACCAATATCTGTGGCATCAGTAGCAAATATGCCTATATCATGCAACATTGCGGCTGCCGCAACCTCGTCATTTGACAGATTAAGTCGCTTGTTTTTATTAATTGACATTGCCAATTCTGCCACTTGACGACAATGCTTTATATATATTTCTCGCCTTGTCGTACCTTCGGGATAAAACTCATCTATTATAATCTGATAATCCATTATCCAAAAATAGAAGCGCAGAACTGCCAGATCTGCGCTTAATATCAAGGTTATTTCAATTACTTATCTTAAAACTTATTCTACAATCGTATTCCATTCGTGCACGTCCTCTTCTTCACCTAATTGAATTGAACGAAGTTTATTATATAATGCTGTAACAACCGGTCCGGGCTGCCCGTCTTTGCTCAACACATACTTATTGCCATTGTCAAGGTCATGGATTTCTGCAATTGGAGATGCCACAGCAGCAGTTCCACATGCAGCCGCCTCTTGTATTTCAGCCAACTCTTCTACCGGAATGTGACGGCGCTCCACTATTAAACCCATATCTTCAGCCAACTGCATCAAACTCTTATTAGTAATCGATGGAAGTATAGATTCTGATGCAGGTGTGATATATCTGCCATCTTTTATGGCAAAGAAATTGGCCGGTCCACATTCATCAAGATATTTTTTTTCTTTGGGGTCAAGGTAAAGTACCGCCGAATAGCCCAATGAATGAGCCTTTTCTCCGGCTTCCAGACTTGCAGCATAATTACCACCAACTTTCCAACGTCCCGTGCCCTTAGGAGCTACTCGGTCAAACTCACGCATTATGCAAATATTTGTCGGCTTGAAACCTTCTTTAAAATAAGGTCCTACAGGAGTAACCAATATCAGGAACAAGTACTCACTTGCAGGCTTCACCCCTACTTGGGCAGATGTCCCGATTTCTAATGGACGTATATATAGTGAAGCCCCGCTTCCATAGGGAGGGATAAAACGTTCATTGAGTTTTACTACTTTTTTCACCATCTCTGTGAACAATTCCACAGTAACCGGTGCCATCATAATTCCTTTTGCCGATTCAATGATACGCTTTGCATTTTCTTCCAAACGGAACACTCTGATTTTTCCGTCTTTACCACGAAAAGCTTTCAGCCCCTCAAATATTTCTTGTCCATAATGCAACGCAGTTGCTGCAATATGTAGATTTATAGATTCTGATTGAGATACTTCAATTTCGCCCCACTTTCCATCTTTGTAGGTGCATCTAACATTGTAATCGGTGGGGATATATCCAAACGACAAATTGCCCCAATCTAATTCTGTACTCATCCTTTTAAGTTTGTGTTATATTCTGACTGCGAAATTAACCATTATTTCTTAATACTTTGCCTCCTTTTTATATGATTTTCATATAAAATCATATATTTGCCAACATTCCCGATGCCACATCATTAGCAACATCGACACCAACGACTTCAGATACTATTGCAAATGCAAATGGCAATGCCGAGGACGGACCGTTGGAAGTGATTATATTTCCTGATTTGACCACCCGTTGATTTATCATCTTTGCACCGGCCGCCTCACATGGAGGCTCAAATGAGGGATAACACGTGGCATCTCGGCCATCAAGCAACCCCAAGGGCGCAAGCACTACTGCCGGCGATGCACATATTGCAGCTATCGTCTTTCCTGCCCGACCATGAGCCTGCAATGCTTGGTTAAGCGACTCACATGCCGCTAAGTTTGAAGCTCCGGGCATACCTCCGGGCAACACTAACACATCGGCATTTTGACAATCGACCTCTCCAATCGTAGCATCTGTCACCAATGCCACTCCGTGAGCACCAATAACTATACCATCATTATCAATTGAGACTGTTGTCACGTCAATTCCGGCACGGCGCATCACGTCAATTGGAGCAATTGCCTCAACTTCCTCGAAGCCATCAGCAAGAAACACATAAGCTCGTTTCATAATATTGCATTTGAAGTTTTATGATTCCCAAATTTAATCATTTTCTTTCACATTACAGCAACTCAACGCTCGATTTTCACTAACTTTACGCAGTATAACAATCATTATTGCGCGACAATGAAACCTACCATTATTTTTATTCTTGCAATCTCGCTTTTGGCATCATGCTCCCAATCCGAGATTTATCGCAAATGTCATGGTATGACTTGGAACACTACGTATAATATCACATACAAATCATCACTCAACCTTGACGACTCGATTCAATCAGTCATGAGACAAGTCGATTTGTCTCTTTCTCCATTTAACCCATCATCTATAATAAGTTTAATCAACCGAGGAGATGACGTAGCCATCGATTCACTTATTACGCGTGTATTTATTGAATCACAACGTGTCAACACCATTAGCGATGGTCTTTTTGACCCAACAGTATCTCCTATCATAAATTTATGGGGATTTGGATATAATGACAGCATTAACACTCCAACTCGCGCCCAACTCGATAGTGTATTGCAATTTGTAGGAATAGACCAATGCTACATTTCTGATGGACATATCATAAAAAAGCACTCCTCGACAGAGTTTAATTTCAGCTCAATAACAAAAGGGTATGGCTGCGACCTAATTGCCGATATGCTGAAACGCAATGGTTGCCATAACTTCTTGATTGAGATAGGAGGTGAAATATCTGCATGTGGCACAAGTCCGCGAAACGGCAATTGGCGAGTAATGATTGACGCACCCAATCTATCAACCGATACGATTGTACACGAGCGTCTGGCAGTCATAGACTTAAAGTCTCCATGTGGCATGGCTACTTCAGGCAACTACCGCAACTATCGCATTATCGACAACCAACATATAGGCCACACCATGAGTCCTAAAACAGGTCTACCCATAAATTCTAAAATTCTAAGTGCCACAATAATAGCCCCATCGGCGATGACAGCAGATGCTCTTGCCACTGCATGCATGGCAATGCCTATTGACAAAGCGCTTAAGATGATTGAACAAGAATCAAACGTCTCAGCTCTTTTTGTAATAAACGACTCTACCGGAAATTGGGAGTTACTAAAAACATCAGGTTTTCCAATCATTCAATAAATTATACAAAATCATAAAGGCTAGTCATCACGACCGGCCTTTACAATTAACCTTAAATCTAATACCATGAAAAAACACAGTGCAAATACAGTAATTATACTTACAAAACAATCCGCTACTTCATTAGTTTTTCGCCACTGCCCATTTTAACATTCATTAACCCCATCGGCCATATTTTATCACTAACTTAGTAGTTGCATAATTAAACCATTAATGTCATGAGAATAAAAATACTTGTTGTAGACGACGAAGAGTCAATGTGCGACATCCTTAAATACAACTTAGAACTTGATGGCTACGAAGTTGACTTCGCATTGTCAGCCGAAGAAGCTTATTCTCTTGATTTATCGAGTTATTCTCTTTTTATTCTCGATATAATGATGGATAAGATCAGTGGATTTGACATTGCTAAAAGGCTTAAAAACAATAGTTCGACAGAAAACACTCCTATTATATTCTGTACAGCCATGAATAGCGAAGATGACACTGTGATGGGTCTAAACATTGGGGCTGACGACTATATTACAAAACCGTTTGCTGTTAGAGAAGTATTAGCACGTGTTAGGTCAGTGTTACGCCGTTCTCACGTATCACACCAGTTGGCATATAACATGTCGCGCGGTTTGCAGGAACCCGACATAACATTTAAATCATTACGCATCAACCGCAACGAAAAAGCTTGTTACATCAACGGCAAGCCGGTATCACTGACTAAGACAGAAATAGAGATTCTGTTATTTTTTCTCACTCATCGCAATCGTATATATTCACGTGATGAAATACTAAAGCAACTTTGGCCAGATGAAAAAGTGTCACAACGCACCATCGACACTAATATCACACGATTGCGCAAAAAAATTGCCCCATATGGCAACTATATAATAACCAAACCCGGCTACGGATATGGGTTCAAAGAAACCGAATAGTTATCAATGGCAGATATTCATACCTCTGGCAGCTCTGCTGTGGGGCACAATAATCACCCTCGCCATATTTCAGTACCAACGAGAGAAAAGTTTTCGCGCTCAAAGTTTCGACACAGAGCTTATGCTTATCAATTCCCGCATCCTTGCAGCTTATGATAAAGACATCAATATCGAACCTTTTCTTAATTTCGTCACTAAATATTACGAAGGGACTGCATTACGAGGCATCAGAGTCTCTATATACGACAATGAAACACAAGCGTTGCTCTATTGCGCCGGAGCCCCGATTCCATACGACCTTGATTTTCATCCTCGCCAAAGCACCTTGACAAGTGCGTCTTTATTACACCCCGAGGAGTACGTACCCGACACACTCAACTACTATTTTCATCGTGCCAGTCCAAGTAGCGACAATGGGATTGTTGTACACACAGCCATGCCCTATACTTCTTCACTCAACGAAGCACTTTCGGTTGACTATCGCCTATGGACTGTAATCATTGTTTTAGCAAGCATTGCAACAACCATAGCATTCCTATCTTCACACTATTTAGCCAAAAATGTAAATGGATTACATCGTTTCATAAAGCAAGTCATATCAGGACAACGCATTGACTCTTTAGCAGCCAAAACATTTGCCAACGACGAGCTTGGAAACATTTCTCGTAAAATCATCGACATTTACCGAGGCAGCATGGGCGCAAGTGAACAAACCAAACACAAACAAGGTCTGGCTACACAAAGTAGCACAAACACCTTGCAAATGACCAATAACATAGGTCATGAACTCAAGACTCCCGTAGGCGTAATTAAAGGTTATCTTGAAACAATGGCCGACCATCCCGAACTTGACGCAGAGACTCGCGCTCAATTTCTATCACGCGCACTCAGCCACATGAATAGGCTCTGTAACTTGCTCAACGACTTATCCACCATGACTCGACTCG
>CAZLUB010000017.1:0-35097 GCA_964562595.1 uncultured Muribaculum sp. | reverse complement strand
CAAACACCAGTGGGGCAACCCATCCCGGTTCGATCCCGGGTCTGGGTACCGCAAGCGGAGAAAGTTTTAGCTTTCTCCGCTTTTATTTTGTCCACCCTGCCCTATTGAGCTACAATTGCGTTACATATATTGGGCTGAAAATAAAAACGCCGATTCGTTGATGAATCGGCGTTGAAAGTTGTCTTACCAGGATTCGAACCTAGACAGGCAGAACCAAAAACTGCAGTGCTACCATTACACCATAAGACAATCCTAATTGCCCAAGTCATTTCTGACCTAAAGCGATGCAAAGGTAAAGACTTTTTTTATTATGTGCAATACTTTTGCGATATTTTTTTTGCTATTTGCAGATAAACAAGAAATAGTTCTTTTTACCTTTTTGAACGAGAATGTATTTGTCATTGAGCAACATATCTGTTGATACAGAGGCATTGGCATCAACAAGTTTTTCTTTGTTGACAGATACTCCTCCTCCTTGAACCATCTTACGGAATTCTCCTTTGCTTGGGAATACGTTGGCTTTGTCGGTGAGCAAGTCGGCAAGTTTTATATTATTTTCGATGTCGGCTTTCTCTATTTCAAATTGTGGAACGCCATCAAAGATATCGAGCAGAGTCGATTCGTCGATGTTGTGTAGAGTCTCCTTTGCTTTGTTGCTGAACAGAATTTGTGATGCTTCAACGGCGGCTTCGTAGTCCTCGGCGGAATGAACCATTGTTGTTATCTCTTTTGCGAGACGTTTTTGCAATGGGCGTAATCCAGGGTCTTTGGCTTGTTCTTCTATTAACGACTCAATTTCTTCGCGAGATAGTTCGGTGAATATTTTGATGTATTTTTCTGCATCAGCGTCACTTACATTGAGCCAAAATTGGTAGAACTTGTAAGGCGAGGTGTAGCGCCTGTCTAACCATACATTGCCACTTTCGGTCTTGCCAAACTTTCCTCCATCGGTTTTAGTGATGAGTGGGCATGTGAGGGCATAGGCTTCACCTCCGAGGGTGCGACGTATCAACTCGGTTCCGGTGGTGATGTTGCCCCATTGGTCGCTTCCGCCAAGTTGAAGTTTGCAATTTTTTTCGCGGTAGAGGTTGAGGAAGTCGTAGCCCTGGACAAGTTGGTATGAGAACTCGGTGAACGACATACCTTGTTGAGATTCACCCGATAGACGTTTTTTGACTGAGTCTTTGGCCATCATGTAGTTGACGGTGATATGCTTGCCGACATCGCGAATGAAATCAAGGAATGAGAAATTTTTCATCCAATCGTAATTGTTGACAAGCTCAGCTCGGTTGGGGGCGTCGCTTTCAAAGTCAAGAAAGTGAGCGAGTTGTTTTTTTATCGCTTCTTGATTGTGGCGCAATGTATCTTCGTCGAGCAATTTGCGCTCTTGGCTTTTCATTGACGGGTCACCAATCATTCCGGTTGCTCCGCCGACAAGAGCGATAGGTTTATGTCCGGAGCGTTGGAAATGTTTAAGTATCATTACGCCTACAAGGTGTCCTATGTGGAGAGAGTCGGCAGTCGGGTCTATCCCAAGATAGGCTGTGGTCATTTCTTTGGCCAACTGTTCTTCGGTGCCGGGCATGATGTTGTGAATCATACCGCGCCACTGTAGTTCTTCTATGAAATTCATTGAATGAAATTTATGCAGTATTGAATTATATGTATATCAGCGACAAAGTTAATCATTTCCATTGATATTCGAGGCTTTTTGTGATGAGGTTATTTTGTAGGCATAAAAATAAATATGTATTTTCGTGTTTGAATCATTTTTGAAGTTTGCAATGGGACAAGTTATAAAATTAGAAAGTGACGAGCTGTTTTATCATACGTTGTGCATAAAAAATCCTTATCATGTCTCAATCAATGACGGTGTGACTGTTGTTGTCGGTCCTAATGGGGCAGGAAAAACTACATTAGGCAACATTTTGGCTCGGGGATGGAATTTTCGTACCAATCGGGTTCTGGGGATTAGGCCGAAGCTTAATATAAAGAGCATTGAATTTAACGATATTCATTCGCTTGCCGGATTTTCGGTAGCATATTATCAACAACGGTTTGAATCGATGATGAACGATGAGGTGCCTGCCGTGTCGGATCTTTTTGGTGATCGCATTACTACTTCGAGGTGGCAGCAGTTGTGCCGACGTCTCAATCTGTCAGATGTGGAGACAAAGCGTATCAATTATCTGTCGAGTGGTGAATTGAGAAAGCTGTTGATACTTAATTTGCTTTATGACTTGCCTGACGTATTGATTATAGATAACCCGTATATAGGTCTTGATGCGGCATCGCGAGGTTTGCTGGATGAAGCTATTGCAGAGATTGCATCTCGTGGCGTGGCTGTGGTGCTGATGTTGTGTACTCCTTCCGATATTCCTGCATGCGTCAATCAAGTGATTCCCATGCAGGATTTGACTATACATCAACCCATCAGTAGATTGGGAGACGTGTCGTTATTGCGTGGTCGCATGCTGTCGTTGATGGATTATGCCATAGATTTAACACGTATCCCTCGCAGACATAATGGAGATGATGATTATAAGGTAGCCTTTGAATTGAATAATTGCAGTGTTAAATATGGGGAAAGGGTGATTTTGCGCGACTTGTCATGGCGTGTTAACAAAGGTGAGTGTTGGGCATTGGCGGGTCCCAACGGGTCTGGTAAGTCGACTTTGTTGAGTTTGATACATGCCGATAATCCACAGCGTTATTGCAACGATATAACTTTGTTTGATCATAAACGAGGATCCGGAGATAGCATATGGGATATAAAGCGACGCATAGGGTATATTTCACCTGAGATGTCAATGTATTTTAATGCTTTTGGAACGGTCGGAACTGTTATTGCACAAGGACTTCGTGATACGATAGGAAACTATGGGCTTGTGTCACCGCTGATGCGAGAGGAAGCTTTGAGGTGGATGAATATGCTTCATATAGAGCACTTGGATCATAGGAATTACAATACCCTTTCGGCAGGTGAGAAAAAATTGGTTTTACTTGCTCGCACGTTGATTAAGCAACCATCCTTACTCATTCTCGATGAGCCGTTGCATGGTCTTGATACTGCTCGGCAGCGGAGTGTAAAAGCTATTGTTAATGCTATTGTTGAGCGTGATCACACGACATTGATATATGTTACACATTATTTGTCGGAGGTGCCTGAGTGTGTTAGGTTTACCAAAACACTTGAAAAGTTAAAAAATGTATAAATATCAGTGTGTCATAGGGTTTATGATGCTGAAATTGTCACTTTTTTGTAACTTTGAAAAAAATATAGGTCATAAATGACAATGAGAACATCTTACCTCATATCGGCTCTGCTTGCAGTCATTGCAGTATCGTGCTCATTTAGTTCAAAAGGCAAGGATACCCGAAAAATCAATGAGCAGCCGAATCTTAATGTTGAAATGACATTTAATGCAGATAGCGCATATCGTTATGTAGAGCGACAAGTAGAATTTGGTCCGAGGGTTCCGGGTTCTAGTAGCCATTTTGATTGTCAGTCATATCTTATTGGTGAATTGTTGCGCCATGGTGCAGATACTGTGTTGCAACAGAAAACGACACTGACTGCATATACAGGATTGAAATTGCCCATAAATAACATTATGGGGCGATTTAATATAGATATTCAAAAACGTGTATTGTTGTTGGCTCATTGGGATTGTCGTCCGTGGGCTGATAATGACCCTGATATAGACAATAGAGACAAGCCTGTGCCGGGAGCCAATGATGGGGCAAGCGGAGTGGGAGTGTTGTTGGAGATTGCTCGTCAGTTTAATATCAAGCGCCCTGAGATAGGAGTCGACATCTTGTTTGTTGATGCTGAAGATGCTGGGCGATCTGAAGGTTTTGGTTCATCGGAAGATACGTGGTGCCTTGGCACACAATATTGGCTTAATAATATGCCATATACCGATGGTGAAATGCCCATTTATGGCATATTGCTTGATATGGTGGGTGGCGTAAATGCGCGATTCTATAGAGAATATATGTCTGATCAATATGCTGAAGATTTGAATTCCAAAGTATGGGCAATAGCAGAAGCATCAGGATATGGAGACTTATTCCCCAATCAGCAAGGCGGAGGAATTGTAGACGACCACATGTTTGTCAATCGTGCCGGTATACCATGTATTGACATTGTAGAGTGTAGTAATCCTGAGACAGGGACATTTCCTCCATATTGGCATACGTTGAAAGATGACATGTCAAATATAGACCGTAGCCGATTGAAAGCAGTGGGACAGACTGTGTTGAATGTGATATATTTAGAACGATAAATTACAATCATGACAATAAATCAGATACAAAACGAAATCATAGAAGAATTTGTTGATATCGATGACTGGATGGATCGTTATGCCTATATAATTGATTTGGGTAATGCACTTCCGGCAATAGATGAAAAGTATCGTACTCCGGCACATCTCATAGAAGGATGCCAAAGCCGAGCTTGGCTTAATGCCGAACTCGATGAGGCCGGTAATGTAAAGTATACTGCCGATAGTGATGCCATAATCGTAAAAGGTATCATAAGCCTTTTGGTGAAAGTGTTGTCGGGTCACACTCCGCGAGAAATACTTGACAGTGAACTTTATTTTATCGATAAGATAGGCTTATCAGAACATCTTTCACCAACGCGAAGCAATGGTTTGGTGTCAATGGTGAAGCAGATGCGGCTTTATGCCATGGCATTTAATGCCAAGCAAGAACTTACAGAAAATTGATAATCATTTAATTAATAAATAAACCAATCAGAAAAAGTTATGTTTAAAAATCATCCCAAAGGTCTTATTCCCGCGGCGTTGGCCAATATGGGCGAACGTTTTGGCTTCTACGTGATGATGGCTATCCTCACGCTGTTTTTGATGTCGAAGTTTAACCTCGACGGAACACAGGCTGGAGTCTATTATTCGATTTTTTATTGTTCGATCTACATTTTGGCTCTTGTAGGCGGTCTTATAGCTGACAAAACCAAAAACTACAAAGGCACTATCATTGCCGGACTTCTTGTGATGTCGCTCGGTTATGCATTATTGGCATTCCCTCAATTGATTACCACCGAATATATTGCTCTTGGAGCATTGTTGGTGATTGCATTTGGTAACGGCTTGTTTAAGGGCAATCTTCAGGCTGTCGTGGGTCAATTATATGACAATCCGCAGTATAGCTCGCGTCGTGATGCCGGCTTCCAGATTTTCTACATGTTTATTAATATTGGAGGTTGCGTTGCTCCATTCATCGCTACATGGGTACGCAATGCATTTGTAAAGGCGCAGGGTTTTGCTTACAATGCCGATCTTCCAGGAATGTGTCACAAATATTTAGATGGACAACTAACCGATACCGCAAAGTTTCAGGAATTGGCTGCTACCGTATCAAATGGTGTGGTGCCTACCGATTTGACTGTATTTGCCAATAGCTACCTTGAAGCATTTAACACCGGATTCCACTATGCATTCTCGGTGGCAATTGTTGCAATGCTCATCTCATTGACAATATTCCTTGTCAGCAAGAAATCATTGCCCAATCCATCAGCTAAGGCGGCTGTTAAGTCGGCAGTTGATAAAGATGAAATTCGCCAAGATGCAAAAGAAATCAAGCAACGTATACTCGCATTGTTTGCCGTATTTGGTATCGTAATCTTCTTCTGGTTCTCATTCCACCAGAATGGATTGACATTGACGATGTTTGCTAAAGACTATACCTTGTTGAAACTTGGAAGCATTGATCTCAGTGCCGAAATCTTCCAATCGGTTAATCCGTTTATTGTCGTGTTCTTGACTCCGGTTGTGATGTGGGTATTCTCGGCATTGGCAAAGAAAGGCAAAGAACCATCTACTCCTAAGAAAATTGGAATCGGTATGGGTATCGCAGCTTTAGCCTATGTGGTGATGACAGTTGCTTCATTATCGTTGCCAAGCTATAGCGAAATAGTAAATTCGCCTCTTGCTGAAGCTCAGCGTGTAACTCCATGGGTGTTGTTCTCAGTATATTTCATTTTGACTGTTGCCGAGTTGTTTATCTCGCCTCTCGGACTTTCGTTTGTGTCAAAGGTAGCCCCGGCACATTTGCAAGGATTGATGCAAGGTTGCTGGTTGGGAGCAACAGCTGTCGGTAATGCGGCATTGGTGCTCGGTGCGGTGATGTATGAAACAATTTCATTGGCTGCTACATGGAGTGTGTTTGCCATAGTTTGCTTCATTTCAATGGGATTGATGTTGTGCATGGTTAAGTGGCTTGAGAGAGTGGCCAAATAATTAACCACAGCTAAATAGTACCTAAAGAGCTGCAATCCGATAGGATTGTGGCTCTTTTGATGTTTAGGAAAGTGATATAATTGCATATCGTTCTAAATTTGGCTAAATTTGCGGTATCGTGAAAATACTATTTGGTAACCCGATAAAATCAAAGAGATGAGACATTTTACTACTGTACATGATATTGGCAACTTGGAGCAAGCTGTCAAAGAGGCTCTCGAAGTGAAAGCCAATCGTTACGCCTATAAACATTTAGGAGAGAACAAGACTTTGCTGATGATATTTTTTAATTCTTCACTGCGTACACGATTGAGCACACAGAAGGCCGCTATGAATCTTGGTATGAACGTCATAGTGCTTGATGTCAACCAAGGGGCATGGAAATTGGAGACTGAACGAGGAGTGATAATGGATGGGGACAAGCCCGAGCATCTGCTTGAAGCCATACCGGTGATGGGTTGCTATTGTGATGTAATAGGGGTTCGCTCTTTTGCACGGTTTGAATCAAAGGCTGATGATTATGAGGAGCGTATAATAAATCAGTTTATACGTTATTCCGGTCGTCCCGTGTTTTCTATGGAAGCGGCTACGCGCCATCCGTTACAATCTTTTGCTGATTTAATTACGATAGAGGAGTATAAGACGGAGGCTCGTCCAAAGGTGGTGATGACATGGGCTCCACATCCCAAGGCTTTGCCGCAGGCCGTACCCAACTCTTTTGCCGAATGGATGAATGCCGCCGGTTATGACTTTGTCATCACTCATCCTGAGGGATATGAGTTGGCTCCTGAGTTTGTTGGAAATGCGCGCGTTGTCTATGACCAAGACAAGGCATTGGAAGGTGCTGATTTTGTCTATGCCAAGAATTGGAGTGCATATGCCGATCCCAATTATGGCAAAGTGCTTACCATCGACCGAAGTTGGACTATAACCGCCGAAAAGATGGCTTTGACCAACAATGCATATTTCATGCATTGCCTGCCGGTGCGTCGTAATATGATAGTCAGTGACGAGGTTATCGAGAGTGACCGTTCAATAGTGATACCCGAAGCCGCCAATCGAGAAATCTCGGCGCAAGTGGTATTGAAACGTATTTTAGAAGGATTGCAATAACATATGGCTACGAAGACTCCGAGAGAGGTGATTGAGTCGGTCTTGACAGCTGGTGAAAATAAAGTGGCATTGTCGTCATCTCCTCAAAATATAGGCCGATTTACATTGTTGTCTGTTCTTGCCGGCGTATATATAGCATTTGGAGGAACGTTGTCGATTGTTTTGGGATATGGATTTCCTGAAATTACAGCCGCCAATCCTTCTTTGCAAAGACTATTGAGCGGATGTGCGTTTCCTGTCGGGCTTATACTTGTCGTGGTATTGGGCGCTGAACTGTTTACCGGAAACAATGCCGTTTTGATGCCTGCGTGGATGCAACGTCGCTATTCTATGGGAAAGGTGTTGATGAATTGGCTATTGGTCTATGTCGGCAACTTTGTAGGAGCATTGTTATTTGTGTATTTTATGGTGCATGTCACCGGATTGTTGTCGGCAGATCCTTACCATTCGGCGATTATAAATGTAGCGCAGGCTAAAGTGTCTATGCCGTGGCATGTTGTGTTGCTGAAGGGTATCGGAGCCAACTGGTGTGTGTGCTTGGCCGTGTGGCTTGCCATGTCGGCCAAAAGTTCCGGAGCAAAGATGTTTGGCTGTTGGTTGCCGGTCATGGCATTTGTGGCATTGGGTTACGAACATTCTATTGCCAACATGTTTTTCATCCCGGCGGGCATGCTTGAAGGAGCTAACGTCGGTATAATTGAAATGGTGTGTGACAATCTGCTTCCTGCAACTATAGGCAATATCATAGGAGGAGCATTGTTTGTCGGCTGTGTATATGCATATATAAACTTACCTTCAAAAAATGGGAAAGGTGACAAAGTGGATTAAGAGCTTGTTGTTACAAGATTTATGGTCGCGTGAATTAATATTGGCTTTGTCGACAACGTTTTTGACGTTTGTCGTATTTGATATAATATGGTGTGCCGGCACGACATTTCGAGCCTTTTCTGATTTGGGTTTGTATGTCAATACTATTGTAGCGTCGCTGATATTGACATTGCCTTACGTGTTTACTCGGAGGTTGTGGGTGCAGGCGATCGTCTTATTTTTACTTGATGGCTTGCTTGTCAGCAATTTGATGTATAGTCGCACATATTATACTGCAATTCCACTTGAGAGTTATATGCTTGCCGGAAATCTGGCCGACTTCACAGCAAGTGTAGTAGATTCATTATCTCTAATCGATTTGATATTGCCACTGCTTACCGTCGCTATGCTTGTAATCGGTCGTAATGAGCTCCGGCCATCTACTACGATTGCCGGAATAATTGTTCGTTATCTCACAATTATTCTTATTGCCCTAATAGTCAGTGGCGTGACAGTTATGTCACGTGGAGGATTTTACAACCACTATGATGACATGGCACAATCTTGTTATTATAGCACATGCGGAGTTCCGATATACACAGTATTTGGTCACATGAGATATAATTACCTTGATGTGACTAAGAGCATATCACCCGAACGAAATGCGGCAATTGCCCGATGGCTTGCCGATAAGGAGCGGTTATGTCCTTACAAGGCATTGCCTGACTCGGTCGTATCCCCACGCAATCTGGTTGTGATATTGTGTGAGTCACTCGAAAGTTGGGTGATAGACAAGGCTGTAGAGGGAAAAGAGATTACTCCGTTTCTCAACTCATTGTTGACAGAAGAGGCCACTCTCTATGCTTCTAAAGTATTGACTCAGGTGGGTAATGGACGTTCGATCGATTGTCAATTGTTGTTTAATGCCGGAATGATGCCGATGCTCAATTCAGTCTACAGCATGAAGCATCATGACAATCAATACCATACTCTCACAAAGGCTCTGAAGAAGAAATATGGCTCACGGGCATATTTGCTTACGTGCGACAAGCCTATTGTGTGGAATCAGGAATTGATTGCTCGATCGTTTGGAGTGGATACGTTGCTTGACCGTTCGTCGTGGCGTAATGACGAACTTGTCGGCAGTCCGGCCAAATTGAGCGACGGGGCATTTATGACTCAAAGCGTCGAAAAGCTTAAAGCCGGCGAGGTTTGGCCTGAAGGAGAACCTGCTTTTGTGCAATGGGTCACATATTCAGGGCATAATCCGTTTCGCTTACCCGAAAATTTAAAGCGGATAAAGTTTGACAACGACTACCCAAAGCGCATGGTCGATTATATGACCATGGCCAACTACACCGATTATGCTCTGTCGATATTGATTAAATACTTAAAAACGCGTAGCGACTATGATGATACTATGATTGTGATCATGGGCGATCATGAGGCGCTGGCTTCCGGAAGAGAATCTATTTTACAGTCGCCCAATGCACGGGGTATTGTATCAGATGGTCAATACACTCCATTTATTGTGCTAAATTCACCGATCGCAGGGCGATATGACGAAGTCATGGGGCAAATCGACTTATATCCGACGATTCTCAATCTCATGCATCTCGATAATTATGAATGGAAAGGAATGGGGCAAAGCATCTTGGCTCCCGACAATATTCATGTGGCAGTTTCTCCGGTTGGAAATGAAATTGTGGGAGATACGTTAAATGTATCGGCAGAGGTGTTGAATAACATGATTGAAGCAAGGACAATATCCGATGCTATGATAGCAAGTGATTATTTTAAAACATTACAGCAATAAATTAAAAAAGGTATGATTGTCAATGAACGAAACATACGTCATCGTCATGTGATGCAAGTGGCGCAACAAATGATGACAGCCGCTCGCACAGCCCCCAAGGGGAAAGGTGTCGACATTATTGAAATCGTAGCGGTCGATGGTGACGAACTACTCACATTGGCACAACTGATGCGTGAAATAGCCGAAGAAAAAGGGTTGAAGTTTTTTTTGCGCGATGCCAACAACGTAGAACAAGCCGAATGCATAATGTTTATTGGCACGGCATCTCATGTACAAGGCCTTAATTGTGCTCATTGTGGATTTGCTACGTGCGAAATGAAACCTCTTTATGTGCCATGTGCAATAAATAGTGTGGATGTAGGGATTGCTATCGGTTCGGCATGTGCCATGGCTGCTGATTGTCGGGTAGACACACGCGTCATGTTTTCTGCCGGATATGCGGCGCAACGTCTGGGATGGCTTGGCGAGTGTAAACAGGTATATGCCATATTGATTTCTGCATCATCTAAAAATCCTTTCTTCGACCGAAAATCTCCGACAAATCCTGCAAACTGATGAAAAAAGGTGTTGTCGTAGGGATTGGGGAGGTGTTGTGGGACATGTTCCCCTCTGGAAAACAGATGGGAGGAGCACCGGCCAATTTTGCATTTCATGTGATGAAACAAGGAGTGCAAAGTTGTGTGGTGAGTGCAGTCGGAGAAGATAAACTTGGGGATGAAATAGTTGATGCTCTTCAGCGTAAGGGGGTGCAAATGGATATTTCGCGTGTCATGCAACCAACAGGGACGGTAAAAGTTGAAATCGATGGCAATGGAGTGCCTTGCTATGAAATCACAAAAGATGCAGCTTGGGACAACATCCCTTATGACGAAGAATTGGAAGCGTTGGCAAACAAAACAACCGCTGTGTGTTTTGGAACATTGGCTCAGCGTAGCAGCATTTCACAAGCTACGATAAAACGTTTTATCGAAACAACATCGTTCGATGCTTTAAAAGTATTTGACATAAATTTGCGACAACAATTTTATAGCAAGCAATTAATAGAAGCATCATTGAAATTATGTAATATGCTTAAAATTAATGATGAAGAGATTGCCGTGCTTGCCAATCTTTTGGCCTATGAGTTGAGTGATTATGAGTCGATGTGCAAGCGATTGATAAATGAGTATGACCTACGTGCTGTAATACTCACGTGTGGAGAAAATGGCAGCCATGTGGTTACAGACGCAGGGCAACATTCTTTTTTACCTACGCCTCGGGTGGAAGTCGTCGACACGGTAGGCGCAGGCGACTCGTTTACTGCGGCATTTGTGGCATCGATGTTAAAAGGAGAAAGTGTTGAAACCGCACATCGAAATGCGGTGGAATTGGCTGCGCACGTATGTATGCATCGTGGTGCAATGCCTTGACAGAAAAAGGTGTCGGTGATGTGCTGAGTTCGGATTTTTATGGTTAACTTTGTGAAAGTATGAAATTCCGAGTTGTAGTCATAGCCTTAGTTGTTGCAGTTGTAGCACTTGTCGCCTTTGGGCTATATCAGGTAAGACGACATAATGTGAGGCCTCATGTGGAGTTGTCACACGTTCAATATCCTGTGTGTGGCATCGACTTGTCATCTCATAACGGACCTGTGGATTTTGAAGAACTGGTTAAAGACTCTATCGATTTTGTGGTAATGAAGGCTACGGAGGGCGAGTCGTTTAAAGATTCTCGATTTGCAGAGTTTTATTATGACGCATTTCATGCCGGCATGATACTTGGGGCATACCATTTTTTTAGATTTGACGCCGATGGAGAAGCACAAGCCCGTAACTTTATTGGCAGTGTTGCCGGAAAGCATTTCGATTTTCCGTTGGTAATCGATGTAGAGGAGTGGGGCAATCCCCGATTTATGTCGACAGAGACGGTATATGGTAGGTTGAAAGCAATGATAGATTGTTTGGAAATCAACGGGTATTCTGTAATGATATATACAAATAAGGATGGTTACAATAGGTTTGTAAAAGGAAGACTCGAAGATTATCCGTTGTGGATATGTTCATTTACCACACCTCCTATAGACGATGATGTACAATGGCTGTTGTGGCAATACAGCCATTGGGGTGTTGTGGATGCGTGCCAAAGTGAGGTTGACTTAAATACATTCAACGGTAGCCGGGAGCAATGGCATCAATGGGTGAAATTGCAACAATCGGTAGATTAATAAAGCAAAAAATAATCAAGTATGGATTATATAATATTACCTCCTGATGAAATGCCTGAAGGCAAAATAAGTTTGCCATTATCAAAGAGTATAAGTAACAGAGCATTGATAATTGGCGCTCTGTCGGGTGCTACCGGATGTCTTAAGCAAGTAGCCAAATGTGATGATACCGATGTAATGGTTTCGGCTTTGTCTTCAGAAGCAACGGAGAACATAAATATCGGAGCCGCCGGAACGGCGATGCGTTTCCTTACGGCATACTATGCTTCACAGTCCGGACGCACGATAACAATCGATGGGAGTGAGCGTATGCGTCAACGTCCTATAAAAGTGTTGGTTGATGCATTGCGTCAATGTGGAGCCGTGATTGAATATCAGGGAGAAGAGGGTTTCCCGCCACTGAAAATAACAGGCACACAATTGTCGGGCGGGGTAGTCGAATTGTCGGCATCGATAAGTTCTCAGTATATATCTGCATTGCTGATGATTGCGCCTAAGATGTCTCAAGGTTTAACTTTGAAACTGATTGGGGATGTCATGTCACGACCTTATATAATGATGACTCTAAACTTGATGAAACGATGGGGTATAAATTATGAGATGAGTGACAATGAGATAACTATTGCGCCACAACAGTATCATTTGGCTGAGTTTCAAGTTGAAGCAGATTGGTCGGGTGCGTCATATTGGTATGAAATGACGGCACTTTCATCGGGTTGTTTTGACCTGGTGGGATTGGAGAAAAATAGTATTCAAGGAGATGCCAAGGTTGCCGATATATTCGGCAAATTGGGGGTGGATTCTCAATGGAATGATGATGGGACTTTGGGGCTGATGCCAACTCCCGACACAACACCGAGGCTTCTGCTCGATATGTGTGAACAACCCGATTTGGCTCAGACTGTGGCCGTTACAGCATGCCTGTTGGGTATTCCGTTCCATATAACCGGATTATCTACGCTTAAAATAAAGGAAACGAATCGATTGACCGCGTTGCAGACCGAATTGCGAAAATTGTCATTTGACGTAGAAATAATCAATGACAGTGAATTGGCATGGGGTGGGGAGAGGTATCCGGTAGATGCCACAAAGCCAATAGCCATTGAAACATATGAAGACCATCGTATGGCCATGGCTTTTGCCCCTGCAGCATTTTTTATCCCCGGACTTATAATTAAGAACGCCGGAGTAATAACCAAGTCTTATCCCGATTTTTGGGAACACATGCGCTCAGTCGGTTTCAGGGTAGAGGATGTGGAAGTGTTTATGAAAGAGAAGGAGGATGCCCAATGACGGTAATATTGATAATCGTCGGAGTGTTGGTCGTTGTAGGCTCATGTCTGTATGTTCATGACCGATTAAGTCGGTGTAATATAGTGGATGAAGAAACACAAATTGAAGATGAGTCGGCCGGCGAGTGTTGTGGCATGCATATTTCATGTGAGAAAGATTCGTTGCTTGCCTCGGTAAGTAACGACATTGTCTATTATGATGATGAGGAACTTGATGTCTATGCCGGTCGCAAGGCCACAGATTACAAAGACGAGGAAATCGAACAATTTAGAGATGTGTTGCTGACTCTTTTGCCTCAGGATATAGCCGGATGGGGGCGTAGCATACAGTTGCGTGGCATCGAGTTGCCAACGGTAGTGAGGGAGGAACTGATAATGATTGTGGCAGAAGCACGTCAAATAACATCAAAACATTAGAACCATGTTAGAGTTGCTTGATTATGCATTTTTTCGGAACGCTTTGCTGGGTGTGACAATTATTGGAATATCATCGGCTATTATTGGAACTTATATCATTACGCGCCGTCTTACGGCAATAACCGGAGGAATAACGCATGCATGCTTTGGAGGTCTTGGTCTTGGATATTATCTTGGAATGAATCCGGTGGTAATGGCCTCGGTGTTTGCAATTGCTTCGTCTATTGGAGTGGAATGGCTTTCTGATAGGTGTCGCGTGCGTGAAGATTCTGCAATTGCAGTAGTGTGGGCTCTTGGCATGGCTATCGGTGTGCTATTTGTGTTTATGACACCTGGTTATGTGCCGGAACTCAATGGTTTTCTTTTTGGTAATATATTGACGATAAATTCCGACGATCTTTGGTCGTTTGCAATTTATACGATTGCTTTGATTGTTTTCTTGGCCCTAAAATATCACTCGGTTGTAGCATGTGCATTTGATGCTGATTTTGCCAAAGTGTCAGGAGTGAAAGTTAAGATAATCAAGAATACAATGACGTTGTTTGTTGCAATAGGTATCGTGTTGACGATACGCTTGGTTGGAATCATGTTGCTAATATCAATGCTGACATTGCCAATATTGATTGCCGAGATTTATTGTCGTCGGTTTTTATTAACCATGATTATATCGGTAGGAATTTCTATTGTGTGCAGCATGACAGGCTTGTTTTTGGCAACGCTCGTCGAAGTGCCATGTTCGGCAATGATTGTCATGGTACAAGTAGTGGTATATATGTCTGTTAGAATTTATAGGGATATTGTCATGCGCCGATCAATGCAATAAAGCTTTGGTTTAATGCGTTATAATATAATTAAACCCCAATATTGCGACGATGAGATATATGTGCCTATATATAGCGATAGCGGTGCTTTCGGCGATTGCCTTTTCGTGCAGTCCACGAAAGAATACAGCCGCATCTCGCAATTATCAAGCATTTATCACACGCTACAATGTTTATTATAATGGCGATGAGCATTACAAAATGGTGCTTAAAGACATGGAGAAAAATTACGAGGATGATTATTCTCGCACATTATTCTTGCATCCGGCCGATGCTCGAAGAGACCCTAATGCCACGCAGCCGACAGGCGATTTCAAACGTTCGATAGAGAAGGCTCAAAAGGCAATACAATTACGGTCAATAAAGAAGCGTCCGGCTAAAAAGTCAGGCAAGTCAAACGACCCTAAATATAAAGAATGGATGAGGCGTGAAGAGTATAATCCGTTCTTGCATAACGCATGGTTGATGATGGGACGCAGCCAATATATGAATGGAGATTTCCTTGGTGCGGCATCGACATTTTATTACATCTCCAAACATTTCTCATGGCTTCCTGATGCTGTTACGGAGTCAAAATTGTGGCAGGCTCGCAGTTATTGCTCTATGGGATGGAATTATGAGGCTGAGAATATCATGAATAAGATTAAAACCGAAGAATTGACATCTGATAATCTTAAGGAATTGTACAATTACAATTTTGCCAATTTTCATGTCATGTCGGGCAATTATGAAGCGGCAATACCTTATCTGATTGAAGCTATCAAGTTGTCGGGAGGCGCACAGAAGTCGCGTTTGCGTTTCTTGTTGGGTCAACTTTATAGCATGACCGGGAAAAAGGCTGAAGCATACAAGGCTTTTAAGTCGGCGGCAGGCTCCGGCACTACTTATCGAACACAGTTTAATGCGCGTATAAAGCAGAGTGAAGTGTTTATGGGGGACGATATCGAACCCGAAGTAAAATCGCTTAAGCGCATGACTCGCTATGACCGCAACAAGGACTATCTTGACCAGATATATTATGCAATAGGCAATTTGTATCTATCACGGCAGGATACGGTCAATGCAATAGCAAATTATGTTTTAGCGGCTGAGAAATCAACCCGTAACGGTATTGACAAGGCTATAAGCCAGATAACGTTGGGAAACTTGTATTTTAAGCAACATCGTTATGAGTTGGCGCAACCGTGTTTTGCCGAGGCTGTGCCGTTGTTGCCTGAAACTTATCCCGACTATGAAACGTTGAAGCGTCGCAGCGATGTGCTTGATGAGTTGGCTGTTTATTCAGGTAATGTGACTCTCAATGACTCGTTATTGCGATTGTCGGAGATGACTCCTGAACAACAAAAAGAAATAATTGAGAAAATCATTGAAGAATTAAAAAAGAAAGAGAAAGAGGAGGAAGAACGCCTTAAACGGGAAGAATATCTTGCGCAAAATGCACAAGGTGATGTGCAAAACACCGGCAATGCCGCCTCAACTCCTATGACTTTTAATATGAATAACGATGATTCGTGGTACTTCTACAACACTGCAAGCAAAAATGCCGGGAAAACGGCGTTTCAGAAGCGTTGGGGAGCACGAAAACTTGAAGATGATTGGCGTCGTAGAAATAAAGCTTCATTTGACTTTAATGATTTTGGGGAATCGGATAATGATGCTTCCGACAATGAAGACATGGCTGATGATGCTGTCGTGACCGACAGTGTGGGAAATGAGTTGACCGAGGAAGAGAAAGAACGCATCAAACGTGAAGAGGATCCTCATTTCGTTGAATATTATTTGAAGCAAATACCTAAGACCAATGAGGAAAAACTGATAGCAAACGATATCATCCAAGAGGGAATGTTCAATATGGGGTTGATATTGAAAGATAAACTTGATGATTATGCTTCTGCATCAGATGTGTGGATCGAATTGTTAAGTCGTTATCCCGACAACATATATCGTCTCGACGTATATTACAACATGTACCTTATGTATATGCGCTTGGGCGACAGAGCAAAGGCGGAGCAGTATAGAAAACTCATTTTAAGTGATTTTGCCGATTCAAAGTATGGACAAGCAATGCAGGATCCCGAATATCTTGAGAAGCTAAAAAATATGGATGAGGAGCAGGAGAAATTGTATGCCTCAGCCTACGAAGCATATTTGAATAATCGCAATGACGAGGTCCATGCAGCTTATGAAGATATGATGAAGCGTTATCCATTAAGTAAAATAATGCCGAAGTTTATGTTTATTGATGCATTAAGCTATGTGACTGAGAAAAACGCCGACAAATTCAAAGCTACACTTACGGAATTGTTACAACGCTATCCCGATACCGATATGACACCCTTGGCTTCGGCTTACCTTAAAGGATTGGCTCAAGGGCGTAAACTGCAGAGCGGAACTGCCAATCTGAGGGGAATGTTATGGAATTTGAGATTGAGCAATGATTCGGCGGCTGTGGCCTCTGATTCTATATCTTTCGACCTTAATCCTGCCGAGCCACAAATGCTGGTGTTGGTGTTCCCGACTGATGTGGTGTCGTCTAACCAATTATTATATGATGTCGCTCGTCATAATTTTGCATCGTTTGTGGTCAGGGACTTTGATATTGAGCAAATGAACTTTGGCAGACTGGGATTGTTGATAATTAAAGGTTTTGGAAATTTTGAAGAACTTGCCCATTATCGAAAGGTTATGGATTCAAACAATCAACTTAGATTGCCTGCTGATGTGCGTCCGGTAATGATAAGTGTGAGTAATTTTAATACGCTGATACAGCAAGGAAGCTCTTTTGAAGAATATTTCCGTTATGTAGATGAGCAGGCTGCCGAGGAGCCTGTAGTTGCCGGACCTGGTAACCTTGAAAATGAAACGTCGACCTATCAAAAGGCAATATCCGGAGACCAACCTCAAGAGATTGTCCAATCTGATACAATATCAATTGAGCAGTCTATGCTAGAGATTGAGGATGTAAAACGAGATACTGTTGTGTTGCATCACGATACCGTTGGTGTAGTAGAAAGTTCGGTGCCTCCTACGTCAAAATTAAGTACTTCTCAAGTCGTTTCTCCAAATAAGCCTGACTCGGTAGTGCTTAATGAGAAGAAGCCAAAAACTACAAAATCAAAGACAAAAGTTATGCCATCTGCCAATCAACCTGCAGTTAAGCCGGCTATGCCCGAATATCCGGTTGGCTCGGAGGGTGAAGATGATTTGTTGGATTAAATAATGAATTGAAAATTAATATGAATACTCAATATAAAATACTTTGGGCAGACGATGAAATTGACCTGCTAAAACCTCATATATTATTCCTTAAAAACAAGGGCTATGACGTAATGACTGTAAATAATGGACGTGATGCTCTTGAACTTGTTGAGTCACGGCATTTTGACTTGATTATTCTTGATGAGAACATGCCGGGACTTACCGGGTTGGAAACCCTTTCTCGTATAAAACTTGTAGCCCCCCATACTCCGGTGATAATGATAACCAAAAGTGAGGAGGAAAACATAATGAATCAGGCAATCGGCAATAAAATAGCCGATTATCTGATAAAACCGGTAAATCCCAACCAAATACTATTGTCAATAAAGAAACATCTGCATAGTGATGAACTTGTCAGTCAACGCACAACGACTGACTATCGTCAGGAATTTAACAATATATCTATGCATATAAATGATTGTAACACAATCGAAGACTGGCAGGATTTATATGGGAAACTTGTGTTTTGGGAACTCGAATTAGCCGCTACTGACACCAATATGGACGAAATGTTGGCAATGCAAAAACATGAAGCCAATTTGGCATTTGCAAAGTGGGTTAAGCGAAACTATGAGGATTGGATGGATAGTGATACGCGTCCGATGATGAGCCCTGATATTTTCAAAAAACGAATTTTCCCATTGCTTGACAATGGTGATAAGGTGTTTTTTGTAGTTATCGATAATTTCCGTCTTGACCAATGGCGTACGATCAAACCATTATTGTCGGACTTATTTACATTTGATGAAGAGTTGTACACATCGATTCTTCCGACGGCTACTCAGTATGCGCGAAATTCAATATTTTCGGGGTTGATGCCTATTCAAATAGCCCACATGTTCCCTGACTTATGGGTGGATGAAGATGAAGATGAGGGAAAAAATCTTAATGAATCGCCATTAATAGCCACTCAACTCGACCGCTTCAGGCGCAAATGTAGGTTCTCATATAATAAAATAAATGATTCGGCTGCGGGAGAACGATTGTTGCGTGAGTTCAGCAATCTTGAGGTTAACGATCTGAATGTAATAGTGTTTAACTTTATTGATATGTTGTCGCATGCACGCACTGAGTCAAAAATGATAAGGGAGTTGGCATCGACCAATGCTGCATATCGTTCGTTGACCGAGTCGTGGTTTCGTCATTCTTCAGCTTTTGAAATTTTCCGTAAAATATCAGAAAAAGGATATAAGGTGGTGCTCACCACTGATCACGGTACTATTCAATGCGATACGCCGGTGAAGGTAATTGGCGATAAAAACACTAATACCAATCTTCGATATAAGGTTGGTAAAAACTTAAGTTATAACTATAAACAGGTATATGAAATAAAACGTCCGGAGCAATTTGGCCTTCCTTCTCCCAATGTTTCGTCGACCTATATTTTTGCGACAAATCGAGATTTTTTTGCTTACCCAAACAATTATAACTATTACGTGCAGTATTATACTGACACATTTCAGCATGGTGGCATTTCACTTGAAGAAATGATAGTGCCACTAATAACATTAACCGCTAAATAATATAATATTGATTATGGATAAAATTGTCATTTCAACTCTTGATGAGATTGATATTGCGGCAAAGCGCTTTGTCGAACTTATGGGTGATGAAACAGTCTATGCATTTTATGGTGAAATGGGTGTAGGAAAGACTACGTTTATAAATGCCCTTACGCGTGCACTTGGAGTTGAGGAAGATGTTACTAATAGCCCTTCGTTCTCAATTATTAATGAATATCGTTCCGACACTACTGCTGAATTGATATATCATTTTGATCTATATCGTCTTGAAAGTGTTGATGAGGCATTTGACATCGGAGTTGAAGATTACTTTGATTCAGGGGCATTGTGCTTGCTAGAATGGCCTGAACGTATTGAGCCGTTATTGCCTGACGACACTGTGCGTGTAGATATTCGCGAACTTGAAGATGGTAGCCGAGAGTTGACTTTGACTCGTTACGAAGCGTAGGTATATGTCTTTAGTAGTCGCTACTATAGTTTTAATCGTTATTTTTGGCTGTATCGGATTGTTTTCTGTCTCGGCGGCAATCGCCGGATGGGAATGGTTTTTTTCGAGCCAAAATTCGCGTATGCTCACAGGTTCGTTGCCACGTAAGTGGCAACGAATCGTTTATTTGCTGTTGGGTATGGCCATTTTATACATGGCAGTGTATCTATATGTCAACTTGGACGTAACATCAACTTAATGCTTCGCAAAATAGAAGTCGAGGACGTCACGAGCAGCGGTAAATGAACTTTGTAAGTTTGACAAAACACGTTTCTCTTTGTCGGCAAGCATTGTGTCTATATCAGGGTCGCTGTAAAAGTGTTGACGTAGTTTCTCGTTTATAGTCTCATACATCCAGTAACGAGCTTGCTGATTGCGACGTTCTTGGAAATAGCCGTTTTCATTTACAAACCGGAAGTAGCGATCAATCATATCCCACACTTCAGCAATGCCGAGTTCATAATATCCTGAATAGCATAATACTTCCGGAATCCATCCTGATAATGTCGGTGGAAATAGGTGAAGAGCACTGCGGAATTGTGCTTGAGCAAGTTGGGCACGGTTGATATTGTCTCCATCGGCTTTGTTGATGACAATTCCATCAGCCATCTCCATTATGCCTCGTTTGATTCCTTGCAGTTCATCTCCGGTTCCAGCAAGTTGTATCAGTAGGAAGAAATCAACCATAGAATGAACGGCGGTTTCGCTTTGTCCGACACCTACGGTCTCAACAAAAATGTTGTTATATCCGGCTGCTTCACACAATACAATCGTTTCACGAGTCTTGCGAGCAACACCTCCGAGGCTTCCGGCTGAAGGACTGGGACGTATAAAAGCAGATGGGTGTAGAGAAAGTTTTTCCATGCGTGTTTTGTCGCCGAGAATTGAGCCTTTGGTGCGTTCGCTCGATGGGTCAATCGCGAGTACGGCCAGTTTGCCACCGCTTTTAAGCACATGTAGTCCAAACACGTCGATTGATGTTGATTTGCCGGCTCCGGGCACTCCTGTGATGCCGATACGCCTGGAGTTGCCTGAATAGGGTAGGCACTTTTCAATAACTTCTTGTGCTATATTTTGGTGTTCGGGGGCTAAACTTTCAACGAGGGTTACTGCACGGCTGAGTGTTGTAATGTCACCTTTAAGTATGCCTTCAACAAGTTCGCCTGCTGATGGCAATGCGCGACGACGTCGAGGTTTCATATATGGGTTGACCGATGGAGGTTGTTGAACACCGTTGTTGACAGTCAGGCCTAAATATTGGTCATCGTTTTCTATGTGTTGATGCTGTTCCATTGCAAATAGGGTTTATTTTATAAATTCACCAACGATGCGCACCGTAGCTTGTGGCCTTTCCGGATTGTTGGTGATTATGTTGATGCGAGAGTTGAGCATTGATTTGTCGCACAGAGATGTATCAATTGTTATTTTGATTTTTGCACGTTTGCCTTTTTTTATTTTATGTTTGTCCAATTTAAAATTTATGCCACCATGCTTGTCGGGCGAATTAACTTTGCGGATTATCAGAGGGTCGTTGCCGTAATTTTCAATCGACAATGTCGCTGTTAATATATCTCCATGTTTGATGCGGCCAAAGTCAAGTCTGTCGGGAGTAATGGCGGCTTTAGGTGCGTTGGCCAATTGCTCGGCGGTCAATTTGCTAAAATCTTCTTTAATAATAGCAACAACCGAGATGTTTATTGTGGAGTCTATTGAGGCATCAGGGCTCAGTGTCAAATTGTCATAACACAATCCCCAGTCGTTTTTGTCTGATGATACATAAAAAACAGTAAATGTAGTCTGCTCGCCCGGAGGAACCACATTGTTAGATACGACACGCAAGTGTTTGGGTATGTTTGAGAAAGAAGGGTATAAGGTGTCAGAGCTTTGGTTATATGCTTCAATAAATGCAGTTTTGGTTTTGCCTTTGTCTATTTCTCCAAAAGGTAGTGTATTTGTCCTTAGTTTCATGGCTCCGGCATCGATGGGGAAGCGGTTACGTACCGATTTCTCAGAGCCGATAACAGTGCCTATTATGGTGAGAGTAGAGCGTCGAGGGTCGGTGTTTGTGTCAATATAGACCTTTTTGCTAAATTTTCCTGGGCGACCAGAAGCGTCGTATGTGACTTCAACGACTGCAGTGTCGCCCGGAGCAATGGCATCTTTATCGTAGGTAGGGACAGTGCAACCGCAAGTGGCTCGTGCGCCAACGATAACCAAAGGCTCATCCCCGATATTTATAGCATGGAAAGAGCATGAAACTTTGCCTTTGTCTTCATTAAACACACCAAAATCATATTCGCTTTCAACCCATTTGATTTTAGGCGCTGACTGCGAGGTAGTTGTGATGGCAAAGACTATTGTTGCAATGATTAATCTAAATGCTTTCATGACTTATTTGCCTCGTGGTATTACACAACCACTTATTGTGAGTATTGGTTTCTTCCCTTTGGCATTAGTTCTGATTTTTATGTCTTTGTTGAATTCACCTGGTCGTCCTGCCGGATTATAAGTTATTTTTATTTTTTCTTTTTCTCCAGGACGTATTGGCTCTTTAGGGAATTTTGGAGTAGTGCATCCACAACCGGCTTTTGCTGAGATTATAACAAGTGGCTTGTCTCCGGTATTTTGGAATTCAAATTCGTATGTCACCGGTCCGTCGGCTTCTCTGATAATACCGAAGTCGTGAGTGGTCTCTAAAAATTGAATACGAGCACCTTCATCACCGGCTGATAACGTGATTATCGATGCTATGGTAATAAGTAGAGTAATAATGTGGCGTTTCATATCATCCGATTCCATTGATTTGTAAAGTTACTAAAGTAACATTTTGCTACCGATGTTTTCTTGTTAATTTAGGTTAACTATCAAGTCTCAGGGCATTGTCGACACCGAGACCAAATAGTGCATAGTCGTAATATACCGGATCTTCAGGTCGCATCGAACGTAGAATGTTTGTAAGTTCTATTACCGCTTTGCGGTCATTGCTTTTACGCGATAAAATGCCGAGTTGGCGCGCAGTGTTACCTACATGTACGTCAAGAGGTATAAATAGTTGTGACGGGGAAATAACGTCTTTCCACACACCCAAGTCAACAATGCCATCGTCGCGAACAAGCCATCTCATAGCCATGTTGATTCGTTTTAGTGCTGTAGTGTCGAGATTGCCAGGAAGGCATCGGCTATTGTTTTCACCATTGTTGGCGTCGGCAAACAACTTGTTCATAGCGTCTACCAATGTCCATGATGGGAGTTGACTGCGGTTGATGTGTATGTGTTGGGCAAATTGAGCCAATGAGCCAAATCGTTGGTAAATTGAGTGTAAACCTCTAAGATAATGGCGCATGTCTGAGGCAAAAAATGTTCGATGTATGTTCATGTCGGGGAGTTCCTCATATCCCTTGTCCATTATATAAGAGAAAGGGGAGTAATCCATCAACCGAAGCATTTTCTCACAATTGGAACATATCATTTTGCGGTTGCCCCATGCAATAGTTGCACACAGAAAAGCAGTTATCTCAATATCTTCAAGTCGGTCGAAGCGTCGAGGAAACTGAACCGGGTCACGCTCGATAAAGTCAATGTTGTTGATGCGGGAAGCTTCTATGTCGAGAAGTTGTTTTATTTCGGTCATGTAATGCAGAATTGGTATATGCAAAGATAGCGTTTACTGATGATGATGTTGTTATATGTTGAAAAATAATTTTAATGTTGTAAATTTGTTGCCATGGTAAGAAAAGCGACAATTGCAGATGCCGATGCTATAGCACGCATATATAACAAATATGTGGAAGACAGTGTGATTTCATTTGAAACAGAGGCAGTGTCAGATGAAGAGATGAGACGGCGAGTTTGTGAAATATCATCGAGCTATCCTTTTTTGGTATATGAGCAGGATGGCTGTGTCGTCGGCTATTGTTATGCTCATCAATGGAAAGAACGGGCGGCTTACTCTCGTACGCTTGAAACGACCATTTATTTGGACAATGCATTTTGTCATCAAGGCATAGGTCGTAAATTGATGGAAGCATTGATTGATCGATGTCGCGAAGCCGGAGTTGGAGTGCTTATCGCTTGTATAACAGGTGGAAATGATCAGAGTATTGCTCTTCACGAACGATTAGGCTTTAAAAAGGTATCGCATTTTTATAATGTCGGCTGCAAATTGGGCTCGATTCTTGATGTTGTAGACTATGAATTGGAACTCTGATGGGTGTCAGAGTTGGATAATGAACAATAAGTTGTGCCGACACGCATTGTGCATGTTTTTGAGAGTTGAGTGTTGCACAATGCGTGTCGGCACGATGTTTTATTATAATTCTAATTTGACGTTTTGCTCCAAAAGTTTTTTACGCAAAGTCATTATGTCAATTTCTTGAATGCTCCTATGTGAGTTTAGAGCAATGACAGCGGCTGTGCCTGCAGCTTGTCCGGTGACAAGACATGTCCCTATTTCACGAGCATCATAGGATAGATCTTTGTCAAATCCAAAACAACGTCCGCCTACAATCAAGTTGGGGCATGTTTTGGGTATTAATGATGAGTATGGAATCTGCCATGCCGGTCGGTCTTTAGTCTTGACCTTTTGTCCCTTGTACATGATTGGTGCACTACCTCCACTCATTCCTATAGCATCATTATAAGATTTGTAGTTCATTGAATCTTCAAGGGTTACGTTGCTCATGGCATTTAAAATACGAGTGATTCTCACTCCGGTTTGAGGAGGTGTCTCGAGAAGGAAAATATTTTCTCCTCCGTCGCGTTTGCGTAGCTCTTGTGTGCGTTCCCACATTGTCTTTCTAAGTTCGATTTGTAAACGTGACAGATTTAGCACATCAAGACCGTCTTGGTCGTCGATTCCATGCATGTGCATGTTTCTTACGCCTGGGATCGGAGTTGGAGTGCCGGCTTTCATGTCACTTGGGACGCCTCCAATGCGATACATGGCTCCGATGTGGTATTTTAGTTCGTAGTGGTCTTGCCCCGCCCAAGCTATCAAGTCTCCGTCTCCGCTTGTGTCAACAAACATTTTGCCACCTACTGCCACGCGTCCGCTTTTTGTTTCCATGATGATTGCATCAATGCGGTCTCCCGACATTATTGCTTCGCTCGCCCAACTATGGTAAATTATTTTGACACCGCTTTCTACACACATTTGTTCAAGGACATATTTACAAGCTTCCGGGTCGACGCATGGAGCAAGAGGATTTACAACCATGTCCATGTTTAGAAGGCGTTCATAAATTTCTTGGCAGATACCATAGATGACCTTGGTCCACTCTTTATTTGTTGAGTTGCCATGTGTTGAAAGACATGGTAGTACTAAACCTCCGGTCCACAATCCTCCAAGGAAATTGTAGCGTTCGAGTAGGATGACATTGGCTCCACCGCGAGCGGCACACACCGCTGCTGCTACTCCGGCAGGTCCACCGCCAAGCACGACAACATCTGCTGTTGCTATGATGGGTATGCGCCGTGGTGGTTCATTTACGTAGCCTATTGTGTTGAGCCTGGTCTTAACTTCCTCAATATTCTCTTTTGATGAGGCTGAGGCCTTAAGCCCGGGAATGGACATTAAACTTGATGCTCCAATTCCAATTAGTGAGTTTTTAAGGAATTTTCTTCTATCCATGTGTAGAACTGTTAATAACAAAAATGGTGTGTCAATACAAAATCGTTGACACACCATTTGAAAATTTTTATGAATAGGGTGTGTTATTTAACTACATGTGGAATGATGATGCCATCGGCTTTGACGGTAATGTTAAGAACTCCGGTAGAGTCAGCATCAATGTTAAGAGGAACAATGCGAGTGCGACGAGGGCCTACTACTGAGTCGTTATAGTGTACATGATATACATAATAGGGATTGCCGTCGATTCCGGTGAATAAATCACCATGTCCCGATCCTTTTTCTCCAACTTTTGACATGTGAATGATTGGGCTGTTTGAGTGCTTGGTCCATGGTCCTTTGGGGCTTGGTGCAGAAGCATAACCTACAGCATAGTCAGGATTGAGGAAATGGTTGGCTGAATACATTAAGTAGTAGGTGCCATTATTTTTAAACACGGTTGGACCTTCCATGATAGGATCCCATTGGTTGGGTTCGTCGGTGTCTTCCCATTGTTCAGTTGCTTTGAAGCATTGGGTCAAAGTAGCTTTGTTGATAGAATCTCCGGTCATGTCATATTCAGCAACCCAAAGATAGTTGCCGTGATCAAATCTAACATGGTAGAGGTAGTATTTGCCATCATCATCTTTGAATAGGAATGGGTCGATATTTTTTTCGCTGCCATCGATAGGACGGATGTTTTCTTGGGTATATGGCCCAGTGATTGTGTCGGCCTTAGCTACAACAGTTTGTTCGTTTGCGGTGTAGAAATAATAATATTTATCACCTTCTTTATAAATCTGAGGAGCCCAAAATCCTTTATCTCCAAAAGTGCTTTCGCCTTTTTTCAATATGAAGTGTGTAGTGTCGGCATTGATAGGAACCCATGTTTTAAGGTCGGTTGATTCGAGCATGGTGAATCCATCCGGATTGCCGGTGCCTGTGAGATAATATTTGCCGTTTTCTACATAGATTGTTGGGTCGGCAAAGAATATTTCTTCACCTTCTGTTTGTGTTGCTTGTTGTGAGCAAGAAAACAACGCCGGTAGAGCTACCGATGCAGTGATTACTGCTGTTAAAAAAAGATGTTTCATATTGTTGTTGATATTTTTAGATGTGCTTATTTGTTGCCAACGTGGTAGTATAGAATGCCTTTGTATGTAGGAGCATAGTTGCCTGCGCTAAGACCAAACTTAGATGCCGGCATGGTTGCGAGATCGCACTTGCCGATTTCTTTGCCGTCAACATATAGGAAAAGTTGGTTGCCTCTACGAATTGAGCGTAGGTTGTAGTTTTCTTTAAGTTTTTCGTTGACCATTATTCTATAAATGTGTCGACGGTTGTCGGTGGGGTTGCTGTTGATAAATCTTAACCCTTCTACTTTGGTGGGCTCAAATGAAGCAACGTTGTACATTGGATTGTTTTCTGCAATAGAGGCTTTAGATGCATCGATTGCATACCACTTGCCATCAATGAGGTATTCGGCTTTCAACTTGTTAAACATGTTGTCGTTGTAAGATGTTTCTGAACCGTTCTTAATGCTGAGAGCTGCGGCATAGTCTGATGTACTACTGTCGGTGCTGCGATTTAGATAAATGCCGTCAATCCATGTCGGTTGATTGAAACGATACCCTTTTTCCATGAAGTCGGTGTATTTAACATCGGGATAAGTGATGCGCATGTTTTCAAGTGAGAATGATTGAGCCGCTTTTTCTTTGCCTTTTACAACTGTTACTACGTCAATGTTTCCGGTTGCGCCATTAACAGTAGCTTTCACATAGTTTTTATCGTCAACATATACAGGATAGTAACCGGCGTTCTTTTCAGTGTCAAGTCCGTAGAGTTGGAAACTTAGTTCATAGTCAGTAAGCGTGTTGCCCATGAATGTTTCTTCTCCCTTGGCAAGGCGTAAGTCGACATTGTCGAATCCGATTGTATAGATGGTTCCGTCAAACAATGCATCGCCTGTGTTGTCAAATGTTCCTGCATGTCCTGCAGCAGCAGGGATGATGTTTACGAATTTGTGTTGGCCACGAGCAGGAAGCTCATCAATCCACACTGAGATGTCAGAGTTGTAGCGTTCGATACGAATGTTATGATATACACCCCAACGGAAGTCGGGAGCGAGTTGATAACTTTGTGTATTTTCTGCACCGTTGATTACTGTGGTTAGATACCATGAATTGGTTGCTGAGCAAAGACCAACTTTGGCATAGTTGTTGTCATCTTCCCACCATGCATATGCTCCGGCGTTGCCAGAAGTTTTTACGCCAGTTTCAAATAGATATGTAGATGAAGCTTCAGCTTGGGTAAGGACTCCGGTCGCAGAAGTCTCTTTGCCGGTTGCAAATGTAGGAAGTGCTGGGCTTGGGTGATATCCTTTGGTATTGGGGCCGGTGATGCCGTCAACATATAGAGTCTTGTCAAAGAATTGTACTCGATCGATATATTGGTCGCGACCTAAATCGTTGCGGTTAGCCATGTAGATTAACCACCATTCAAATCCATTTGGACCTCTTAATATGTTTGGTTGGCCTGGAGTCATGAGAATGTCGTCGGCAACTTCGTCTTTGATGTCAAATATTGCGATGTCAAAGAAATTGTTGCGGCCCTTTTCAGTTTCAACGGTAAGGATGTTTTTACCTTCTTTGATTGCTTTGCGTTGATCCTTGTCAAGATTGACCATGCAATAGTCTCTGCCGGCTTTGTTATATATTTCTTTGCCGTTGATTTTTACTTTGGTATTGCCATTATGCTTGATGCGGATGGCAACGTTGCCAACGTTTTTATCGGCTGTGAATGCTTTGCGAAGCCAAAGTGCGTCTGATTTCCATTCAGTGCCTTGATGCTCGGTGGTAGACCCCGAGATATATCGTGCCGCAAATCCACTTTCACCACGTTTCCAAGCTGAATCATTGAAATCGGCATTTTCCCAGCCGGTAGCTGGCGTAGTTTCGGTATACGCAAAAAAAGGATCATAAGAGTTGGTGCTATAGCGCAATATGTCGGCATAGCGAGTGCTGAGTTCGGTCAAGTTGCAACCAACTACAGGATAGCTGTATTTGTTTCCGTTGTTGAAGAGAATTGGAGAGTCGGCTTGAGCAACACCAAGTTGGTAGTTACCCCATGATGTACCGGTGTGATTGGCATTGTACATCATGTAATATTGGTCGCGGTATTTAAATACCCAAGGACCTTCGGCGACGCGGTTGTCCATGGTCTCCCAAGTGTCGGGAAGAGATGCAAACAAGCAGAATGGGTCGCTTTCAAATTCATGAGGATTTTTCATTTTACGCACCCAAATGGCGTTGCCTTCTGTAAAGCGAACCATGTACATGTAAAGTTGTCCGTCATCATCAATGAATAATTTGGGGTCGATGCGGTTATCAAGCCATGTTGTCTTGTCGGGCTCAAAATACGGGCCGAGTGGGTTTTCACATTGAGCGTGTACGCAGTGTACTGCATGGATGTCTTTACCCCAATGGTTTACCGACCAATAAAAGTGGTATGTACCATTGATGTATACCATGTCATTGGCATGTATTTGATTGTTTTTAGCGCCTGAGCCACGAGTCCAATCGTTGTCCATGTCTATGACGTGGATTGGCTCGCCCCAATTTACGAGGTCGGTTGACACGTAAAAATCTCCATTTGTGCCTACACCACCAATATAGTATTTGCCGTTGTGTTTCATTACACCACAGTCGGCAATGCGCTTAATCACCGGATTGGCAATATTTTCTTGAGAATTTAGAGAAAACGCAGCTCCTATGCATAGGAACAGTGTGATAAATAATTGTTTCATTGATTCTGGGTATTATTTTGGTTTATGGTATTTTTTTGTTATGATTATAATCTAAATAAAAATAGTAGAGACTATGTGTTGCATAGACAATTTCTCTACTATTTTTATTTAATTCAAACCTAAAACAAATAAGGTCATATTAGGTAACCTAAATTTAATAAAAAAGGATTGTTTTACTATTAATTAACCTGAAACTATTTTGTAGAAAAACGATATATGCAGATGTGGTTGTAAGTCTCCCCGGGGTTAAGCACGGTTGATGGGAATGATGGCTGGTTTGGGCTGTCGGGGAACTTTTGTGTCTCTAATGCCAATGCTTCTCTGAAGTTGAATGTAGCACCATTTTTGCCTTTGCCAGATCCGTCAAAGAAGTTGCCACCATAAAATTGTACGCCTGGTTGATTTGTTAAAACTTCGAGCATGCGTCCACTTTGTGGTTCGTAAAGGGTTACTGCGAGTTCTACCTCGTTATCTGTTTTACGGTTGAGCACCCAGTTGTGGTCATAGCCTTTGCCGTTGGTGAGTTGTTCATCACCTTCAGTGTTGACGCGTTCGCCGATTGCATTGCCATTACGGAAATCAAAAGGAGTTCCTTCAACAACTTGGTGCTTGCCAAAAGGAATAAGCACTTCGTTTACCGGAGTGATAGAGTCAGCGTTGATGGTGAGGATATGATCGTTGATAGTCCCTTTGCCTTCTCCCTTGAGGTTGAAAAATCCGTGATGAGAGAGATTTACTACAGTAGACTTGTCGGTAGTAGCTGAATATTCAATTTTAAATTCATTGTTGTCGGTAAGAGTGTAGGTCATTGTTACGTTGAGATTACCGGGATATCCTTCTTCTCCGTCGGGAGAAAGATAGCTGAGGCGTATCATGTCGTTGGCTACGGTGTCAACATCCCACACTACGAGGTCTAAACCTTTGAGGCCGCCATGTAGACTTTGTCCATTGTTGTTTATTGGGAGGTTGTAAGTCTCTCCGTTAAGAGAGAATTGACCGTTGGCAATGCGGTTGGCATATCGTCCTACTACACATCCGATAAAGCGTTCGCCTGTGGGATTTACGTATTCGTCGAGCGTATTGTGTCCCAATACGACGTCTTCCATTACACCATTTTTGTCAGGAGCAAATAAGGATACAACATGACCTCCAAAGTTGGTGACTTGCATAGCCATCCCATTCTGATTTTGTAATGTGTAAAGGTCAACGGTTTTTCCGTCAATCTGAGTTTGGAATGGAGTTGCATCAACAAGATTGAGTTGTTGCTTGTCGGAAGGTTGACACGATACAAGTAATAGACCTGCAAATGGAATTATAGCAAATAATTTTTTCATGAGTAGATTGGTTTGTGTTAATTTTATGTTACAAAGTTAACCCATGAAAATAGATAAAGATGAGTAATTGTGTCTTGAAAAAGTGTATTTTTGTGCATTTAGAGGGGTAATAGCCTAAATAATATATTCCAGAACACAATTCCCGATTGTAGAGTCTATTTATTGTTTCGTTTATTATTTTGATATTCTGAAGGGGTGAGGTTGAATTCTTTTTTAAATGATTTTGAGAAATAGTTTGGGTCGGCAAACCCGATGCTATAGGCTGTCTCAGACACAGAGTATCCGTTGGCAAGAAGTTCACATGCTTTATTGAGCCTTTTTTTGCGAATATATTCACTTGCAGAAGTGTTGAGCAGAGTCTTCATCTTTATATGAAGCAAACTGCGGCTTACCCCCATTGCTGAAGTTATGTCGGCTATGGAAAAAGAATCGTTGTTGATATTTTGTTCAATTAGGTTGTTGATTCGTTCTATGAAGTTTTGGTCAAGTTTGTTAAGTTGAGATGCATTGTCGGTAATTTTATCCGTAATGTCATTATTGTTGAAGGAGTCTAATGAATTGATAAGTTTATCTTGTAGAGCCTTTTTATTAGATAAAATATTTTTTATTTGCAATAATAATGTCAATGGGTCAAAAGGCTTCTGAATGTATGAATCAGCGCCACACTCCATGCCTTCCAAAACATCTTTTTCGTCATTTTTTGCAGAAAGCAATACGATTGGAACGTGAGAAGTCGAAATGTTTGATTTTATATATTTGCATAGTTCAAAACCATTCATCTCGGGCATCATAATATCAGATATGATGCAGTCGATGTTGTGGTTGGAAATGGTCTCAATTGCTTCTTTGCCATTTTCTGCTGTCAGGACGTTGTAGTTTTTATAGAATATCTCATAAAGGAATTGCGATAAGTTGGAGTTATCTTCAACAATCAACAATGTGTATTGTTTTTCGGATTTATCACAAATTGGATAAGTCAACGCCATAGTGTTGTCTGTGACATCGGGCAGAGAGTATTTATATTGAGGCGAGGATGTGGTTACGCCTTGGGAGGGTATATTGTCTTTGTTTGCAAGTATTTTATATTTGGCATCAAATGCATCTTCTGAGACATTGAGATTGACAATGAATGTTGACCCTTGTCCAACGGTGCTTTTTACGGCTACGTTGCCTTTGTGTATGGTTGCAAGATTCTTGATTAATGCAAGCCCAAGTCCCCAACCTTTGTTGTCTTTGTTGTGACCACGTTTGGTCTGGTAGTATCGGTTGAATATGTTGTCACATTCTTCTTTTATTATGCCTATGCCGGTGTCAGTTACTTCGATGTGAAGATAAAGGTATCCATCGGCTCCTTCGATGATGGATGCTTTAGTCTGAACATTACCACCGGCCGGAGTAAATTTGAATGCATTTGAAATAAGATTGTTTACAATGCTTTCAACATATAGAGGTGAATACCATACTAATTCTCCGTTGTTTTCACCAATAAATTCAAATGACAATTGACGTTCGTTGGCATTTTCTTTAAATAAGTTGGTAATGTTTTTGATAAATTCAATGGGGTTGTCTTTCTGTATGTAGAAACGAAATATTCCCGACTCAACCTTGTTGAATGTTATCAACTCATCGATTAAATTGCCCATTTTTTGAGCACTTTTGATTACAATGTTGATTTTGTCAAGAACGTCTTGCCCCAATGTGTTGTTTTGAGTTATGTGCTTTAGTGGAGCTAAAATTAAAGAAAGCGGAGTCTTTAACTCATGTGAAACCGATGTAAAGAATTCAAATTTGAGTTGGTTGAATTCTTCCAATCGTTTTTTTTGCATATTGGCAATGTGTTCTTCGTTCTTTTTATGGATGCGCTTATTGTTGAATTTCAGTATTACTACAATTAGTGTAAAAAACAAAATAAGGTATAATATTATGGCATATGTTGACAGATAGAGTGGTGGCTCTATCGTGATGATGAGCGATTTTATTGGAGCTAGTTCCCAATCGGAGTTGGTGTTGTTGGCTCTGATTTGTAATGTATAAGTACCAGATGGGAGATTTGAACCTACAAATTTACGTTCTTCTCCGACATTGCGCCATGAGTTTTCGTTACCAAGAAGTCTTACTTGATACTTTATTGATTTGGTATTGCCTAAAGATATGGCAATGTATTCGATATTGAATGATTTAGATTGCTCATTGGTCAGTGTTATTTTATCGGTGAGATTGAGCTCTTGTGTTAAAGGAGAGCCTTCGGTGGTTGAGGTCTGTTGAATGTCATTGATGTTGAGATGCTTTAAGTACACCTCAAATGGTTTTTCTTCATCGGTGGCTTGCTCAGGATTGAGTATTACGAGGCCATTTATGCTCCCAAAATATAATAGGCTGTCTTGAGAAAGAAATGCTGATGAGAAGTTAAATTGATTAGATGGAAGTCCATCTTCGGTAGTGAACTTAGATATTGTGTTGTCGTTAATTTTATATAAGCCGTTGTTTGTGCTGACCCACAACCTTTTTTGAGAATCTTCTACAATGCCACAAATTGTCGCGCTTGGTAGTGATAATTCTGATTCTGGCGTTTTGATCTTCATTTCATCGGGATGGATGTACTGTATGCCACTATTGTTAGTCCCAATCCATATTGTGTCATTACTGTCTTGGTATATGCATGTTATGTACACATCTTTCAGTTCGGGGCTGCGCCATTCGATTATTTCATGAGTTTCGGCATTTATGAAAAAAAGTCCTTGGCGATATGTCCCGACCCAAATGTTGTCGTTACGGTCTATATATACGCAGTAGATAAATGTGTCATCAAGGATTGAATGGTTGATGTTTTTAAATGCATCCGACTTCTTGTCATAGTATCTTAAACCTTGCGTTGTCCCAATCCAGATTGTGCCGTCATTTTGTTGCTTTATGGAAAAAATCGCATCAGAGTTAAGCCCTGAAGAGTTGCCGGGGTGATATATAGAGTATTTGCCTGTAATAGTGTTATAGGCATATAATCCTTTACGGAACGTACCAATCCATAATGTGTTTTCAAACCGATCAAGAAGTATGTCGTGTATGTTGTTGCCGATAGTTGGTATGCGGTTAAATTGCGAGACTTCTTGTGTCGCGCAGTTGTAGATGTTGATACCTCCATCTTCCGACGCCATCCACAAAATGCCTTTCTGTACTTCTATGATGTTGCGAATCGCTTTGCCTTTAAGGCTGTAGTTATCATATCCTGGTTTAATCCAATTAAATTGTTTCGTATTGTTAAACAATACGTTTATGCCACCAAAATAAGTCCCAATCCAGATGTTGTCGTTGTTGTCACAGATGATGGAATATATGGCATTGTCGTTAAGGACTTTTTGCTTGATAAAACTTGGTTGTAATATCTCAATTGTGTTGTCCGGGCTTATTATGGTAATGCCATTTTCAGTGCCTATCCAAATGTTGTTATTGTTATCTTCGGTAATGACTCTGACTGTGCCGTCAGATATTTCGTCAGGGTAATATATTTTGGATTTTTCGGTAGAAATGTCGAGCCACATTATGCCGTTGCCATTACGACCGATCCATAAACGATTTTTGGAATCAAAAAATAGCGGGACTATATCGTCGGCCCCGGATAAAAAATCAGTGTAGGTTGACGGATTGATTTGTGTTATTGTGCTGAGCGAGGGGTCAAAAAAAGAAATCGTGTTGTTGGTAGAGAAGAATAAACGATTTATTGGATCGACCGCCAATGATAGTATGGTAGGGTTGCCTTTATGTGGAATTTCTATAAATGTGTCTGTGGTTTCATCAAGGGTGTAAATGCCATCGCCGGCGCATATGATTTTCCCATCGTGATTTTCGACTATATGTGGGGCAATGGAGCGTTGTGGTAAATAACATTTAAAGTCGTCTCTTTCGGGTCGGTATCGGCATATGCCTTTGTTTGTGCCAATCCAAATGCGATTTTTGCTATCTTGAAACAATCCATCTATGGTGTTGTGTGGTAATGAATTGGGATTGCCCTCTTGATGGAAATATGTTGTAATGTTGTATCCGTCGTATTTGGCGAGTCCATTGCGTGTTCCAATCCATAATATTCCGTTGCTGTCTTGCATTAAATCTTCGACTTGTTGATGGGGCAGTCCGTCTTTGTCGGTGATTTGAAGGAAGTTGTAGTTGTGCTTGGCGATTGTTGCAATAGGGGCTGAAATCGCGATAAGGAATAATGTTATAGTTAGAACTATGCGATACATTGTACTTTTCTGGGAACTTTATTGTTTGGCTATTTCCATCCGGGTGTTGTAAAAATCAGATGAAAATTGTGATATAGATGTGAACTTCTCTATACAAGAGAAGTTCACA
>CAZLUB010000016.1:0-35145 GCA_964562595.1 uncultured Muribaculum sp. | reverse complement strand
GAATTAGCAAAACGATTAAAAAAAGAGTATTATGAAGACAAAGAACAAAATTTATAATGTGAGTGAAGAACTCAATCAAGTTTTCGGCGCTCATGGTACTGAAAGCCGAAAAGATGCAGAACGTCAAGCATGGGAAGAATACAACGCACAGATTTTGCTTGATGCTCGTAAGCAATCCGGCATGACACAATCGGAATTAGCTGAGAAAATTGGTGCAGACAAAAGTTATGTATCTCGTATTGAACGAGGTCTGACAGTTCCTTCAATTTCTACATTCTATCGTATGGTTTCAGCAATGGGATTATCGGTTGAGTTAAGATAATTTTTGTCTTTTGGACAACGCAATAATAGAAGTAGCTTTGTGAATGAAATCGCAAGGCTATTTTTATTCCATTGGTACCCGAAAAAAAATATTTTGTCGATACAAAAGAAGCCAAAAACTACGCACAAGGACGACTTCCGATACCGATGCCATCAATAAAAATGCCCCGACCTAAATTATTCAGCCGGGGCGTTTTTGGGGATATTAATACCGTTTCTTTATATGCTTGTGAGCCGGTTTTATCTCCTTACAAATATCACACCACTCGCTATTATCTTGCCCGGTATAGTTGGGTGAATATTCTATGGTTTCGATATAATCATTTCCACTACTGCCACTACTCGAAGAATTAGAGGAACTACTTGAGGAGCTACCACTACCTCCCGAACCTCCAGTTGTAACTACATTTCCATTCATATCCACACTATATCCATTTCCGGCGCCGTCCACCACCGAATTGAATACTTGCTCTCCCGTTCCATTACAATACTTACATCTTCCCGACATGCTGCAATTGGTACAATTGATATATGTACCCAGATATGGATGTACTATTCCTCCTTGACCGCCGCATAATGAGCACATGCCGGTCCCCTTACACATGAAACACACTTGATGCGTCACCATCATTACTGTCCCATTTCCTTGTGGGATATAATCAATATATCCATTAGCCGTTTGTATCCGTTGTTGTTGCGGTTGCTGTGCTCGATGCGAGGTCGATGCAGAAGCATGATTATGGGAATGTGCCACATTGCTCGTATTACTATTTACGGTGCTTGTATTTTGGGCTACGTAACTATGATTTTGCTCAACGGCCTTTTTAACCAAGCCATTATCTCCAAGAAATATGTTTGACTCTTCATAACTCCCCAATTCATCTTTTTTTATTTCAAAGCCCGATCTTTCACTATAAAATACTCCGGAATATTTAGGTTTTATAATTTCAGTACCGTCAATCGTGCATATACCTTCCTTATCACCCTTATTACATTCGAAATAGCCTTTTTTACCATCTTTTCTGGTCCAATAATAAACATCAGTATATCCACGTGATAATGCAATCAATGTTTTTCCGTCAATAGTTTCTGCGCCATACACCCCGTTTTTATATGTTTTATACCATGTAAATCCGTCGTCTTCTTGTCTCTTCTCACGAATTATCGCATCAGCACTTACCAAGCCTTTTTCGTTTAATATTATACCGGTTTCTTCAAATTCGCCTGTTTCTTTAGACTGCGCCAAAATTCCGTTACTACTATATATCACCACGTCATATTTTGGCGCGACAATTTCCCGACCCGACATATCACAAATGCCATGCCCGTCCTTTGATTCGACATAGAAATACTTAACTCCGGGATAATCATCTTCACAATCCATATAAAATACGATTGAATATCCTCGATCAGGTGAAATAATCTCTTTACCGGATGCATCACAGACTCCGGCATAATCGCCACGATAAACGATATAGGTCAGCGGATGATGCTCCTTAAGTTTTTGAGGATACGCTTCGGTATATTTCCTGCTTAGAGGAATTACCACATTTCTATTCATATCCATACATCCCTCATAGCCATCTTGAGTAATTCTATAATACTCAATTCCACCAAGTTCTCGTTTTTCTTCAGCTATCTGCCCTTTTGAATCTTCATTGCCAGATGATACAGGCATTTCTTCCAATGCAATATCAGGTTTTGTCTGTACCGGCGTCTCTATCTCATTGGCACTTGCAAAATCATTTTCAGTTAACACAATGCCAGTTTCCTCATAGCCGCCTGATGCGGTTGCTTGAACCATAAAGCCGGCATTGCCATAAATTACAGAAGCATATTTAGGTGCCACAATTTCCTTGCCCGACAAATCACAAATTCCGTTTCCGTCCTTTGATTCGACATAGAAATACTTAATTCCGGGATACTGACTACCCGGCTCATAATATACCACCGTAGTATATCCTCTATCAGGCGATATGATTTCTTTTCCCGATGCATCACATACTCCGGCATTATCACCTCTATAAACACTATATGTCAAAGGATAGCTTTCTTTTTGCTTCCGAGGATAAGCATTTGTATATTTCCGACTTAGCGGAATTATAATATTTTTATCCATATCCATACATCCTGCATAGTCGCCTTGGGTGATTTTGTAATATTCAATACCTCCAAGTTCGCGTTTCCTCACGACCATATCTTCAGGCGATGCATAGGATAACAGAAACTGAGTAATTGCCCAAATAACAAATATTGTTTTTTTCATAATCGGATTAAATTTTATAGTATCAACTATATGAATGGTGCTATAAGCAGGAACTCTTCTGAGTTCCTGCTTATAGCACTTTATACGTTAAAGAAATGGGTAAATGCTTTTATTGTGTATAGATGGTCGGCAACAGAGGCGGTTTCTCGTACCGAATGCATTGCCCATATAGCGGCCCCCATATCTACTCCACGAAGTGGAATCTGCGAGGTGAGTATATTGCCAAGCGTAGACCCTCCTGCTACATCAGAATGATTGACAAAATATTGACATGGCACACCGGCTTGGTCACATATAGTTTTAAATACTGCGGCCGAATCGGCATCAGTCATATATTTGCAATTTGCATTAATTTTTATCACCGGTCCACCCCCGACAACTGGATGATTGGTGGGGTCATGCTTTTCCACATAGTTGGGATGTATGGCATGTGCATTATCTGCCGATATCATGAATGAGTTGGCTACAGCTCGCATATAATCCTCTTCTGTGCCACCAAGGCAAGTCACTATGCGACGAACGATATGCTCCAATACCGGAGATGCAGCACCTTGTTTTGTTCCCGAACCGGTCTCTTCATTGTCAAAGATAGCCATAACACGAGTCATCGATTGATCACCTTTACTATCTACAAGAGCGCACGCCGCAGCATGAGCCATCGATAAGTCATCGAGGCGACCAGAGGTAATAAACTCACCATTTACTCCAACAAGGATTGCCGGAGTTGTGTCATAAAGCGACAAATCAAAGTCAATAATCTCTGACATATCCACTCCGAGCTCTGCTGCTACAAGGCGCAACAAATAATTGTTTTTTTCAGCGGCATCATTGACAATGCCAATCACAGGAAGCATATCTTTCTGCCGAGACAATGGATTACCCTCATTGACAGCACGATTAAAATGAATAGCCAAATGAGGGATTGTCAACACCGGACGATTTATTTTCAGCAACCGTGTCACCGGCTCTAAAGCATTTTCCCCTTTTAGCAACACCCGACCGGCCATCGATAGAGGCCTATCAAACCATGTATAAAGTATCGGACCTCCGTATACTTCGGTATTAAGATTAAGCACCCCTCCATCACAAATCATTTCAGGGTTGGGCTTGATGCGAAAACACGGAGAGTCGCTATGTGCCGATATAATCTTAAAACCGGCCGACGGCTCACCGGTTCCGGCAATAAATGCAAATATTGCCGAGTTGTTTTTTACCACATAATATTTACCTCCGGCAACGATGTCCCACTTTTCTCGAGCATCTAGCATGGTAAATCCTTCTGCATCTAATTTTTTTCGTAGCGAATCAACTGCAAAAAAATTACACACACTATCGTTCATAAATTGCATAAGCCCATCAATCGAGCTGCCATATTTTGCCATACATCTTACTTTTTTGTGAACGACCTGTGGCCGAACACTTGATTTATACTTCTTCAAATATAATAAAACTCCGTCACTATACCAACTCACATCAATAAAAAAGTGACTATGTTTTCAATCACCCAACGATAATGAGAAGTCCTATTCAACCGACGGATTATAGCGAAGATTATTCAGCGCACGCAACACATTACACAATATGCGACTCCAATAGCTTTCAAACTCGTCTTTAACTGCAACAAGAGCTAGTTCAACAATCGCAGTTGGAGCATCTTTAATCATATCAAGAAAATTGTATAACACTTGAAAGATATCAGAAAGCTCCTCTGATATTGATACAGCTATCGGGGTATCGGAATATTTCATATCTTCCTCAAAGACCTCAAGATAAGTGTCATCTGGACCAAGCAGATACTCGATGTTTCTACGTACCGATTCGTAATAATCCTCGTCAAGCGAAGTTTCAAGATACGGTTCGTCCAACCCTCTGGCATCGGCATTTATATCTGTTGCTGTAATGTAGATGCGAGGAAGTAATTTTACCATCAACGCTACAAATTCATGCGGTTCACAACCTCTTACATTTTCTATGGCTTGACAATATTCATTACTTAATGCAATAAAGGCCAATCCATTATTACTAATTCCTTCGCTTTTCATATTCAATCTACAGTTCTTATATTGTACAACTTATTTTCTTTGATGTATCGATATACTCCATGAGGCATAAATCTACTCATATCTTTGCCCTCGGACAACCCTTGTCGTAAAAAAGTAGACGACAATTCTATCTGCGGCGCATCTACCATCACAGCCTTATCATCTACTACCGTAACCAGACATCCAGGCCGAGGATATATAATCACACCATATTTACTTAAGATTTCATCATGCTCACGCCAATGATCAAAAATAAGCCAATTATCACTACCGATGATTAATTTAAATCTGTAATCAGGATATATCCGAGACAACTCCCTTAATGTATCAATTGTATAAGAAGGCCGAGGCATCGAAAGTTCAATATCACACACCTTCACTATCGATTGGTCGGCAACTGCAAGTTGCAACATTTCCAGTCGATGTTTATCATCGATGAGTTCATCGGAAGGTTTCAAAGGATTGCGCGGTGACAATGTAAGCCACACCTCATCAAGTCCGCCGTACTGCGCCATATACGAAGCCAACATCATGTGCCCGACATGCACCGGATTGAACGATCCGCCAAATATGCCAATAAGACGATTACTCAAGGTAATGTTTTTAAGAAATAAATTCGGTTATTAAACGGCGAGTTTCTTCCACAGCCTCAGCTAGTTGATCATTTACTACCGTAAAATCATAATTTGGAGCAAATGACATCTCAAACTCGGCTTTAGAAACTCGTTCGTTAATTACGTCAATGGTGTCGGTAGCACGCGATTCAAGACGACGACGCAATTCCTCAACTGATGGAGGCATTATAAATATAGAACGTGCATCATCTCCATAACGTCGTTTTACATTCATTCCACCTTTAACATCTATATCAAGCACCACATTATGGTTGTCTCCACAAATGCGTTTCACCTCGCTATGTAACGTTCCATAAAAACGACCCGGATACACTTCCTCATACTCTACAAAAGCGTCTTCTGCAATTTTTTTGCGAAAGTCTTCTTCGGTCAAAAAGAAATAATTAACGCCATGTTTCTCTCCTTCCCGAGGATTACGGCTTGTAGCTGACACCGAGAACTGTAAATCTATATCACCTCTTGACAATATCTCATTTATGATTGTTGATTTTCCACAACCCGATGGAGCTGAGATTATTATTATCTTTCCAGCCATAATATCAAGCCTATTACATTACATTAAGCACTTGCTCTTTTATTTGCTCCAGCTCATCTTTCATGCGTACTACGATTTTCTGCATTTCAGCATGATTGGATTTTGATCCGAGAGTATTTATTTCTCGTCCCATTTCCTGGCTGATAAATCCCAGTTTCTTACCTTGTCCATGCCCCGATGCCATCGTTTCCATAAAATAATTTAGATGCTGGGCAAGTCGTTGTTTCTCCTCGTTTACATCAAGCTTTTCTATATAAAATATCATTTCTTGCTCCAAACGATTTTTATCATAATCAGCGACTGCAACCTTTGCAAGATTTTCTTCAATACGTGCTCTGATTTTAGTTACGCGCTCGGCTTCAAATGGCTCTACTTCACTTAGCAATTGCCTTATATTGGCTATTTTTGACGAAAAAAATTCTTCGAGACGCAGTCCTTCTTTGGCTCTAAATTGCATCAAAGCCTCAACCGCCTCACCTACTACTCTTGTCAGAGCCTCATTTTCTTCCTCGGTAATTATTGGCAACATGTCATTTTTGACAGTTTCAGGGAAACGGAACAATACACTATACCAATCATCAGGCCAATTAATACCCAATTGCCGAGCCATTTCTTCTACTTGCTTTTTGTAAGCAGCCATCAGCGGGATGTTGATAGAGACTGAGGTTTCAGCGCCCATAGATTCAACATGCACTTGCATGTCAACTTTCCCTCGTTCGAGACGCAATGCGACTTGATTTCGCAAGTCAAGTTCTTTTTCTCGATATGCGGCAGGCACACGCATCGACAAGTCAAGTTGTTTGCTGTTTAACGACTTAATCTCTACTGTAATTTTCTTGTTTGAAAGAGTGACAACTGACTTGCCAAATCCTGTCATTGATAATATCATGGCACTTAATCTATATAGACTGCAAAGGTAGAAATTCTATGTGTCATTTGCAACATGCCCACATTAAATATATGACGATTTTTATGTACCTTTGCACAAACTATAACATTAGCATGGCAGTAATTCTCAATATAGAAACGTCTACCAACGTTTGCTCGGTGGCTGTTACCGCCGATGGCACAACTTTAATTCATCGCGAAGACTATCAGGGACAAAACCACGCAGTTCTGCTAAGTGGCTATATCAAGGATTGTCTTGATTACTTGAAAGACAACAATAAATCACTTGAAGCCGTTGCTGTCAGCATTGGCCCGGGCAGTTACACCGGATTGCGTATCGGATTGTCTGAGGCCAAAGGTTTGGCCTATGCACTCGACCTACCCCTCATTGGCATTGACACATTACAGATAATGGCAACATCGGTCATGTTTCGCGATTTCTATGACGAAAGCATTATGTTTGCTCCTATGATCGATGCCCGACGCATGGAAGTATACACCGGCATTTACAATCTTGCTCTTGAAAGTCTCATGCCTCCTCAACCACTTATTCTTGAAGAGAATAGCTATGTCAAATGGCTTGACCAAGGCATTGTTTTATTCTTTGGTAACGGAAGCGACAAAGCTCGAGATGTAATAAGGCACCCTAATGCTCGTTTCATTTCCGGAATACACCCATTGGCTTCCGACATGCTTGCATTAGCCGACAGAGCTTTCAAGCGCAACGACTTTATCGACTTGGCCTACTCAACACCGGCTTATCTTAAAGATTTTCAAGCCACCACGCCGAAACGACCTTTTTAACACGATTTATCTCAGAGATTGGGCTTTGTTGATTTAGAGTCGTTTCATATCACCTCTCTTTGCCTTTATTCCCATTTTGACAACATTACTCCCATTCCTATCGACGGAATAATAGAGACTCGTTATGCCTCCAATATTCAAGCACAAGGGCATATGCTTTAAGTCGCCAATTACAATCATACTTAAATAAAAGAGTCCGGTGCAATACCGAACTCTTTGCCAATAAAATTTATTATTAATCCGTCCAACTTTTTGGGATCAGATCAAAAGATATCTGAAGGTCTCTTTTATTTAATTCTCTTTATTTATTAAAGAACGCTTGCTATATCAAAGTTAGCAAATTCGAGGTCATTCTTAGCCTTGTTGGCAAGAGAACTATCAAGTTTGATAGCTTGACGAAGATTGCTATAAATCATGTTAGCATTGTTGGTACGAGCGCCAAGTACTGCATTCAAATAATATGTAGTAGCATCAGGATTAGCTACGCCTGCAAGAGTTGTTTTTGCTTTGCTATAATTCTTTGTAAGAATTTGAGCAAGCGCAGCATTGTTGCTCTTGCTGTCGCCAAACGCGCGAACAGCAGCATTATAGTCACCTTGCTTCATGTAGTAAACGCCAAGAGCATCACCAAGTTCTTCAAGACCGGCGGCGTTGCCAAATTTAGCATTTGCCTCAGAATAATCTTTGTTGAGAAGAGCCACAAGACCTTGATTGAGTTGAGCTTCGCCACTCTTTGGAGCAAGTTTTGCAGCTTGAGCAAAGCTCATTGCAGCAGCTTCATAATCCTTGTCGATATATTGGCATACACCCAAGTTGTTGTATCCACGATAGTCGTTGGGATATACATCAACAACGGCATTGTAGATTTCAAGACGCTTGTCATTGTTGTCGGTCAAAGTTGCGGCATATAGCAATTCCTCTACAGTCAAATCTTTAGGATTTTTCTTATATACCGCCATGATTTCGTCATCACTCTTACCAATCACGTCGATAGATGCTGTGATGCGTGAGTAACGAAGTTGAGGTAGGATTTCTTCTGCAAGTTGATCAAACACTGAAGAAAGATTCTTGATTTCACGTTCGCGTTGTTCCGGATCCTTATACATTGAAAGAACACTGAGGATAAGTTCCTTGTCTTGAATATTGCTTTCAGAAACGAGCTTTTGGAAGCCATCCCAATCTTGAGCTGTGAAGTTTGCAGTCAATTCACCAAAGTTGGAAACATTATCCTTCTTAAGTTGCTTTTCAAGATATTTCTTAGTATTTTTTTCACGATTTTCAGCAAGGCGAGTATTTAGTTCAACACCACCATCAGGAGATGCATAAGACGAAACGTTGATTTCCTTGATTTCACGACGATCGTCAGCGCTTGCTTCACGAATTTCTTCATTAAGAGCAGTAACAGCATCGCTACGCAATTCACCGGCACGGAGATTGGCTTGATTAATCAAGAACTTAATGTCAGCATCATACTTCTCATTAATGATACGCTGGAATTTGTCAGGAGCAATAGCCGGATTAACTGTACCTGCATCAGCAAGAGCTGCAGTAGCGATGACACCGTCAGCAACCTTTACTCGAGGAAGAACATATTGCTTGTTGCCTTGCTTAACCTCAAATGCGAGAGTCAACTCACTGTCAATCATTTCGGGAGTATAGATATACTGAACCGGAATAGTTACATTACCACCATTGTCATAGCTGATGACAGGATTGTTACCACGCACTTTTTCGCCTTGGAAAGTATAAGGAACAGATGCTGTTTCTGTACCATTATATTCCAAATAAGGAGTGACTGTTACTTCTGCATTCTTAAGGAAGAACTTTGCAGGAATTTTACCAGTTACAGTTGCAGGAACTTTTTCACCTACAACTTCCAGTGGGCTGGGATTTACGACAAAGTAGTCGGCAGAAAATTGATTGAGTTTTTTGCTACAGCCAGTAAGAACTATGGCAGCACCCAATACGAGAGAATAGCATAATTTGCGATTCATAATTTGTGATTGTTTTAATTAATTATTTAGATTGGATTTCAGTCTATTCAAAATAATTGCAAATATAGTACTTTTTTATGCTTTCAAACGAATTTTTTCATTTATATTAGTTAAATTTGTCTATACAACCATCAAATATATACCTTAAATAAAGTTTTACTCGCTTTAAAATTACTTACTTTTCTTCCTTGTTTATTTTAATCAAGATGAGAATCTCTCTACATTTACGACAACAACCATTCTCATACAGCTACGATACATATCTTCAGTTTCGACTATTTAAATAAATATTATTAATTTTGCAAACACGTTTATTCACAATCGACTCTTATATATCAAAACATGAATTATTTAGACCGAAACGAATTTAACTTCGAACCATCCGATGAAGTTATTGCTGCAATAAAGAATTTTGACCTGCGCAAACTATGTTTTTACACAAGAATATATGACCAAGGAAAAAAAAGCATATTTTCAGAATATTTGTCAAACTTATATGACATCGATGAACGACAAATATTAATAGGCTATGGAGCAGAAGACCTTCTAAAGAAAACTGTTCACTTTTTTCTTGCAGGAAGTGGGTCAAACACAATGCTTATACCAAAATATTCATGGTGGTATTATAAAGCTATAGCTGATGAAGTGTCAGGTAACACCCTTCAATATCCGGTATATGAAGATGGTAATACTTTTCGCTACGACCTTGAGGGTCTCAAAAAAATGGTCGATGACATCCAACCCAAGATACTCCTTGTTGCATCGCCCAATAACCCCACAGGCAACGGACTGACTATTGAAGAAATGACACAATTAGTGGAAATGATTCCCCAATCCACAATATTGTTAATTGACGAGGCTTATGCTTCTTTCATTTCCAACGATGCATCTTACGTTAAAGATCTAATTGAAATGCATCCCAACATCATTGTATGTCGCACGCTATCCAAATTTTACGGATTGCCAGGACTACGCATGGGATTTGGTTTCATTGGAAAAGGTCAAGAAATGGAACGTTTTGCAAAATACTCCAACATGTATCTCGGCTATGACCGATTGTCGGAAGAAGTTGCAATTGCAGCATTAAAAAGCGATGCTCATTACCGAAAAATTGCTGAAATCATGCAACAAGCTCGAGATATGTATAATGATGAGATTGGTCGACTTGATGACTTTAAAGTATATGAAAGTCGTGCAAATTTTATTCTCATCAAATATCCTATAAGACTGAAAGAAGCTCTTCAGAAAGAATTTGCAAATGAAGACTACAAAGTTAAATTCACGAATGAGCCGGGAATAGATTCTCACATGCGTATCACGTTGGGAAGGGCTGAGCAAAACCGCAAAGTGTGTGACATCATTTTGAAAATAGCCAATTCTATATGATTGGCGTCATATTAGCGGCCGGAATGGCCAAAAGACTGAGACCACTCACCGACGAGTGTCCTAAATGCTTATTAAGAATAGGCAATCGCAGTTTGTTGGAACGCATTATCAATGCAATGATATGCGATGCCAATTGCAATGAGATAGTCATTGTCACCGGCTATAAAGCAAGCATGATTAGGGAGTTTATCTCCAAACACTACCCCCATATTAAAATCACATTTTTACACAATGAAGACTTTAAAAACAATAACAATATCTACTCATTGTGGATGGCCGGTAAGATCTTCAAGGGCAATGACGTATTACTGATGGACAGCGACATTCTTTGTGACCCCAAAGCAGTTAAACGCATTGGCATGCAGCCTCAATCATCATTAGCGGTACAACGACATGAATTGGGTGAAGAAGAAATTAAAGTAATTGTAGATATCGACGGAAATATTGTGGCACTTAACAAAACCTGCAATCCGGCTGACGCGATTGGAGAAAGCGTCGGGATAGAGAAGATGACTGCTGAATATACGACTGCCCTATGCAACGAACTTGACACTATGATTGAAAAGGAGGGTCTCATCAATGTATTTTATGAGCAGGCTTTTGAGCGTATGATTATGAAAGGCCATACGTTTTCAGTCATAGACACTACCGATTGTTTCTCAATCGAATTAGACACTCCCGAAGATTTTGAACGTGCGCAAGAACTGATTCCCGACGAATTATATTAAGTAGACAATGGCAACCTACGACATACAACAAGTACACAAACGCATATTAAAAATATTAACCGCAATTGACGATGTGTGTCACAAGCACGGATTGCAATATTATATTTGGGCAGGAACAATGCTCGGCGCTATCCGCCACAAAGGATTTATTCCTTGGGATGACGACATCGATATCGCCATGCCTCGTCCCGATTACGACCGTCTAATAGAATATGCGTCAGAATGGTTGCCCGAACCATACGAACTTATTGCCGCTGAAAACGATCTACAATACCCTCTTCCTTTTGCAAAAATCCAAGACGCATCTACAACATTGATAGAGAGAATGCATCTTAAATATTTAGGAGGTATTTACATTGACGTTTTTCCAATCGATGGTGTACCCAACGGATTCATTCATAAGAAAGTACATTTTGCCAAATATGAATATTGGAAACGAGTCCTCTATCTATTACATAGAGATCCTTATAAACATGGCAAAGGACCGTCAAGTTGGATTCCATTATTGTGTCGGCGCATATATACTCTAAATAGAGTACAACGCAACATCATATGCCTTTTAAAAAAGCATGACTACACTTCATCAAAAGAAGTTGCCGATTATGACGATGGGATGCGAGGGATATTAGGTAAAGAAATACTTGGGAGTCCTCAAACCTATACATTTGAAGGCAAAGCTGTCAAAGGCGTCGAACAATATGACTCATATTTAAAAAACAAATATGGCGACTATATGACTATCCCAAAAGAAGCTAACCGCCGTCAACACAACTTTCATTTCTTAGACTTGGAACATTCATACAAGGACTTTTCATTATAACAATATAATGAAAAGTTTAGAACGTGAAGTGCAAAGCCACTCGCACTCCTGAATTGGGAGCTCCGAGTGTGTTGCGGTAGGTCAACCGCCACACATAGTCGACGCGCAAGAATTGCAGTATATTTTCAACCCCTACACTCGCTTCCATATAAGGCGTGTCGGACATGCGTGTAACACTGATATTCTCCGGAAACATAAACACATCGGAATTATAACGTGGGTCGTTGTTTTTGCTTAAATGTCCCCATAGGCACTTGTAAGATACGACCTCACGCAATTTAAGTTTTTTCAACAACGGCACACGATTAAACAATGCTCCGTTAGCCCAATATGTCAAATCAACCGATGCGTACGTATCATTGATAAATTCCAATGGATTCATTAATGCATAACTTTCGGGCTGTATCGTGTAAGAAATATTGGCATTGGGCAACAATAGATTAAGAAACGGAGCCGACTCCCACACATGCCCAGCCTTGGCTATGGCATCTACATAACCAAAAGCCGACAACCAAAAGCGCTTCTGAAAACGAAATTCCGTACGGTTTATCGTATACCTGCTTCCAAGAAAACCACTTGGCATATAAGAGTGCATCAACTCAAACACCGGAGCATCAAAATTAATCGGATATCGATTGGTGTGCCCTTGATAAAATTTCTCCCCCGGGGCAAAACGCAATTTCAGATTAAAACCCGACTCAATATAATGCCCAATTTTTTCACCATGGCCATTGACAAACGGCAACCAACGTGTCGCTTCCTGCCGCTCATGTGAAAATCCGGCGACGACCGAAAATCCGTTCTCCAATTCAAGCGTATAGTCAAGCATGGTCTTACGATGATAGGTTACTCGATCATCATCCATTCGTTTAAACGACAAAAAGAGATTATCTTGATTGGTAAACATATATTGCTGCCCTAATTGGTCGATATCATAAAGATGAGTAAAGCGCAATGATTTAACAGGAAACTCACGTGAATGATTTTTCTTGTCTATAAATGAATATTCTACTTCTCCACGATATTTCCACTTTTGATCTCGAAGCCCATAGGCAACATATCCACGCCCAAACCATCGCTTAGACAAATAAGCATTGGTCATGCCCCCTAGACGCAATCTCAATCCCTCAGCAGTGTTATATGAGACGGTTGTATTCATTGGGCCTATAAATATTGGAGACTTCTCTGTCGGAGAGATATAACCGGTCACCATAATCTTTAGGAACTTCTCACCCCAGTAATATAATGGCACACTCCGCATTTGCTTCAGCAACTGCGATACGGATCTTTCGCCTTTCTCAATTTCAATAAGACGCCTTGTTTCCCAAAATTCATAATCACGTCCATATGCATCGGGGGAAATCATCCTATACGCACCATGATTGAATATGTTTACATCTGACGGAATTGTAAAATCATGATTTGCATAAGCCGTGTTGCGTCGTGCATATAATCCCTGCGCACCGGGAATTACAGAAAATTCTATTGTCATATCATCTTTTGTCTTCAGTCGTGTGCCGTCAGACGCCCTCGTATATTCCTGACTGACATTCATCGACTCCACAAAGTTTAGATTTATATCATGAGGCACATGCAAATCAACTCGCTTGATAAACATTGTCGAATCGTTCTTTAGCACGTATAATCGTCCGGTAAAGCCAAAAGTTTCCGACACCCGTGGCACAAAACTTAATGCGACACAAGAGTCTCCGTCAATAATAATCGTATCTGACAAATAAAATTTATAAAACTCTGCGGCTATTGGAGATAATGGACTTACAAAACGGTTTTGCAGTATATTTATGTCCTTGTCATATATGTCTATTTCGCGGAAAATATCCTCCAAAAATTCCTGCATACTTTCCTCTCCCATTATTTGGTCAACCCCATCACGCTTAATGCCATATACATGCTCCTTTTCGCTCTTTGGATTTTTGCGAAAATGGACAGCCGAAGATTTCTCTTTGACAGAGACATTCAATATCGGTTTTCCCGACACTTCTGATGTGTCGATATGCTCCTTGACAAATTTAAATTTTCTATCAACCCAAGACCCGTCATCTGGATTAAAGTCATTTAACGCCAATGTGATTTTTTCATATTTCTCGTAATTATAATAGTCTTGTCGATGCGGATCAGTCAGGTCTGCGGCGTCTCTGATCTTTTCCATAAAATCCACAGCCGGATTATTCTTTTTACTATATTTTTCTTTTTTGGGTTTCACCACAACCTCATCCAATCTCACCCCGGCCGGCACAAGCTCAACATCCATCTCCACCCGACTACCTTGTAATACCGGCATGACCTTAGTGTCGTAGCCAAGTACCGACACCTTGATCGTGTTTCCTTGTTTATTTGTGTAGAGTTTAAACGACCCATCTTCATCGGTCATGACTCCGGCATCAGTACCCTCAAGATATATCGCAACATAAGGAATCGGTTCGTGTGTCAACGAATCTCTCACCACTCCTTTAAGATAGACATTTGGAGAAGCAGACACCGGCAACACAGCGACAAACATTACAACGAGTGCAATAACGACAAATATGGTATGATGAATGACCGTTTTCAAAATTTATCATGTATATTGCTATTCCTATTTGGAAAAACAAACATATCTTTGTATTGTTTTAGAATTGTGACGTTGCACTTTTCTCGCAAAGGCACAGCTATCAGTATACAAATATACTACTTTTTTCGATTTACATAAAATGGGCAAAGAAATAGAACGTAAATTCCTCTTAACGGACAACATTTATAGAAATTTGGCAACTCGCCACTACTCAATAAAGCAAGGCTACCTTTCGACACAAACCGATGCCGTCGTCAGAGTACGTATAATCGATAATGATGCATTTATCACCATAAAAAGTCGCAATAGGGGAATATCACGAGACGAATGGGAATATCCCATACCTATAAATGATGCTGTCGAAATGCTTGCTATCTGTAAAGGACACGTCATTGACAAACATAGGTATATTATCGAACATGAAGGACTTACATGGGAAATTGACGAGTTTCACGGCAGACATCAGGGATTGGTGATTGCCGAAATAGAACTCACTTCCGAAGACCAAACATTTTCTTGTCCTCCATTCATTGGCCAAGAAGTCACCGGAGATCCACAATACTACAACTCAACCCTATCGGGCATAGATTGACTATCTTAAAGTCAATTTCACCACGTTTTCAACATGAGCCGTGTGGGGGAACATATCTACTGGCTGTATAGCGTCGACTTTATATTTAACATCAAGTAAAGCCAAATCACGTGCCTGCGTAGCCGGATTGCAACTCACATATACAATGCGGCGCGGAGATGCATTAAGTATCACGTTCACCACATCTTCATGCATCCCGGCTCGCGGAGGGTCTACTATCATAACATCGGGACGCCCATGCTGTTCCACAAATTCGTCGGTAAGCACATCCTTCATATCACCTGCATAAAAAAGTGTATTATCGATTCCGTTAACCATCGAATTTATTTTAGCGTCTTCAATTGCTTCAGGCACGTATTCAATGCCTATAACCCGGCGAGCCTTGCGTGACACAAAGTTAGCGATAGTACCGGTTCCGGTATATAAGTCATAGACCAACTCATTGCCCGTCAATTCAGCAAAATCGCGAGTCACCTTATACAACGTGTACGCTTGCCGGGAATTAGTCTGATAGAACGATTTTGCTCCAATACGGAATCTTAATCCCTCCATTTCTTCTTCAATATAATCACGCCCTGAATAGCACAATATCTCTTGATCGCCTATGGTATCGTTGACCTTAGTGTTTACGACATAAAGCAAGGAGGTAATTTGAGGAAATGCAACCTTTACGGCTTCCAACAAGCTATTGATTCGTTCTTCATCATTCTCTCCAAATACCATCACAGCCATTATTTCTCCGGTTGATGCAATACGTATCATCAACGTACGCAAAAGACCATGTTGTTCCCTAAGATCATAAAACGAGAAACCATTATCCTTTCCATATTGTTTTATGAATAATCGCAAACGATTGCCAAAATCATCTTGTAAGTGACACTTGTTAATATCCAACACCTTGTCAAAAGCACCGGATATATGAAATCCGGCAGCATTTCTATCAGGTAATTCTTCGCCTGAAGCGAGTTGCTCATAAGTCAACCACTTTTTGTTGGAAAACGTATATTCCATTTTATTTCTATATTCCCAGATATTTTCCGACCCTAGTATAGGCATTATTTCTGGTATATCAATTTTTGCAATACGCTCAAGGGCATCTTTAACCTGCTTCTGCTTACAGCCCAACTGATATTCATAGGGAAGATGCTGCCACCGACAACCGCCACACATTGTAAAATGTTCACAACGAGCCTCGACCCTGACATCTCCTCGACGAATCATCTTGATAATATGGCCCTCGGCATAATTTTTCTTCTTTTTATCGATTTTCACATCTACGACATCACCGGGAGCTCCATAAGGGACAAACACTACCAACTGTTCAACACGCGCCAAACTGTTGCCTTCAGCTGCCACATTTACTATTTCTATACCCTCCAATACGGGTAATTCTTTACGTTTTCTGGCCAAAACAAATATTTTTAAATTTATTACAAATTTACACCAACATCGCCACTCCGACAAATTTTATATCTCCAAATCAATAAGTTCTCCTTTATATAACCTTATTATCGCTGCCCGACCTGTAACACTGCATCAATAAAAACTCCTTTACATAAAACCAAATCAGTCTGGGACAGATAGATATCCATCCCAGACTGATTTAGTAGAATAAATCTGTTTTTCTTTTAGAAAATATAGTGCGTATTTAACAAAGTTGTGTTTATAATCCAATTGTATATGCAACTTACCAATCCGATAAGAATTATACCGGCTACACAAATCACCATTCCTAAACGCTCATTGCCACATGAACGAATCGATGGTATGACACACTGTTCTTGATTGTTGATGAACATGGCTTTTACAACTAATAGATAGTAGTAAAGCGAAACAATAGTGTTAATCAATGCTATCAACACAAGCACATATAATGCAACCGAACCTGACTCAAGTGCAGAACTAAAGATAAAGAACTTACTGAAGAATCCGGCAAACGGAGGGATACCTGCAAGTGAGAACATTGCAAGCATCATTGTAAACGCCAACTTTGGATTGGTCGAATAAAGGTTGTTGTAATCATCCATACCGACCTTTCCGGTTTTATTCTCAATTGCTGAAATAACACCAAATGCACCAAGATTGGAGAATATATACACTAATACATAGTAAATCAACGCTCCTAATCCTTGGGCAGAACCGGCAACTACTCCAAGCATAATATAACCGGCTTGAGAGATTGAAGAAAATGCGAGGAAACGCTTTAGATTCTTCTGACGGATTGCAAAAAGGTTACCAATCGTAATAGTCAGTATGATAAGGGCATAGAGCATCCACTCCCACACTGCCGGATAGTAAGGCCCAAAAACCTGCATAAGAACCACAAAGAATGCAAATGCGGCTGAACCCTTTGAAATAACCGACAGATAAGAGGTTACTGATGTAGGAGCACCTTGATAAACATCTGCAGTCCACAAATGGAACGGAACAAGGGATAATTTAAATCCTATTCCGGCGATAACAAATGCTATTGCAATAATTAGCAATGCTCCACCATCTACAATCGAAGCTGCTATTTCATTGAAATAAAGCGAACCTGAAAGCGCATATACAAAAGACAAGCCCATTAAGAACACTGCTGATGAAAATACTGCAGTCAAAACATATTTTACTGCCGCTTCATGACTTTCATATTGTTTCTTCTCAAAGGCAACAAGAGCAGCCAATGGCAAGGATGCGGTTTCAAGACCGATAATAAACAATAAAAAGTGGCGCGATGAAATCATCAAGTACATACCGAGTAAAGTCACAAGTAATAACTCATAAAACTCGCCACGTCTGACTTTCATCTCTTCACTATTGGCCCACGATATTGATTGTATGATTACAATCAACACACCGATATTGAGGATATTCTTTATAGCCAACATTGTTGGTGATGTTGCATACATCCCACTAAATGCCTCTGCACTGACAGACATTGCCGGACAAAGGAAACCTCCAAGAGTAAAAACGCCAAACAAGACTGCTGTAAACCAACCTAACGCCTTCTGCGACTTGGCACAGCCAAATGTATCGAACAAAAAGACCAATAGGAATAGGACCACCAATCCTATTTCTTGATGCATGATCAAAAACTGTGAATAATCCATTTCTTACTTATCTTTTATTTAGTCAATACTTCAATTATAGGGTTGAAACTATAGCTAATCAAGTCGCTAACCCAACCGGGGAAACAACCGATTGCTGCAACACACACGATCAACGTAGCAGCAGAGAAACGCTCCCACCACACAGCATCAGTGAGTTGTAGATGATGTTCGTCTTGAACAGGGCCAAATAGCAACTTGCCAACCACGCGCAATATATAAACTGCTGTAATCACAATCGAGCAACATGCAACAATCGTGAATACACGGTGGAACATGTCGGCATTTTGGAATGAACCTACAAATATTGTCATTTCAGCAACAAATCCACTCAAGCCCGGCAATCCTAGCGACGCCATACCTGCAACTACATAACATACCGAAAGGAATGGCATAATCTTCATTAATCCGCCCATTTCTCGGATGTCACGTGTATGAGTTCTTCCATATATCATACCGATAAGCGCAAAGAATAGTGCCGTCATCAAGCCATGAGAGAGCATCTGCATTACAGCGCCTGTCATTGCAGTCTGATTGAGCATGAGTATTGCAAACAACACCAATCCACAGTGACTTACCGATGAATACGCATTGATGTATTTAAGGTCGGTCTGCACACATGCACTAAACGCACCATACACAACAGAGATACCTGTAAGTATTAAGAATATCCATGACAACTCATTGGCTGCATAAGGCATCAAATAGATAGCTACGCGGAAACATCCATAACCACCAAGTTTCATCAACACACCAGCATGCAACATTGAAACTGCAGTAGGAGCTGAAGCATGACCGTCAGGACTCCATGTGTGGAATGGGAACATCGCACCAAGCACACCAAAGCCAACGAATGTAATCGGGAAGAGATACATCTGCCAATCATGAGGGATTGCATTATTAGCCGAAATTTCAAGAAGATTCATGGTCAATTCGCCACCATTTGAAGAATGATAGTATATACCAAGAATACCAAGCATCAAAAATGCCGAACCTCCCATTAACATCAACGTCAACTTCATTGCCGAATACTCTTTACGGCCTGTGCCCCACAATCCAATAAGAAGGTACATCGGGATTAGAGCTACTTCATAGAACATAAACATTGTGAATAGGTCAATCGAAATAAAGAACCCAAACACACCGGTTGACAATAGGATAAGCCACAAGAAGAAATCTTTGGGCAGAGGATTTATTTTCCAAGACGCAAATACGCCTGCAAACACGATTATGGCCGAAAGAAGAATCATGGCCACCGAAATGCCGTCAACACCAAGAGCAAGATGGATATTTAATGGTTCAAACCACATCCAAGAGCCGGTATACAACATAATATCGTCTACACCTTGAGCACGCAATTGGCAGAAGTCAACAACCAAGTAGATCGACAACAGCAACAATGCAGTAGAACCTACAACTGCTACCGAACGTATCTGCTTCATGTTGCGGCACAAGAAAAGTCCCCCAAGCATCAGCAAGGGTATCACCACAAAGTAGATAAGTATATTAGAGAATATCATAATTACTATATTTTTCTATTAGCACCTTATTTGTTTAGAGCATACATACAAATGTTATGACTCCGAGAAGCAATGCCCCTATCAAGTAGGACAAAACATACATTTGTACATTGCCCGACTGCAACCCACGGATAGCCCAAGATGACTTATGAGCCACTCGAGCAAACATATCCATTGTGCCATCGATAATATGGCGGTCAAACCAAGCGATTGGACGGCTTACGCAGTTAAATATGATTTTATGGGTAATAAACAAATAGAGTTCATCGAAGTAAAAACGATTATATGCAGCTGTCCACAATCCTTTTACACTGGCCGCTACTCTATCAGAAATAGCATTTTCCTTACGATACATAACTGTAGCAATAGCAATAGCTAAGACAGCAACACAAATGCTTGTACCGGCTACAGTCCAATTTAAATGTATGTCATATGGCTCGCCATTGTAAGTCACATAATGTCCAAAAGGAATAAATCCTGCAACAACCGACACCGTAGCAAGAATAATCAAAGGCAATGTCATGGTTAGCGGAGCATCATGAGGAGTGTGATGACCATAATCCGGTTCATTCCACCAGAAGATACGATAATAAAGACGGAACATATAGAACGCTGTCAAACCGGCAACCATAGTCATCCATACACCCCAGAACCAATGATTTTCAAATGCTGCCGTCAAAATTTCATCTTTAGAGAAGAATCCCGAGAAGGGTGGAATACCGGCAATAGCTAAACATCCAATGAGGAATGTTATATGCGTTATAGGCATATACTTGCGCAAGCCACCCATTGCGGTGTAATCATTGGAATGTACGGCATGTATCAACGCTCCGGCACCCAAGAACAACAAAGCTTTGAACATGGCATGCGTAAACAAGTGGAACATCGAAGCCATATAACCCAATCCTTCATGTATTTCAGGTGTGGCAACACCAAGCGAAGTCATCATGAAGGCAATCTGAGAAATTGTCGAAAATGCAAGCACTCGTTTTATGTCAACTTGTGTACAAGCAACAACAGCTGCATAAAACGCAGTAGCCGCGCCAACAACAGTAATAGCCAACATCGCGGCTTCCTCAAGCAAATACAATGGGAAAAGACGTGCAACTAAATATACACCAGCAACAACCATTGTTGCAGCATGAATAAGTGCCGACACCGGAGTCGGACCTTCCATTGCGTCAGGTAGCCAAATGTGTAACGGCATCATTGCCGACTTACCCATACCTCCCATAAATATCAACACAAGCGCCCAGGTCAAAACCGATGCCCCCATAAAAGTTGCTCCGGCTGTGCTGGCCAATACGCTCTCCGGAGCTGAAGTCAGCTGTACGAAATCGAATGTTTCTGTAAAGAATGATAGAATCAAAATACCTACCAAAAAGCCCAAATCGGCAAAACGTGTCACAATAAATGCCTTCTTTGAGGCCGACACTGCTGACGGTTTTGTATAGTAGAATCCGATGAGTAGATAAGATGAAGCGCCCACAAGTTCCCAAAAGATATACATTTGGAATATGTTGGTTGCGACTACCAAACCTAGCATCGAGAAGCTAAACAACGACAAAAATGCGTAGTAGCGTTGAAAACCGGTCTCTCCATGCATGTAACCAAGCGAATAGAGATGAACCATAAATGAAATAGTGGTAATAACCACAAGCATCATTGCCGAGATGGGGTCTACTAGGAATCCAAGGCTTATTACCAAATCATCGGTAAAGGCAAGCCACTCATGATTCCAAAGGATATGTTGCAGACGCTCACCTGCTTCATTTATAAAGGCGATATCTCCGGAAAAGAAATAATTAAACGCTACTGTATAAGCAAGCACAAGTGCAGTACCCATACCAAGAGTGCCAAGCACTCCGGCTAATTTGTGACTCATCTTCATGCCTGTCAACCCAAGCAACAGGAACATGAACAGAGGTATAGCAAGAATCAAAATTGACATTACTTCCATAGCACTTACAATTTCATTTTAGTAAGATCATTAATATCAACATTCTTGACCGCACGGAATACATTTACGATGATTGCTATGGCCAATGCAGTTTCAGCAGCTGCAATTGCTATTGCAAACAATGTAAAGAACATGCCATCCAATTGTCCGGGGAACAAGAATCGATTAAATACCACAAAATTGATATCGACCGCATTGAGCATAAGCTCCAAGGAGATCAGAATCGCAATCATGTTTTTACGGGTGATGAATCCGTAAACTCCGCAGCAAAACATTATCATGCTCGGAATTAAATACATCATCATTGAAAAGTCTTCCATATCTCCAAAGATTAACGCTTACGGGCAACAACGATGCCTCCAATTATACATGCTAATAATAACACACTGATTGCTTCAAAGGGTAATAGATACTGATACTTCTCAGTACCTAAGAGAAATTCTCCAATCGTGTTCATTGTCAACGGCTCTTCCAAAGGCTTGTAAAATGAAGACCACCATCCACAACGGCTACCAACGGCATATCCCATTACGCAAAGCGATGCTAACGCCGCGACCAACCCGATTGTACGTTTCTTTGAAGTAAGTCTCGCACTATTGTCACCCGGCTTGCTTGTCAACAAAATTGAGAATACAAACAAAACCACAATACCTCCGGCATAAACCGCAATCTGCACTGCTCCTAAAAACTCATAATCGAGAGTAAAATACAATCCTGCAGTTGCAAAAAGAGTAAACAGCAAGTATGTGGCAGCACGCAAAATTTTACGTGTAGTGACAGTGAGTATCGAGAACACTATAATCGCCAAAGCGATTATGACATACATAATGATACTTCCAGCTGATTCCATATAATTTAGTTATTTTCTTTTGCTATTTCTGTATTGACAACCGGTTTAGGGGCCGGTGCCACTTCTTCTTTTTCGGGAAGATAATTGAGTTGCTTGACAAGTTTTTCACGAGTAAATACAGCCTGCTCAAAATCATTGCTAAATTCCAATGCATCTTGCGGACATGTAGTTACACACAATTGACAAAACGTACAACTGCCCAAATCATAGATGTACTTGTCGAGTTTTCGTTTTTTCTTACCATCAGGCAAGTCAACCATTTTTGTTGTTACTGTAATTGTTCCATTCGGACAATTACGTTGGCAGATACCACATGCAATACACTTGTGACGACCTTCATCATCATACTTTAACACAAGCTTAGCACGGAAACTCGGCTTAGCATACTCAATTTTGTCGCGATTATCGGGATAACATTCCGTAATCTTGGGTGTCAAGAACTCCTTTCCAGTAATTCCCATGCCCTTGACAAGACTTGCTATGCCTGTCCCTAATGACGAAAAATATTCTTTTACACTACCCATAAACTATGTTTAGTCTTTAATATGTTAGTTTTAATTAAATTCTTACTTACGCTCAGCCTATTCCCTTACTTGTCCACCAACAATATCAAGCAACTCTGAAGTTATAGCCTGTTGACGTAATTTATTGTATTCAAGTTGTAATTCCTCAAGCAATTTCTTTGCATTATCATTTGCGCTCTGCATTGCCATGACGCGTGCAGCCTGCTCAGAAGCTCGATTTTCGGTAAACACCTCCTGCATTGTAGATAATATAAACAATGGCAATACGGTAGAGAATATAGTGTTTGCATCAGGCTCAAACAAATATGGACGGCAATTAGACGTGTCGGCATTATCAGTCAACGTTTCCTGCAAAATTGGGAGTAGCTGCTCACAACGCAACACTTGCCGGCTCACACTTTTGAAACTCATATACACTATTTCTAAGGTATCGATCTCGCCATCTATAAATCGCTGTTGTAAAGCAAATGTAAAATCATTAATTACACTGCCTACACTCTTTGAGTCAACACCTATATTTTCTACGATATTGATTTTTGTGCTATCCAGTTTAGCAACGGCTTTTGCCATTTTTTTGCCTATAGGATAAATATCAATCTCAACATCATTACCGGCAACTTCACGTAATAAATTAATTCGCTCAAGCAACGATTTATATATATTGATATTGTAGGCACCACACAATCCATCGTCAGAGCCCAACACCACTACGCCAACACGCTTCACTTCACGTTTCTCAAGCAAAGGCGACACAAACTCTGCATCAGCAGACAATAAATTGCCAATGATAGTTTGAATCTGGGCACGGAAAGGCAGAAGACGCTTTAAAGCTTGTTCAGTCCTATGCATCTTTGCCGAAGAAATCATCTTCATGGCACCGGTTATTTTCTCGGATGAGCGAACCGAACCAATTCTTCCTTTTAATTCGCGTAATGTTGCCATTTCTGTCTATTAATTGTAACGACTCGATACTTCGATTGCAACTTCTTTTAATTTTGTGGCTACATCATCAGTTAATTGCCCGCACTTTATCACTTCAAGCACTTCTTTCTGATATTTAGCTCCAAGCAACTGCAAGAATTGTTTTTCAAACTCAGCCACTTTGTCGATTGGCACTCGCTCCAACAATCCGTTAACGCCACAATAAATCATAGCGACCTCTTCTTCTACAGTCATAGGCGTATACTGCGGTTGAATCAAAAGACGTTCGTTTTTACGTCCCTTATCGATCACTCTAGCTGTTACGGGATCTATGTCTCCACCAAACTTTGTAAACGACTCAAGTTCGCGGAATTGAGCTTGATCTATTTTCAAAGTACCGGCTACTTTTTTCATTGATTTGATTTGAGCATTACCTCCGACTCGTGATACAGATATACCCACATTAATTGCAGGACGTATACCTCTGTTAAACAAGGCCGACTCCAAGAATATCTGACCATCAGTGATAGAAATCACATTAGTAGGTATATATGCCGACACGTCACCTGCTTGAGTCTCAATAACGGGAAGTGCTGTCAATGAGCCACCTCCTTTTACTCGATCCTTAAGTACCGCCGGCAAGTCATTCATTTTTGATGCTACCTCTTGATTATCGATAATCTTTGCAGCTCGTTCCAACAGGCGTGAATGTAGATAAAAAATATCTCCGGGATAAGCTTCACGACCGGATGGTCGCTTCAAAATAAGAGAAATCTCACGATAAGAAACTGCCTGTTTTGACAAATCGTCATATACAATAAGGGCATCGCGGCCTGTATCTCGGAAATATTCACCAATTGCCACTCCGGCAAAAGGAGAATAATAACACATAGCTGCCGAATCAGATGCATTGGCAGCAACGACTACTGTGTAAGGCAAAGCTCCGTTTTCACGCAAGGTCTGCACTGTTGCGGCAACAGATGAAGCCTTTTGTCCAATTGCTACATATATACAGTATACCGGTTTTCCTGCTTCATATTCCTTACGCTGATTTATGATAGTATCAATGGCTATGGCTGTTTTTCCAATCTGACGGTCGCCAATAATCAATTCACGTTGACCTCGACCTATTGGCACCATAGAGTCTATTGCCTTAATTCCCGTTTGCAACGGTTGTTTTACCGGTTGACGGAAAATAACTCCCGGAGCTTTACGCTCCAATGGCATTAACAAAAGTTCGCCGTCGATCGGACCGGCTCCATCGATAGGTTCACCAAGCACATTAATTACACGACCCAAGAGGCCTTCGCCTACCGGAATAGAAGCAATCTCTCCTGTGCGACGTACCGTCATATTCTCGGTCACTTTGTTAATGTTGTTAAGCAATATCACACCGACATTGCTTTCTTCTAGGTTCATGGCAACCCCTTTTACGCCATTCTCAAACTCAACAAGTTCGTTAGCGCGTACATTTTCAAGTCCATATACATGGGCAACACCGTCACCGACTTCAAGGACCGTTCCAACTTCTTCAAACGACACCTTACTGTTGACGTTCTCAAGTTGTTGCTTTAATACTTCCGATATTTCGCTTGGGTTAATCATTAGTCAATTAGTTACTTAATAGTTTAAGACGCAACTGTTTTAATTCATTGCTTACTGAAGCATCAAGACGTTCTGAATTTATATTGATTACAAAACCTCCAATCAAATCAACATCTACCGAATGAGCAAATTCTATGGTTGCTCCTGGAATATGTCTTTCTACAAGATTATGCAATTTTTCTAATTCTTGTTGGGCAAGAGGCGTAGCTGTTACAATGTCAACTTGATAAATATTATTATCCTTACGATAAATATCAAGATATGCCAACGCTATTCCTCTTATAAAGTCTATTCGCTTCTTATCTACAAGCAATTTCAAGAAATCGACATAACAAGTATCAGCCGATTGTGCTCCTGCAGCTGTCAATAACAAGGCGGTCTTATCATCAATTGCGACATAAGGATTTTTCACCACATCCTGCAATTGCGGTTGTCCGACAAATGACTCCACAAGCCGTCCCATCAGTGCGTATACTCGCTCTGATTGATTTTTATCGGTGGCAAACTTATAAAGAGCCTTTGCGTAACGATTAGGAATAAGACCTTGGTTCATTGCGTTTTAGTTTTTATTATCAATTTCGTCCAACAAAGTATTGACAAGTTTAGCTTGAGCCTTCTCGTCAGCCATCTGTCCTCGTACAACTTTTGTGGCTATATCAAGGGCAAACGAACTAACTTCCTTACGAAAACTCAATTCAGCCTCTTTGCGAGCCTGTTCAATCGACATTTGAGCCGCATCCATCACTTTCTGCGCCTCCTTAGTTGCCGCGTTGCGAGCCTCTTCGATGATTTGAGTCTTCATCTTGTCAGCCTCTCGCAACATTTCAGCTTGCTGGCGACGAGCTTCTTCAATATATTTATCCGCCTCTTCGCGGGCATGATCAAGCTGCTCCTTTGCATTTTGAGCGTACTCCACACCCTTATCGATGAGGTCGGCACGACTTTCTATACTCTTGATGATAACTGGCCACCCCCATTTTGCCAATACCAAAAATAGCACCGCAAAGGAGAAGAACATCCAGAATACTAAGCCGAATTCAGGCGTGAACAATTCCATAAATCGTGCGCTCTTAAATTAGAGGAACAATGCGAGAATACAAACGATTACTGCAAAAAGGGCAACACCTTCGACAAGAGCTGCAATAACAATCATGTTACTACGGATATCGCCGGTTGCTTCCGGTTGACGGGCAATTGCTTCCATTGCAGATGCTCCGATTTTACCGATACCAATACCTGCGCCGATTGCGGCTATTGCGGCACCAACACATGCGCCAATACCCAAAGTACCTGCGATTGCTGCTAAAATCATTGCTAACATAATTTCTAAGTTTTAATGTTTCGTTATTAATTATTTATTTATTTTCATTTTATCGTATTAATGATGCTCTGGAGCTTGAGCCAAAGATATAAACAATGTAGACAACATAGTAAATACAAAAGCTTGAATGAAACTAACAAGAACATCTATGAGCAACATAAATATCGAGAAGAAAACCGACACGACTGTTGCGGCACCAGTCACTGCGGGTCCCATAGCGGCAAAAATAAATATCAAGAGAGTCAAAACAATGACTATCATGTGACCTCCCATCATATTTGCAAATAGACGCACCGTAAGTGCTGCCGGTTTTGTAAACACCCCAAACACTTCTATAATAGGCATGATGGGTATTGGGAATTTCAACCACATTGGCACATCCGGCCAAAATACATCTTTCCAATAATGTTTAGACCCAAATATATTAACGACCAAAAAAGTCATCAACGACAATGCCAAAGTGACCGCAATATTTCCAGTTACATTTGCACCGCCCGGAAACACCACTATCAAACCCAATAAATTGGAAATGAAGATAAAAAAGAATATGGTCAACAGATAAGGAGCAAATTTCATCGCTTTAGACTTCAATGTTGGACGTATTACTCCATCATAAACAAACGTGATGATAAACTCAACTAAACCGGTAAACTTTCGTGGTGCTAAATATCCTTTTCGTTTATGCCACAAAGCGACCTTCAATACCATCCACAACACCAACAACATTGTAATGAAAATAGCACACACATTTTTGGTAATCGAGAAATCAAGTGGACGATATTCTTCCATTTCAACAACTCCTTCTGCACCAATTACTTCATTACCCGCGACATCTACAACCGGACGCATTCCAACAACCTTTCGAGGCCACGCACTTGTTTCGCTTCCCAACTTAAATCCGTCATACTCATCACCATGTTGCAGACGAGAGGAACTGAAACAATGCCACTCTCCATTATAATCACATACTATGATTGGCAATGGAATACGAATATGATGGTTGAACGGAACCTCCCATCCATACGCATCACCCAAGTGTTCGAATATAATCTTTTTAGGATCTATTTTTGTTTCTCCACTTGAGACAGCTTCAGCATGTTCCTCTCCCCTCACACTTATAGGAGCCAATATGACTCCCATTAAGAATGATAATATGAGCAGAAGTCGTTTCATATCAATAAATGCACACTGACACCACATTGTTATCGACATCAACAATCCCTCCTTTTACTTCAATTTGAGAACGCTCAGTCCCATTACCATACACTATCGTTCCTGACGACAATGTTGAGATAATCGAAGCGTGGTTATTCAACACCGTAAAACCGCCTTTCTCACCAGGCAATGTCACCATGTCAACCTCTCCTTGAAAAAGAATATCCTCAGTCGATATAACTTTGAGTATCATATATTTTTATTAATTATTCTCTTTTATTATTTTACCTCGGCAAGCATTTTCTTTCCCTTAGCTATCGCCTCGTCGATTGTTCCGACATTGAGGAACGCTTGCTCCGGATAGCCATCCATTTCTCCACTGAGTATCATCTTAAATCCTCTAATGGTTTCACTAAGTGGCACCATTACACCGGGAAGACCGGTAAACTGTTCGGCCACATGAAATGGTTGAGAAAGGAAACGCTGAGCGCGACGAGCTCGAGCTACTACAAGTTTGTCTTCATCTGACAATTCGTCGACACCAAGGATTGCAATAATATCCTGCAATTCATTGTACTTCTGCAACAACTGCTTAACAGCCTGAGCCGTTTGATAGTGCTCTTCTCCAATAATGTGAGGATCGAGAATACGAGATGTAGACTCTAGCGGATCCACTGCCGGATATATACCCAATTCCGAAATCTTACGGCTTAGCACGGTAGTTGCATCCAAGAAACTGAATGTTGTAGCCGGAGCCGGGTCAGTCAAGTCGTCAGCCGGAACATAAATTGCCTGAACCGAAGTAATTGAACCTTGCTTAGTAGATGTAATACGTTCCTGCAAAGCACCCATTTCTGATGCCAAAGTAGGCTGGTAACCTACAGCAGATGGCATACGACCCAACAATGCCGACACTTCAGAACCTGCTTGTGTGAATCGGAATATATTGTCGATAAATAATAAGATATCCTTACCTCCTCCGTCTTGATCTCGGAACTGCTCTGCAACTGTAAGCCCGGAAAGAGCTACACGAAGACGAGCTCCCGGAGGCTCATTCATCTGGCCAAACACCAACGTTGCTTGAGAATCAGCAACCTCGTTCATGTCAACATCGGCAAGATTCCACTCACCACGTTCCATGCCTTCAGCAAACTTCTTCCCATATTTCATAACCCCGCTTTCAATCATTTCACGGAGCAAATCATTACCTTCACGTGTACGTTCACCAACTCCGGTAAACACTGAAAATCCGTTGTGTCCCTTGGCTATATTGTTGATAAGTTCCATGATGAGCACAGTCTTTCCAACACCAGCACCTCCAAACAGACCGATTTTACCACCTTTACTATATGGCTCAAGCAAATCTATTACCTTAATACCGGTATACAATATTTCAGTACCGATGGTCAAATCATCAAACTCAGGAGCCGGTTGGTGAATTGCCCTCACATCTCCTCCCTTCAAAGGTGGAAGGTGATCAATTGCCTCTCCAACAACATTCAAGAGACGGCCTTTTACCTGCTCACCGGTAGGCACAGCAATTGGACGATCGAGATTCAAAACCTGTTGTCCACGTTGCAATCCATCTGTGCTTTCCATGGCGACACAACGAACCGTATTTTCTCCGATATGTTGCTCGACTTCCAATAGAAGCGAACCACCTTCGGGTCGATTCACTTGGAGTGCAGTGTATATAGGTGGAACAATATTGTCTTTCCCTTCAAAAGTCACATCGACTACAGGGCCGATAACTTGTGCTACTATTCCAATTTTTTCGCTCATTTTTCGAGAAACTGGGATTATATAATTTTTAAATTTTCAATTTAACTTATGTCAAAAGTGCAATCCATAGATAATAACCAACACCATCAACACGAGATTAACCAAATTGATTGGAAGCAAATATTTCCATTCCAATTTTAATAGATGGTCAATGCGGAGACGTGGGAATGTCCACTTAAACCAAATTATTATGAATGACAATGCTATTGCTTTGCCCACAAACCAAACGACACTTGGGATATAGTCCATTACTGCATTAAAGCCATCCCATCCGGGGATGTGAAGAGGCATCCAACCTCCAAAAAACAACAACGCAGCAACACCTGATATTATAAATAGGTTAAGATACTCGGCCAAATAGAAGAAGCCGAAATGTAAACCGGAGTATTCGGTGTGATACCCGGCTGTCAACTCACTTTCAGCCTCTGGCAAGTCAAATGGGCCTCGATTGGTTTCTGCCGTTCCTGCAATCATATATATAATAAACGCAATGATAGCTGGCAAATGTCCGGAGAAAATAAACCACAAGTCTTTTTGTCCCTCAACAATGCCAGATACCGACATCGTACCGGCAAATGCAACCATTGTCAACACAGACAATCCTATTGATAATTCGTAGCTGACCATCTGGGCACCCGAACGCAATGCTCCAATCAAAGTAAACTTATTGTTACTTGACCAACCGGCCAACAAAATACCCAGAACACCAATTGATGACACTGCGAGCAAGAAGAATATACCTATGTTAAAATCTATAACCTGCAAGCCATTACCCCACGGAAGCACTGCAAATGAAAGCATTGATGCAATAATTACCAAATAGGGAGCTAATGCAAATAGGAAACGGTCGATATGATTCAACCTGATAATTTCCTTAATAAGCATCTTGAACATATCGGCAAAACTTTGCAATAATCCGAATGGGCCTACTCGATTAGGGCCTAAACGACACTGAAAAGCAGCGCACACCTTACGTTCAAAATAAATATAGAATAGTGCCAATAAGGCATAAACCAATAGGAGAATCACACCTATGACAACACACTCGATAGTGGTGGCAAGCCAACCCGGCATTACCGAGCATAGTAGCTCGTGAATCCAATTAGTTATTATTGATAAATCGTACATATTATTTATAATTACTGTATTTTCTATTTATTAACGGTCTATGTCTGGCACGATATAATCAAGTGATCCTCCGATTGTAATCAAGTCAGCGATTTTGCTTCCACGAGTAATGTGGTCAACCACACCGGCTAGAGGGAGACACGGAGTAGCCAATTTCATACGGAATGGAGTCGTTGCGCCATCGCTCTCGATATATACACCAAACGCGCCTCGACAACCTTCAACAAGTTGGAACCAACGTCCTGCAGGCAATTTAAGCACTTTAGGCACTTTTACACAATATTCGCCCTCAGGTATATTATCTATCAATTGCTCAATTATTTTAGCCGACTGCTCCATTTCCGCAATACGCAACTTAGTACGAGCCATAGAATCACCTTCAGTATATACTACTTCATCAAATTCAAGTTCAGAATATATACTATAAGGATTGGTCTTACGCACGTCACAAGCCCATCCCGACGCACGACCCGACGGTCCGGTTACAGAATATGAAATGGCATCTTCACGAGAAAGAGAACCAACGTTTTCCAAACGATTTTTAGCTATAACATTACCAATAAACAAGTCATTATATTCTTTAATGTTCTTTGGTAACACTGCCAACAATTCTTTCACATCCTTTACAAAATCGGCATCTAAATCTTGCATTACACCGCCGACACATCCATAATTAAATGTCATTCGTGCGCCACACGTTTTCTCCATGATATCAAGGATTTGTTCACGCACACGCAAAGTGTAAAATAGCATTGTTGTTGCACCTAAGTCCATACAATATGTACCAAGGAACAAACAGTGTGATGCAATACGAGACAATTCATCCATCAAAACTCGTATCACTTGCGCACGTCGAGATACTTCTATCCCGGCAGCCTTTTCAATTGCAAGACATAGACCATGGTGGTATATCTGACCAGAAAAATAGTCCAAACGGTCCATAAAATGAAGCGTTTGAGGATAAGTCAACCCCTCACATATCTTCTCTACACCACGATGAATATATCCTGAGTAAAAATCTATACGTTTAATTGTCTCTCCATCAACAGCCGTGCGGAAACGCAATACACCATGAGTTGCCGGATGCTGAGGACCAATGTTTACTACAAAATCATTTTCATCAAAGATGGTTACTATTTTCTTCTCAATATTACCATTTTCATCTTCTACATATGACACTGTAGTATCTTCCTGACGTTCGTTTTCAATCGTCACAGGGTTCAACTCCGGATTTGCATCATAATCTTTGCGCAACGGATGTCCATTCCAATCGATGCTCAAGAACAAACGACGCATATCGGGATTGTTGATAAATTTAATCCCAAAGAAATCATACACTTCACGTTCAAATAAGGTTGCAACGCCCCAAATGTCGTGAACACTATGTATCATTGGATTATCGCGATCATCAGTAGTGACTTTGACCGAAAGTTGAGTATTGTGGACTGTAGAATTTAGGTAATATATACATCCGAGTTTATCGGTCCAGTCCATGCCCACAATAGTCATAAGATGATCAAAACCAAAATCATCGTCTTCCTTCAAGCATTTTGCTAAATCATGCCATTTTGCATCGGGAATGCCGACCAACAACATATCACCATCTTCAAAAACAGCCTCGGGAAATAGTTTGGCGATTTTTTCCTGAATATTTGCCATATCTAATATTGTCTTTTTCCAATTAATAATGTGTTATGACCGAAAGATTAATCTTCTACGGCTATTTCAGGATGTTCTGCCAAGAAATCCTTGATTTTTTCCTGTCGGTTGACGCCTCCAAAGAATTTTTCTACTTTCATTTTTCTTGATAGTTGCATAATTCCATATATCATAGCCTCGGGACGAGGAGGGCATCCGGGAACATATACGTCTACGGGCACAATATCCTCAATACCCATTACTACATGGTATGATTTACGGAATGGGCCTCCCGAAATGGCGCATCCACCACATGCAATCACATATTTAGGCTCGGCAAGTTGATCGTAAAGACGGCGCAACACCGGAGCCATACGATGCACAATTGTTCCAGCAACCATCATAAAGTCGGCTTGACGTGGGGATGAACGAGCAACCTCCCATCCAAACCGCGCCATATCATAACGAGCTGCACCAAGTGACACGAATTCAATACCACAGCAACTCGTTGCGAATGTAAGTGGCCATACCGAATTGGAACGGCCCCAATTTATCAATTTATCAAGCGAGCCAACAACGACATTTGTCCCATTGGCTTTTAATTCTTCGACAAGCGACTCTATATATTCATTATCTTTAAAGTCGGCATAAGGCATGCCTTGCGCTGTTACTTCCATTCAAGAGCTCCTTTCCGCCAGGCATAAACCAAGCCCAACACTAATATTCCAAAAAATACTGCGATGCACAACAATCCATCCAAGCCCATTTCACGCATACGCACTGCCCAAGGATAGAGCAAGACTGTTTCTACATCAAAAATCAAAAACAAAATTGCAAAAAGGTAATATCCCACCTTAAATTGAGCCATACTGTCTCCACGAGTGGGGATACCGCACTCATAAGCCTCTCCCTTTTGAGGATTAAAAGACCGAGGAGATATTAGCTTTGCAACGCCAAGACCAGCAAACACAAGTGCAACACCTGTCAGTGCCGCCACAACTGCAAGGGTCGAGGTTTGAATACCTAAAATCAATGATACCATATTTTTATCTATTTCTATTCAAAAAAAATTCGACCCGATTTCCATCATTACATTATGGCAAAATGGTCGAAGTAAAATTCCTTCGATTTTTTAATTATCTGACAAAACATGCGAACCTCACTTTTGCGAGACTCTTTCAATGGCATGATGTCAGCAATCATTTTACTCATCGAGGAACTATTTATTTCTACAAAATACTCAAAACCAAAAACTTACTTCCAAAAAAAACATTTTTGTAAGCAAACTCTCAGAATTAATTGATTGCAAAGATACTAAAACTTTTTTGATTTCCCATCTCTACCCTATTGTTATTTATCGCTGTTTTTATGTTAAAGCAATTCCTTCTATGTTTTGTTCTATTTTTTAATGACTGACTATGTGAGCAACTCCAACAATAAAAAACGTCGGCAATTTATCATTATATATGCCGACGTTTCATTTTAATTAGACTATGACCAATTAGTTTGTCGATTTATCCATATACACACTTTTAAGTGTCGATGTCACCGTCCCCAGCGTTCCACATGTGTATTGCATAGACATTAGTCCAGATGTACTAACCATTGCCGACAAGTCGGTTATTTCATACCCTGGGTATGCGGTATTTGCGATTTTGGGAATAAGGCTCTCAGCTCTCAAAGTATATCCACCCTTCACAAGCTCCACCGCTACCGATGGGAACACCATGTCTTCAAAAGTAGGCATACCAGATGCAAAGTTAGCATTTAACAAATGGATGTCTGCGGTCATTTTAATCGGATCTATCTTCACTCTATACACATTCTTATCTTTAGCATCTGTAATAAATGAGCCACCGGTTGACGAGACAGTTGTCTTTCCAAAGAAAGTTTGATCAACATTAGTAGCCACCACATTAGCTCCCATTACAGAATATTCTACATAGGCATTATATTCACTTGCCAAAACCATCTTCAACGAGTTGATTGTAAATTCAGGCATAGCCTTACCTGACACAGTTGGTATTAGGTTAGAGCCGGTGACCACCAAAGCACCATCAGTATTGGCG
>CAZLUB010000015.1:0-39839 GCA_964562595.1 uncultured Muribaculum sp. | reverse complement strand
GAGACCAGCGCGTCTACCGATTCCGCCATCTGGGCTTAAATGCGGTGCAAATTTACACATTTATTTTATTCCACGCAAATTATCTGCAACAAATTGTTGCCAATCTACATTTTTTATATTTATCATACTTGCATAAAGAATATCCATTTGCATTATACAAATTTTTCAACAGACCTTCTATTCTCCTTGATATTTTTATTCTTAAGATGATACAAATAAAAACAATTGCATGCATTTTTGCACATTTTCATGGCATAGTGTTATTAAATTGCAGAAAGTATTACTACATTTGCACAAGAAAACCAACATACTATCATGAACCATATTAAAGAAGTGGCGTGCCGATTGCGCGGACTGCGCGATGCACTCGACCTATCGGTCGAAGAAATGGCCATGCAATGCGACATCTCAACCGACATTTTAACAAGTTACGAAAACGGGAATACTGATATTCCGGTAAGTTTTTTGCATCGTTTGTCATCAACCTATGGTGTAGAGCTCACTGCATTGCTTTTTGGAGAGGAACCCAAGATGAACAGTTACTACGTTACTCGCGCAGGACACGGCGTAAAAGTAGAGCGTACAAAAGCCTATAGTTACCAAGACCTTGCCGCTGGATTTCAACATCGCATCATGAGTCCGTTTATAGTCACAGTCGAACCCCTTAATGACAGCACCCCTATTACCCTTAATGTTCATCAAGGACAAGAGTTTAACTACGTATTAGAGGGAGAACTGGAAATCTCAGTTGCAGGCAATGTTTCTGTGTTGCGCCAAGGCGACAGCATTATGTTTGACGCCCGCCGGCCCCACGGTATGAGAGCATTGGGAGGTAAGACTGCTCGATTTATCGCTATTATATCATGATTCATTTATGAAAATTGCTATCGACTATGTTAGAACGATTTCTTGAAAAAACGGCATTTGAGTCCTATGAGGACTTTATGAACAATTTTAAGGTAACAGTACCTGATAATTTCAATTTTGGTTACGATGTTGTAGATGCGTGGGCTGAAGTCGAGCCCGACCGTCAGGCTTTGCTGTGGACCAACGACCAAGGTGAGGAACACCGATTTTCCTTTGCTGACATCAAACGCGAAAGCGACAAGACCGCTGCATTTTTCCAATCAATAGGTATTGGCCGCGGTGACATGGTGATGCTTATACTGAAACGCCACTACCAATTCTGGTTTTCAATAATTGCTCTCCATAAATTGGGGGCAACAGTCATTCCGGCGACACACCTCTTGACCGAAAAAGACATCATCTACCGTTGCCGCATGGCGTCAATCAAGGCTATCGTGTGTGCCGGTGATGAAATCGTGGTTAACCACATTACCAAAGCATTACCCGATTGTCCAACCATCACTGCCGTTGTATCGACAGGGCCAGTAGTTCCCAATGGATGGCATGATTTTAATAAGTCTATTGAGACTGCTCCACAATTCTCACGCCCTGAAACTGTCAACACCAACGACGATGTAATGCTGCTTTACTTCACGTCTGGCACTACCGGCAATCCCAAAATGGTAGCTCACGACTTTACCTATCCATTAGGACACATCATCACCGGAAGCTACTGGCACAATGTCAACGAAGACAGTTTGCATCTTACACTTGCCGACACCGGCTGGGGCAAAGCCGTGTGGGGGAAACTATACGGGCAATGGCTTGCCGGTGCCAACGTATTTGTATATGACTTTGAAAAATTTGAGCCGGTCGATGTTTTACACATGATAAATAATTACGGTATAACATCGTTCTGCGCTCCACCTACAGTATTCCGTTTTCTCATTCGCGAAGACCTCTCAAAATGGGACATCTCCTCATTAAAATATTGCACAATCGCAGGAGAAGCATTAAACCCAAGCGTATTTGACGAATGGCTGAGACTTACAGGCATAAAACTCATGGAAGGATTTGGGCAAACCGAAACCACTCTAACCATAGCCACCTATCCTTGGGTTAACCCCAAACCCGGCTCAATGGGAAAAAAAGGGCCGGTATATGACATAGACCTACTTACGCCCGACGGGCGATGGGCCGAGGATGGAGAGCAAGGTGAAATTGTTGTGCGCACAAATGGCATCAAACCTCTCGGATTGTTTAAAGAATACCTCCACGACCCGGAATTGACTCATTCGGTATACAACAACGGCATCTACCACACCGGTGATGTGGCATGGCGCGATGAAGATGGTTATTTCTGGTTTGTAGGCAGAACCGACGACGTAATCAAGTCATCAGGCTACCGCATCGGACCGTTTGAAGTCGAGAGCGCATTGATGACCCATCCGGCCGTAGTAGAATGCGCCATTACCGGTGTTCCCGACGAGATTCGCGGACAAGTAGTCAAAGCCACAATCGTATTGGCCAAAGATTACGAAGACCGCGCTGACGAAACATTAATAAAAGAAATACAAAACCACGTAAAGCGAGTCACCGCACCTTACAAATATCCTCGAATTGTGGAATTTGTAAAAGAATTACCCAAAACCATAAGTGGTAAGATACGTCGCGTGGAAATACGCAAAAAAAATGAAATATAACCGAATTGCTGTCAAAATAGGGTCAAACGTGTTGACCCGAGCCGATGGTACGCTCGACGTGACACGCATGTCGGCTATTGTAGACCAAATAGCCGAATTACACCGACTTGGCATAGAGACGATTGTAATCTCTTCAGGAGCAGTCGCCTCGGGTCGCAACGAGTTGAAACTTTCGCGCAAACTCGATTCGGTGTCAGCTCGACAGCTATATTCAGCTGTAGGACAAGCAAAACTTATCAATCGATACTACGAGTTGTTTCGTGAACATGGCATAGCCTGCGGTCAGGTGCTCACCACGAAGGAAAATTTTGCCACCCGACGCCACTATCTCAACCAAAAACATTGCATGGAAGTAATGTTGGCCAACGGCGTTATCCCTATTGTAAACGAAAATGACACCGTGTCTGTTACAGAACTAATGTTTACCGACAACGATGAGCTATCGGGGCTTATTGCATCGATGATGGGTATGAAAGCTCTTGTCATATTAAGCAATGTCGATGGCGTATATGATGGGGATCCGTCATTACCCGACTCTAAAGTAATCTCCGATATATTTCACTCATCTGATGCATCTCAATACATCCAAGCATCGAAATCATCACTCGGTCGTGGCGGCATGGCTACAAAATATCGCATTGCCGGCAAAGTTGCCGATGAAGGCATAGCCGTGATTATCGCCAACGGTAAGCGTGAAAACATTTTGCTCGACATATTGTCGGATAAGCACAATACCCCCTACACTTTGTTTCACCCATCAGACGAGACAGCCTCCGGCGTAAAAAAATGGATTGCCCACAGCGAAGGATTTTCCAAAGGAGAAATCCATGTCAACGAAGGTGCGGCAAAAGCACTGACGGCCATGACCGGAGCCAGCCTCCTTGCCGTAGGCGTAACAGAGATATTTGGTGATTTTGAAAAAGACGACATCGTTAAAGTAGTCTCCCCCGACAACACTGTGATTGCTTGGGGACGCATAAGCTATGATGCATCAGATGCCCGCAACGTAATCGGCGACCGTGGTGCAAAGCCATTGATTCATAGCGATTACTTATATATCGATTAAGCAATATTCCCCGAAACAACATTTATGGATTCTTTGCAACAAACATTTGCCGCCGCTCGACGCGCCTCAAGAGCATTAAGCCGCCACAATGAGACTGAAATAAACTCGTTGTTACTAAAATTGGCCGATGAAACCGAGCGCAACATCGACATTATCATTGCAGCCAACACTTGCGACCTTAAACGCATGTCGCCTAACGACCCAAAATACGACCGGCTTAAACTGACGGCCGAACGCATTCACGATATTGCCGCCGATATTCGTTCGGTAGCCTCATTGCCAACTCCTCTCGGCCGCTTGCTCGACACTGCCACCAGACCAAACGGCATGCGCATCGACAAAGTATCCGTGCCATTTGGTGTTATCGGCATTATCTACGAAGCGCGACCCAATGTTACGTTTGACGTATTCTCTCTTTGTATAAAAGCCGGAAGTGCATGCCTATTAAAAGGAGGAAGTGATGCTATTGACACAAACTCATGTATTGTCAGTATCATACATCGCGTTCTCGATAGCCAAGGATGGGACATCGCTACAGCAACGCTATTACCGGCATCTCATGAAGCTACGTCACAAATGCTAAACGCAGTAGGAATGGTCGACCTAATCATCCCACGAGGATCCAAAGGGTTAATCGAGTTTGTCCGCACAAATGCAAGAGTGCCGGTGATTGAGACCGGTGCAGGGGTGTGTCACACTTATTTACACTCATCGGGAGACTTAAAAAAAGCTACAGACATTGTTCTAAACGCCAAAACACGCCGAGTGAGTGTGTGCAACGCCCTCGACACTCTCGTTGTCGATCAATCTAGATTAAAAGATTTACCCTCTTTGTGCCAACCACTGGCCGATAAAGGAGTTATAATATATGCCGATAAAAACGCCTATGATAAATTATCGGGCAACTACCCACTCCTACAATTAGCCACATCAGACGATTTTGGTCGAGAATGGCTTGATTATAAAATGTCGATAGCCACAGTCAATGACATCAATGAGGCATTGGAGTTTATCGATTCCCATACATCACGACATAGCGAGTGTATAGTTGCCGAAGACAATGAAGCGATAAGCCTGTTCACAAAAGAAATCGATGCGGCATGCGTGTACGCCAACGTATCTACTGCATTCACCGACGGTGGACAATTTGGATTTGGAGCAGAGATTGGAATCTCCACACAGAAACTTCACGCCAGAGGACCTATGGCTTTACCCGAAATCACTACTTATAAATATATAATCACCGGTTCAGGACAAACACGGTGACCATATATTTTAATTTTACTTTAACAGCGACACCGATAGTGGCGACAATGGATTCCAATCAACTGTCACTGTGAGAGTTGATGCATCATCGTCGTATTCACACACATTAGGAGCGAAAGCAATCGGTTGACCATCGACAAGCACCGATGAAGGTTTATTGACCGCAGGCATGCGGAATGTAAGTGTTCGCCGAGTCGGCATACCATTATAACCACCGGTCAACTCCACCTTGATTTCAGTACCATTGTCATTATTGCTTCCGGAGAATGAAATAAGAGCATATTCTCCATCAATGAGCGATGACGTTGATTTACGGTCATCTTCAAACATCACATACTCACTGTTTTTTTCTCCTCGCGGGTAATAAAGTATTGTGTAATTAGAAGGATCATAATCTCCAACATTTCCCATTACATACTCAGCTTGCGGAATAAACGCTCCCGCTCGTACAAACATTGGCAACGTATTAAGCGGAGCTTCATAATCAACGCTTTTAATTCCGCTATAAGTAACCTTCGGATTATTGAAATCTACCCAAACGCCCTGTGGCAAATTTACCTTACGAGATGTCGCACCTTGTTCGATGACCGGGGCTATAAGCACATCGCGTCCCCATAGATATTGGTCGTGAACAGCATCAAACTCCGTTATCGACTCCTCATGAAAGTTAAGAGGTCGCACTAACGGATAGCCGACGGTAGTATTTTCATATGCAAGAGTATAATTATATGGCAACCAACGATAACGCATTTTTACAAGATCTAATATGATCTCGGCATATTCGGGATATTTATAAGGCTCGGCATCATGTTGAGCATGAGTGCGCAATACGGGTGAAAACACTCCGAGTTGCAACCATCTCACATACAGTTCCGGATCAACCGGATTTGCCGGATCGATAGCAAACCCTCCGACATCATGACTCATATAACCAAGTCCGCTAAGGCCTGAATTAAGCATGACTTTAATCTGAGGACTCAATCCTCCCCATGAACGCGACACATCGGTCGACCATGGAAACACACTATAGCTTTGCAAACCGGCCGTGCCCCCTCGCATCAATATCATCAGTCGCGTATCGGGAAATTCTTCTTTAAACAGGTTGTAAATTATCGAGCTCCACACATTGCCATAAAGATTGTGATACTGACGTGCTGTAAGCCCATTGGCATGTACTATCGTTTCCGGATGTACTTCCGGCTCACCAAGGTCGCCCCACCATCCGGTCACTCCTTCTTCGGTAAGTTTACGGTATCGTTCACGAAGCCATAAACGAGTGTCGGGATTTGCAAGATCAAACATTCCGGCCTCGCCTACCCATGTGGTCACATCGTGAGTATTGCCATCGACATCATGAGTCAACATCCCCTTGGCTTCAAGCATATTATAATTATCAATAGCCCCAATTTTATTGATATATGGTTGAGAGATAATAATCATGTTTACCCCATCGTTCTTTAAGTCTGAAAGCATCTTACGATGATCAGGCCAATTAGTTTTATCCCATTCAAGACGCCCCATGTCAGTTTCCTTGCCATACCAATATAAATCAAGAACCATACCATCGACCGGATAACCGGCAGTCTTAAGTGTATCTATAACTCCACGAGCCTCAGCCTCGCTGTGATATCCATATTTTGAGGTAATATAACCCAACGCCCAAAATGGCGCCAGATCTTGCCTTCCGGTCAAAGCCGTGTAATGCTTTGATACACCTGCAGGCGTTCCTTGACCATCAATAAAATAGTATGTCAGCGGAGACGGGCTTTCTGATGAATAGCTGATAGGATTGCCTACAATCATCTCAGATGCAGCATAATCATCTATAAACAAGCCATACCCATCGGAATTAATCAACATAGGCATTGTTATATTCATCTGGCTAATACGGCTGTCATCGCCGGTATAACCGTAATTCTGTCGATTATACATTACCAATGTATCACCATTCAATTTTAGACTATGACCACGTTCTCCTGCTCCATAAAAACTCCCTGATGTCTCGGGAGACAATTGCAGACAACGAAGGCTGTCAGACAAAACACGACTGCCATTATCCGACAACAACATATTGCCTCGACGAGAAAAAGACACAGCCCCGGTAGCTTTATCAAGCATTACCGACAATCCGCCACGCGTTGTAATAATAAATTTATCATCATCTTGCTCAATCGAGCCCGTAAAGGGTGATTCCGCCAATTTCACTATCTCAGACAAGGGCTGTTCTTCTCCGGGAGCAAGATTTGCGACCTTAACAATGTTATCATTTATAACGCTTATAGTTATGGTCCTTCCATTTTCGGTAGTCGTAGAGACTACGCCTGTTTCCGAATCTTTACTGTTAAGATATAACACCAAAGCGACAAGAGATGCCGCAATAAGAAACATTAAATATTTTAATTTCATTGATATGTGATGTAAAAAATAGAGACTATGCAAAGGTAGTAAATGATTTAGAAATAAGCCCTATACCAAAATCATTTTTAAAATCTCTTTTGATTTTTATTAATGCCAAGCTACCATCAATTGATTATAGGCCAGTGGTAACCACGCAATACCGACTCCATTTCGCGCTCTGCACGCCCAATTATTGCCAAACAATAGTCGTTACACCGCTTGTGAAAACGTGCAGAATGCGACATTTCGTCCATGTGTGCCAATTCATGACAGACAATGTAATCTCGCAAAGGCATAGGGAGATATACGCATGTCGCGCTGAGACTTATCACATCACGGCTACGGCAAGAACCAAGCACGGTGCGTCCTCGTGAGATTCGCCACTCTTTGGGTTTTAGTCCCAAATTGCGAGCGATGTCTTGTGCTCGGGGAAAAAGAATTTGAGGAGCAACTCTATAGGCTATGCTCATCAACATCTTGCTTATAGCCTTAACAATCTCCTGACTTTCGTAATTAAGCGATATACCTACTTCTATATATGAAACCGGCAATCTGGCAGTTGCAAGCAGCGATTGCGGACGATAGGATTGTTGTCTTATTTCTACCGTCAACCCATCAACCTCTATACGTTGGCCAATTTTATAAAATGCCATCTCGGGACGGTGCTTAAGCAACCTTGTAGCCATAGACTCAACCGCCTGTTGTATCTGCTCCGTCGACAATGAGCATGGGGCATTTACCATCACAATCCCATTGCGCCATCGAGCCGACAAAGTAGATTGTTTGCGCAACGAGACTTTGATTATACCAAGTTGAGGATGATGAAATGAAAATGCGCCTATTAAACCTGACTTCATAAAATACGCTATGATACTCAGCGTTTATCAACGCCCCATAACAACTTACCACGCAACGTATCGGTAAAATTTACCCCCTTGCGTTTGACCACTCGAGTGACAAATGGAGCACGACAGAGCACCACTTTTGTACCAACTGGCAATGTCAACGATCTTCCGTCAAGACTCAGTCGGTAAGCCTGTGCCCGCGAACGAGTGACTATTTCAATGCGACTGCTGTCATTCACTACCAATGGGCGCATTGTCAACGAATGAGCGGCAATAGGCGACACCACCCATCCGGGAGTTGACGGCTCCACAATCGGGCCTCCGACCGACAAATTATAACCGGTAGAACCTGTAGGCGTAGATACTATAAGGCCATCGGACGTATATGTTGCGAGATAGTCTCCATTTATGTAAGCTTCGACAGAAATCATCGACGAAGTGTCTTGTTTTTGTATCGCCACCTCATTGAGCGCATAGGGCCATAAATCAATCAACATTCCGGGGACATCGACTTCGATCATCGTTCTACGCTCAATACGATAATTTCCATTAAACAAATCATCAAGAGCCGACTCTATATCATCAGTCGTAACATCTGCCATATAACCAAGATGCCCGGTATTTATCCCTAAAATTGGAATTTCTTTATTCCCTACCCACTGAGCAGCCCTCAAAAAAGTTCCGTCACCTCCAATACTCAGCACCAAATCCGCGTCAAAGTCACCGCCTTGAATCAGCCTGTCTACTTTTGGAGCGATTGGCAAGACTCTACACATATAGTTATAGAACGACCATTCCATTCCAATAGACACATCACAAGTCGACAATGCGCCAAATAATGCGCATAAATCGTCAATATGATCATCTTGATAGTTATTCCCGTAAATCGCAATTCTCATAACTTGTCTACTTCAAACTTCCAAATAATGTATCAACTCATTAACCCTGCGACGTGACAAATCATACGACATTCCTGCGATTTCCACCACTTCATATCCATAGCGATATAATGAGCGCACAACCGATTCAGCTCGACTATGCCCTACGCGAATCGCGACATGTACATTATCCGATGGACATACTCCGGCATCAAGCACATTAAGATTAAGCAAATGAGCATCAACATCTTCTACTGCATGAGCAATCGATGATGCCGAATATTGCCCGACTCCACACGATATCGTCAACTCAACCGATTCCTCGGCCACCGGAAAGAGTTTTGAAATCATGGCAACAATTCCCTTTGCATCGACTTGCCCCACGCATTTTCCTGTCAATTCATCAACCACCGCAACCGGCACATCTAAAGAATCCTCAACAGCGGAAATTGTCAAGGCCATCGGTGCTGAAACAGAAATTGAACGATTTAATTCGCATTCTTCTTCAACATTCAGACGTGATATCGCATCTTTTGCAGTCAAAACGTTTCGCTTTTTTATTATTTCTGATTATTTTTGCAGTCGATATTAATGTATCGATACAAATTTAGTAATAATAATCGAAATATTGGTTTTGATTATATAACTTATTTGACACCCATATAGTTGAAAACTTTGGGATTAGATTGTAAATGCAATAACGCAACAGAGATGACCAATTTAAGTGTAAACATAAATAAAATAGCCACATTGCGCAATGCCCGTGGAGAAAATGTGCCATGCGTCGAGCAAGTTGCCACTGATTGTGAAACATTTGGTGCCGATGGAATTACCGTACACCCACGCCCCGATGAACGACACATCCGCAAATCTGATGTATATACACTCCGACAGGTAATACGCTCCGAATTTAACATCGAAGGCTATCCAAGCCCCGAATTTATGGAGCTCGTGTTGAATATCAAGCCTACACAAGTGACATTAGTCCCGGATGCTCCCGACGCATTGACATCTTGTGCTGGATGGAATGTTGTCGACAATTTGGAGTTTCTAACAACAATAGTCGACCGACTGCACGAAGCCGGGATACGCTCATCAATATTTGTAGACACCGACATTGACAATATAAAAGCTGCCGCTAAAGCCGGCGCCGACCGTATAGAGTTATATACTAAGCCATATGCCGACAAGTACGACATAGATGCAGAAGGCGCAGTTGCTCCATTTGTTGAAGCTAGCAGAACAGCACATAAGGTCGGTTTAGGAGTAAATGCCGGACACGATTTAAGTTTGCACAATCTCAAATTTTTTCATCAACGCCTACCCCACCTCAACGAAGTGTCGATAGGCCATGCTCTCATATCCGATGCCTTGTATCTGGGATTGCAAGAAACCATCTCCCGATATAAAGCGTGCTTGATTTAACCCACAATTGACAACGATAAACCAACCATAACAAATATTTCCCATGCCACTATTAGCACAAATCGCAACCGACTCGATAATGTCGGTATCTGGCAACGCCTTAGTTGCCGACACTCTCTCGACTACAGCTAATGTCGCCGAGTCAATTGCGACACAACCAGCAGAATTGTCAGTCTGGGAACTCTGCTTAAAAGGAGGATTTATCATGCTTCCTTTATTAATAATGTCGGTAGTATGTATTTACATATTTATAGAACGTTATATGGTCATACGCAACGCTGACCGCGAAGACGAAACTTTTATGAAACGCATCAAAGACTATATCCATGAGGGTGAAATAGATAGTGCAAAACGATTGTGCAAAAATAATGGCAGTCCCTATTCTCGCCTAATTTTAAAAGGGATAAGTCGCATAGGACGTCCGATGAACGATGTGTTGGTTGCCATAGAAAATACCGGAAACATTGAAATCGCCAAATTAGGCAAAGGCCTGCCATGGCTTGCAACAACAGCAGCAGGAGCTCCTATGCTCGGTTTTTTGGGAACAGTAACCGGTATGGTTCAAGCCTTTTTTGCGTTAGCAAGCGCCGGTTCGGCAGCCAACATAAGCATTCTTGCCGGAGGCATATATGAAGCACTTGTCACTACTGTTGCCGGATTAGTTGTTGGCATCATCGCGCTCTTTGCTTACAACTACTTGGTTGCTCGCATAAATGGCGTGATGAATATGCTTGAGACCAAGACAATGGAATTCATGGATCTTCTTAACGAACCGGCAGAATAATCATGGCTCTTAAACGTCATCATCAGATGCTGGACATGTTTTCGATGGCCTCGATGACAGATGTCATCTTTCTACTCCTTATCTTTTTCATGGTCACATCTACATTTGTTTTTCCTACAGCACTTGAAGTAAATCTACCCCAAAGTTCCCAACAGACAGCTATAAAACCGGGGACAAGAGTCTTTATTGACAAAGACAACAATCTCTATGCATCATTTGGCGATGAAGAGCCACAAGCCATAGCCGAAGATGCTCTTCTCGCATTTCTCCAATTGGCACAGCAAAATGCACCTGAGAGTTTCATTGCCCTATATGCCGATGCCGACGTCACCTATGGCCGCATTGTCGAAGTACTTGATTTAGGTGCAAAAAACAACTTAAAAATAATTCTTGCCACAAAACCGTCTCAATCACAACATTATAAAAAATAAGCCCTCCATACACAATGGACTCTTCACACAACTACCGCATAATAGCCCTCATAGGCACCATCACGTTCCACGGCATAATCGCTGTGTTGCTATTGGTTGCCTACTTGCAATATAGCGGAGAAGAAGAGCGCAAATGGCCACCCGAAGATGAAAGCGATATTGTTTTTGGGGGCGAATATGTAATGCTTGGTGATATCCCGACTCCTACAACAGATATCAGCAATAAACCACGTCCGACACAAGCATCCGATGAAACTGCAATTGATGGGACTGATATTGAAGACACCGGTGATGCCATCAGTGAGACTTCTCCGATTATCTCAAGTGATGATGAATCTCCAATGACAATAACCGAGAAAGAAACACCGCCACAAACCGGTCCGACAAAAGAAGAGCTAGCCGAACAGGAACGCATAAGACGTGAAAAAGAAGAAGCTCAAAAAAAAGCCAATATAAGCAATCGACTAAAAAATGGGTTCAGTAGCAGCAACAAACCGAGTTCGGGGCAGAGTGGCTCCCCCTCAGGCAACTCTACAACCGGAGCATTGGCCGGGTCGCCCGGACACAATTTAAGCGGTCGCACAGCCGAGTCCTGGGGACGGCCAAGTAGCACCATGTCAGGCTCTATACGCATCAAAGTGCGTGTAAACCGCCAAGGCCATGTCATTGGGACACCACAATATGTCGGTGGCTCTGGACCTGCGGCCGCCAATTACGCTGTGCGCCAAAACTGCATATCAGCATCGGCACAATCTCGTTTTTCTGTCAACAACGATGCAACGGCCGAGCAAGTGGGCATAATCACTTGGACTTTTGAATAGTGGTATTACCAACATAATACGTCTTTTAATTAACATAGATACGACAACAAGATGCTAATAGTATACGATAACAATTATGCATACGCAATAAAACCAGCATAAAATAACTGATCGCCCAGACAATTTGCAATTTCCTCTGCATTTAGTTATTTAATATCATGACAGCACAAATAACCGATATATTATCATCGTTCCCCCCCATAAAACTTAAAGACATGGAGGGTATTAAGCTCATGAATCGCATAGACACCAAGTATGTGACCACATGTGACATTCTAAAAAAAGTTCTTTGTGATGCTAAAGAAGATTACTATGTGCAAGAAATAGATGGAATGCGCATAATGCCATATGCCACGTTATATTATGACACCGAGATTGCCGACATGTATGTTGCTCATCAAAACGGCATTAAGACAAGGCAAAAAATCAGGATTCGCTCCTACCTATATAGCGGCACATCATTTCTTGAAGTGAAACGCAAAAACAATCGTGGACGCACACGCAAACGCCGCATCGAGATAACGGCAATAAATGATGTAAAGAATGACATTTGCCAAAAGTTTATAGATAAAGAGTCGAAATACTCCGTTTCCAACCTATCAGCACAAATCGAAAATAATTTTAACCGCATTACCCTTGTAAACCGACAAAAGACCGAACGACTCACTATCGATTTCGGGCTTAAGTTCTACAATATAGTAACAGACAACAATTACTCACTTGACAACTTAGTAATAATCGAGCTAAAACGCAATGGCAACTTATTCTCTCCGATAAAAAACATTTTGCGAGAACATCGCATACAGCCCTCTGGATTTAGCAAATACTGCATAGGCATGGCCCTTACCAACAAAGCCCTAAAACGCAACTGCATCAAAGAGAGGCTCAATTATGTAATGCGACTAAACAACCGAAAATAAACTCACAAACAATATTATTACAATGGAAACCTTAGACGAATTAGAACTGGCAATGGAAATGCCTCTGAACCTCCTGCCCGACTTTTGGCAACTATTGCTTAGATGCATATTCAACATGGCGGTAGTGTGGGTAATAATCCACTTTCAATATTACAGCAAGAGTAAGCGTAGCGACTACTACTTCACATTTATGCTCATAAGCTTGAGTATATTCATGCTTATATTCCTATTAGGTGGTGTAAAACTCAAAATAGGCTTTGCCCTCGGTCTATTTGCCATTTTTGGTATCATAAGATATCGCACCGAGTCCATGCCGGTAAGAGAAATGACCTACCTGTTTGTAATTATAGCTATCTCTGTAATAAATGCATTGGCTATAACCCTTAATATCTACGAATTACTTTGCACTAATGCTATTTTCATAATAGCAATCGCAATTTGTGAGAGCAATTTATTGTTCAAGCACCTATCATGTAAACTTATACAATACGACAAAATAGAACTAATAAAGCCGGAGCATGAGCAAGAGCTCCTGGAAGATGTAAAAAATCGAACCGGGCTCAACATCACTCGCATTGAAATCGGAGCTATAGATTTCCTTCGCGACATGGCCATGTTAAAAGTGTATTATATCCCATCGTCAAACAAATCAAACTCAATAGATTCATTAATTAAAATCAGCAAAGAGCAATGGACTGGAAGCGACTCTTAATTGCAAGTGCAATAGGTTTAGCATCAATATCATCAACCTACGCACAAAGTGACCATTTTGGGGTGTGGACCGATATTACACTCGAACATAAAATAAACAAAAAACTTGGAGTGGCATTTGATGCTGAATATCGCACAACTGATGGATTAAGCCAATCCGACCGCATTTCGGGAACTTTAGAAGCCGAATATAGACTCCTATCTTGGCTGAAAGCATCGGGTGGGTATTCATTAATATACAACTGGAACGACTATGAAATTACAAAAAAAGGAAATATCATTTCCGATTATTGGCAATTGCGACATCGTTTCTTTGTATCTCTGACCGGCAGTTTATCATGGAACAGATTTAAATTTTCGCTACGAGAAAGATGGCAATATACCTATCGTCCCGAAAACACCGTGACCAAACATGATGAAGACGGAGACCTCAAACCCGATGAAATAATAAAAGGGAAAGGGAAAAACGTGTTGCGCTCTCGATTAAAAGTTGAATACGACATCAAAGGAATTCCGGTTACCCCATTTGCATCCTACGAATTGCATTATAGCTCTGAACTTGACAAAAACAGATGGATAGCGGGAGGAGAATATAAAATCAACAAAAAAAACTCAATTGAACTTTATTACCTCTATCAAGACGTTAAGGATGATGACGAACTCAATGGGCATGCTATCGGCATCAGCTACAAGCTAAAACTATAAAAAAGCATAAACTGCTTCTGCAACTACTAAAAAATGACATTCACTGGCTCTTAGGCCAGTGAATGTCATTTTTTCTACGTATCTTTGTCTCGTTTTTTAATTGGACATAATGTCCTTATTATCATTTGAGAATGAAACAATATCGCATAATCAACAACTCCTTGGGCTGGCTGATGTTTACTATAGCCGCCATTACCTATCTCCTGACATTGGAGCCAACAGCAAGTTTCTGGGATTGTCCCGAATTTATATCGCAAGGCTATAAACTTGAAATTGGACACCCGCCGGGCAATCCGATTTTCATGCTGGCCGCTCGTTTTTTTGTTAATTTTGCTCCCGACATTCAGCATGTTGCCATCGCCGTCAATACTATGTCAGCTTTGCTAAGTGCCGGAACGATATTATTGCTCTTCTGGACGATAACCCACCTTGTAAAACGCCTTATTGTCAAGGACGATGCAGATAAGATTTCATTATCAAAGTTGTTGGTCATCTTTGGCTCCGGAATATGCGGATCGCTTGTGTATACATGGAGCGACACATTCTGGTTCTCGGCTGTAGAAGGTGAAGTATATGCATTCTCTTCTTTTTGTACGGCACTGGTGTTTTGGCTTATCTTAAAATGGGAAAACCGTGCCGACGAGCCTCATAGCGACCGTTATCTCATATTGATTGCCTATATAATTGGCATTTCCATTGCCGTTCACCTTCTAAACTTATTGTGCATTCCGGCCATTGTGCTTGTTTTCTACTATAAGAAATTCAAAAACACCGATGGCAAAGGGTCTCTCATTGCCCTCGGCGTGTCAGTCATTATCGTCGCACTGATTCTCTACGGTCTCGTTCCGGGATTCATAGAAATGGCTCAATATTGCGAGCTGTTGTGCGTCAACACGTTGGGCATGAGTTACAATGGAGGTGTAGTCGTGTATGCCATTCTCGCATTTGGATCAATGATATGGGCCATATACGAACTTTACCAACAACAAAACGACCTTCGTATAAAGATCTCTGTATTGTTAAGCATTATACTATCAGGCATTCCATTTATTGGAGACAATTGGCTTATACCAACAATCATCATTGCCGGATTGATATATTACCTTTTTATCTATGCAAAGACATTGCCTATACGCATTATTAACATTACTATATTAAGCATTTTTGTAATTTTCATCGGATATTCATCTTACGCTTTATTGCTCATCAGGTCTTCAGCCAATACTCCGATGAACCAAAATGCTCCCGATAATGTATTTGCGCTAAGCACATATCTTAACCGCGAACAATATGGCGACCGCCCTCTTTTCTACGGGCAAACATTTAATTCGGGCATAGTATATGAAGTGGATTATGCCGGCAATCCCAAAGCCGTGCAAAAAGAAGGCCGCACTATATATGGAAAAGTTGTAAAAAACTCCGCTGACGAGCCCGACCGTTATGAAGCCATCGGTAAGAAAACCGAATATGTGATGACTCCTGAACTCGACATGCTGTTTCCTCGCATGTATAGCGGATCGCACGCCGCCGCCTACCGCGATTGGACTGGGATGAAAGGTAAGCAGATACCCGTAACCACTTACATTGACGAAAACGGCAATTCTCTCTCGACAGGCGAAACTAAAATCAAACCAACGTTTGCCGAAAATCTTCGATTCTTCTTCACTTACCAACTCAACCACATGTATTGGAGATATTTTATGTGGAACTTTGCCGGTCGACAGAACGACATACAAGGCAATGGGGAAGTATCGCATGGCAACTGGATTTCAGGCATCCCATTTATCGACACACCTCGTCTCGGCAATCAATCATTACTTCCCGATGATTTGGGAGCCGGGAACAAAGGGCACAACGTATTTTACATGTTGCCATTATTGTTGGGTATCATCGGTTTACTTTGGCAAGCATTTGTCTCGAAACGTGGTATCGAACAATTCTGGGTCGTATTCTTCTTATTCTTTATGACCGGAATAGCAATAGTGTTATACCTTAACCAGACTCCGACCCAACCACGCGAACGAGACTACGCATTTGCCGGTTCATTCTATGCATTTGCTATTTGGGTTGGGATGGGAGTTGCCGGATTGTGGCATGTCATTAGGTATCTTGCCACTGACAAGGATAGCAAAAACAAAAAAGGAACGACCTTCGATCCGACCAATGACGACAGCAACGTCAAAATGTCAAAAATAGCCGCTGCGGTAGCTTGTGCAGTTGGTTTGATCGTACCATTACAGATGGTGTCACAAACATGGGATGACCACGACCGCTCCGGCCGATACACCGCACGCGACTTTGGCATGAATTACCTATCGAGCCTTGACAAAAATGCTATCATATTTACCAACGGCGACAATGACACGTTCCCATTGTGGTATGCACAAGAAGTGGAAGGATACCGCACAGACGTGAGAGTAGTCAACCTCTCTTATCTCAATACCGACTGGTATGTCAACCAAATGAAGCATCCGACCTATGATGCCGGAGCAATCGACATGATGGCGACACCCGATGTATATGCCCACGACAAGCGACAATACAGCTACTACCTGACTCCTGACTCTACCAAAGTCAACGCAATTTCCGCGCTCAAAAAAGCTTATGCTCCTGATGCTGCCAATAATGCGTGGGGTCTTTATGAATTCCGGTATCCCAACATGTATATTCCGGTAGATAAAGATGTCGTGATAGATGCCGGACGCGTAGCTCCATCTGACTCGGCTGCAATATCTGAGATAATCGATGTCAATCTTTCGGGTCGCTCGGGCTTGTCGTTAAGCGAGGTTGTGTCACTCGACATGATTGCCACTAACGCCAATAATGGATGGAAACGACCTATCTATTTTGCGATGACCGTGCCCGACAGCTACTACCTCAACCTGTCTCCATACATGCGCAACACCGGTATGGCCTATGAGGTAAGTCCAATTTTCAACAAAGATTTTGACGGTTACACAATGGCTGTAAATACCGACAAAGCTTATGACAACATTGTCAACAACTTCCGTTGGGGTGGACTTGACTCAAATAGCGACATTTATCTCGACGAAACCGTACGTCGAATGGTAACAACTACTCGCTCGACCATGCTTGACTTGGCTACTGCTTTGTTCAACGAGGGAATAATGGCATTAGCAATGGTTAAAGAAGATGGCAACAATGCCGATAACGAAAAGTTGCAAGCATATAGTAATGATCGTCTCAACAAAGCTCTGACAATACTCCGATTGATTGAGGAAAAATTACCTGAAAACGTTTCGCCCTACTCCATTCAGATGCCACTAAACATCGGTGAGCTATATTTCAACATAGGAGAACTAACCGGCGATGAACAATTATGCGACCACGGCTTGAGTATAATAGAAAAAGACGCTTTCCGCAATGCTCAATACGTTAAATATTTCCAAAGCTTAAGCCCGTCACAATACATGACATTGCCACGCACTTTGCGTTTCATCCGCGACACGTACTTCGTTCAGTTGATTCAAGCATATACCGAATATGGAGGCGACGGAGAGAATCTGCTCAATCAACTTCAAGCATCAGGAGTGAATCTAAACGAATATCTCAACACTCAAGAATAACACAACACAGCATGTCTTTCATCGAACGACCACCATTGCTCTACCGCATCCTCTTCCCCGAGGCATTGTGGCGCATCAAGCGTAAAAAGAGCAAAGCTGTGTATCTGACATTTGATGATGGTCCGATACCCGAGGTTACACCTTGGGTATTGGATTTACTCGATTTCTACAATGTAAAAGCCACATTTTTTCTTGTAGGTGATAATGTAAAGCGTCATCCCGAATTGCTCGAAGAGATAAAACGACGCGGGCACAGTTGGGGCAATCACACAATGAACCATCTTCAAGGTTTTAAGGTTACTTCTCGGCGGTATCTGCGCAACATCATGGAGGCCGATGAGTTGATTGACAGTACATTATACCGTCCACCCCACGGCATAATGAGATGGGGACAGGCTCGCGTCATCAAGGAACACATGAACATCGTAATGTATGATTTGGTCACACGCGATTATTCCAAAAAACTAAGCCCGGAAAAAGTGCTGCACAATGTGAAGCGATATGCTCGCAACGGCTCAATAATAGTATTTCACGACTCTTTAAAAGCTGAACGCAATCTGCGATACGCCCTTCCACGAGCCATCGAATGGCTAAAAGAACACGGTTATGAGTTTCGCACAATCGAAATGTAAGAGCGAAATCATCTCCTTCGCTACAACTCTCGACATCTCAGCCATCGGATTTGCACGAGCCGAAGCAGTAAGCGACGATGCCATACGACAATACAACGAATGGATTGACAAGGGCAAACATGGGACGATGGGGTACCTCGAAAGATATTGCGACGTAAGAAACGACCCTCGATTGTTGTTACCTGCGACACAAACTATCATAGTCGCCGCATTCAACTACCTTCCACCCACGATGCAACGGCCAGACGCTCCTCAATTTGCCCGATATGCCTATGGCTACGACTATCACGAAGTAGTGCGTAAACGTCTCGACCGATTGGCTTCTTTTATTAAAGAAAATTGGGGTGGCGACACTCGCATATGCGTAGATACAGCCCCCCTGCGAGAACGATATTGGGCGGTCAAAGCCGGCATTGGATTCATCGGACGCAACTCTCAACTAATCATTCCCGGCAAGGGGTCATACTTTTTTCTAGGAACTCTATTGACTGATCTCGAGATAGAAGCCGACACTCCTTGCACTGACACGTGTCTCGATTGCAGAGCATGCATCAACGCATGCCCTACGAAAGCCATCGACGGCTCACGCGCCATCGATGCTTCACGTTGCCTGTCCTATCTCACTATTGAGTATCGTGGAGAGCGACTTCCCAACGACATTAATCTGGGCAACCGCATATACGGATGCGACACATGCCAAACAGCATGCCCACACAATCGCAATGCAAAGCCCACAAACATACAAGAATTTCATCCATCCCCTCACTTCCTCGCACTCGACCGATCTGCCATTGCAATGATGACCCAAGAAGAGTTTAGCATCACATTTCGCCACTCAGCCATTAAGCGCGCAAAACTATCCGGACTTATCCGCAACCTCCAACACCTTGAATAAACCGTCAACTAATATCATCTATCCTCACCCTAATTTCAAGACCGAGTTTTACTCCTCATTTTATTGCAACAACCCACAGCAATATTGCATCCTAGACGCTATGGGATGGTGAGCTACAATCATAATGATGGGGACTAACAGAAAATGGGGTGCCGATGCACCCCATTTTCTGTTCTATTTTAAACCTTCTATTTATTCCAAGTGACTTGCAACTTTTTGTCTTTGGCAACATAGCAGTTTTCAACAACATAGTCACCAGACTTTGGAATATTTATACGCACCGTCTTTCTCGGTGGGAAAATATAAAGATTGCCATTCCCGGTTATTTCAAATGCAATATCGGAGACATTGGTAACCTCCATGAATTTTTCATTTATCTTGTTTACGGCCAGAGACGCGCCCAAAAGCTTGGTCAGGTACTCGGCTTTTCCCACTAGCATGCCATCAAACATTGCCACTGTCCTACGCGCCAACAATGCTTCTTTGATTGCGTTTTCCGACTTCTCAGTAGCAAACACCAGTGTCACCGGACGCATCTTGCTATCATTCCACCCATAATCGCTGGATATCAAGTCATGGATATCGGTGTTAGCCATTGGAGCAATATCATATTTACCAAACCAATCAAACACCACCGGATAATATTCCTTGTGATTTAGCACCTCTACTGCATGTATTTTTCCTGCTTTGAGCAATTCCTCATGCACAGGATAGAGTGTCGATTTGTTATCGGGCCAGCCCGGGTGATTCCACAATATCACTCCTCCCTGTTCCAACGCGCGGTCAATAGCCACAAGAGGGTCTTCAACATCCATCACATTGGCATCTTTGATAAACAACGCATTCAAATGTCCAAGAGGCTTGCTACGTGTGATTTCTGTTCCTTGTATGACTATAAACCCTATGTCATCGGCTTTTTTCTTTGCCAGTTTATACGATTCGTTTAAGTCGCCTTTCAACACATCCTTATGAGGGCGGTATTCAATATGGTCTGTAATCGCAATTGCATCCAAGCCGCCAAGCCACGCTTCAGTCACTCGGATTGTCGGCCACACTAAGCCGTCAGAAAACACCGTGTGGGTGTGGAAATCACACTTCAACGTCACATACCCGTCAAAACTGGGGATTGCATACTCCGTTCTAACATTGTTTTTATTGATGTGGGTCAATTTATACACATCGTCATTTCTCAACTGTGCACTACACATCATTGCCAACGAGAGCATTGCACCAAATATTACTTGTTTCATTAGTTATTAGGTTTAAGAATTTAACAACGACTAAAGATACATATTATTTGACTGAAATCAAAATATTATCATAAAAAAACGAAAACACCAATAGCTAAGACAATCGGCATAATAGCTATTTGCCGATTTTGTTGTATCTTTGTGGACATAAATAATTTAAATTGCAGTAACTATGTCAATAGATAACATAATATCCCAAGCTGTGTCTAATGCCGTCAAGAATCTTTACGGCATTGAGGTGGAAGCTTCGTCAATTACTCCACAAACGACAAAGAAGGAATTTGAAGGCAATCTGACAATTGTAGTGTTTCCTTGGGTAAAAGTAGCCCGCAAAGCCCCCGAAGCCGTAGGCACAGAGATAGGCGAATGGCTTGTTGCCAACGAGCCAGCAGTCAACCGCTTCAACGTAATAAAAGGATTTCTTAACATCGTCATCGAGCCGACATTCTTTACCTCGGTACTATCTCACATCAACAACACCGACAATTACGGATTTACGACTGCCGACGACAACTCTCCATTGGTGATGGTCGAATACTCCTCACCCAACACCAACAAGCCCCTGCACTTAGGGCACATACGCAACAATCTGCTTGGCTACAGCCTTGCCCAGATACTTAAAGCTTGTGGCAACCGCGTTGTTAAGACCAACATTGTCAATGACAGAGGCATCCACATCTGCAAATCGATGCTTGCATGGCAAAAGTGGGGTGAAGGAGCAACTCCCCAGTCAACCGGCAAAAAAGGCGACCACCTGATTGGAGATTTCTACGTGCTATTTGACAAGCACTACAAAGCCGAAGTCAAGGCTCTTATAGCCGACGGCATGAGCCAAGAAGAAGCAGAAAAAAACTCTCCATTGATGCTTGAAGCCCGTGAAATGTTACGCTTATGGGAGCAAAAAGACCCGAAGGTACGCAGGCTGTGGGAAATGATGAACTCTTGGGTATATGCCGGTTTTGATGAAACCTACAAACGCCTTGGTGTAGACTTTGATAAAATCTACTACGAGAGCAACACCTACCTCGAAGGCAAAGAAAAAGTGCTTGAAGGGCTTGAAAAAGGCATCATGTATCGCAAGGACGACGGCTCTGTGTGGGCTGACCTCACAGATGCCGGCCTCGACCACAAACTGTTGCTACGCAGCGACGGCACTTCGGTATATATGACCCAAGACATCGGCACTGCAAAACTACGCTATCAAGACTATCCCATCGACAAGATGATTTACGTTGTAGGCAACGAGCAAAACTATCACTTCCAAGTGTTATCGTTGCTTCTCGACCGTCTCGGATTTAAATGGGGCAAAGACCTTGTGCATTTCTCCTACGGCATGGTAGAACTTCCGGAAGGCAAAATGAAGAGCCGAGAAGGCACTGTAGTCGATGCCGACGACCTGATGGATGAAATGATACAAGGAGCACTTGAAGTGTCGGCCGAGCGTGGCAAAGGCGACTTCTCGGCAGAAGAAAGCGCCGAAATAGCCCGTATCGTCGGACTTGGAGCATTGAAATACTTCTTATTGAAAGTTGACCCACGCAAAAACATGACATTCAACCCCAAGGAGTCAATCGACTTCAACGGCAACACAGGCCCATTCATTCAATACACCTATGCCCGCATACGTTCTGTGTTGCGCAAAGCCGACGACGCAGGCTACAAAGCCCAAGGCTATGGCGAAGTCGCACCCAACGAAAAAGAAATATCGCTCATCCAACATTTGGCCGACTACCCGGCAGTCGTAGCCGAAGCCGGTCGCACATATTCTCCGGCACTGATTGCCAACTATGTCTATGACCTCGTAAAAGAATACAACCAATTCTACCACGACTATTCGATTCTCAACGAAAGCGACAGTAGTGTGAGGGCGTTGCGCTTGGCATTGAGCGAAAATGTATCACGCGTAGTGAGCAGCGGCATGAGCTTGTTGGGCATTGAAGTACCCGAACGAATGTAATCAAACAAAAATATCTCTCTAACAGTTTTTATAACAGCACAAACAAAAACTATGAACAACAATGTAGACATCTATGGCTTTCCCTCATTGGAAAGCCGCGTTTCGGCTGTAATGAAACGCGTATATGTGAAAATGTTTCTCGCCCTGCTTGTTACGACGGCGTCGGCTTGGGTTGTCACAATGATACCAAGCGTGATGTATTTCATCGCCACCAACAGTTGGGTATATTGGGGATTGCTAATAGCCGAGATACTGATGGTAATCGGCATTTCAGGAGCGACACAGAAGATAAGTTCGTCAATGGCGACTGTACTGTTTTTTGCCTTTGCCATCATCAACGGATTGACATTCTCATTTATATTCCTCGCCTATTCGCTCCCGTCAATTTTCAAGACATTCCTGATTACCTCAGGAGTATTTGGAGCCATGAGCGTTTATGGCTACTTCACCGACCGCGACCTCACAAGCGTTGGCACATTCTTACGCATGGCACTATGGGGACTTATCATCTGTATCGTGGTCAATCTGTTTTGGGCTAATTCGACACTCGAATGGATTATATCGGGAGCCGGAGTGCTTATTTTTATCGGATTGACCGCTTGGGACACTCAAAAAATCAAGCAAATGGCAGAATATGGAGCCGGTGTTGACAACAGCCGTTTGGCTACCATTGGAGCATTGTCGCTCTACCTCGACTTCATCAACTTGTTCCTCTATCTGTTGCGTTTCTTCGGATCGTCACGCGATTAATAAAGAAATAAATCTTACCGACCAAACAAGAGCATCTGACGTTCTCGTCAGATGCTCTTGTTTTATAATAATATTGCAATACACTGCAATGTCCCTCTGCTCAAATTATATCTATTAAAAAAATCACACTATCGACAAAGACTAAGGCATATCCACTTATAACAAGGAAAAGTATATTATTCATAATCAATCTGTTAAAAAAAAAATTAACAACATAGTGGCATAATCCTCCATGTTCGCCTTATATTAAAATTGTAATGAGAACAAGCATCTCTGTTTTATGCTCTGTGAAATTTAATCGATCTTTAATATAACAACTATTATGAAAAATTTATCTCCTTTGAAATTAGCCGGTATCGCATTTGTATTAGGCATATTATTAGTGCTCACCACATTTTGGTGCCGATTGAACAGCAGTTACCCTTACTATTTTGCTATTGCTGTAGGGGCTTTTGGACTTACACATTGGCTATTATCGTTCACCAAAGGCTCAACGAAACAAATAACATCTGTAGCCACAGGTCTGTTTTTAGGATTTTCTTGTCTGATTATCGCTGTCACTTGCGGTCACGCATCAACTTTACAGAAATTAATGCTTGATGTCGCCATTGTATTAGCCAATGTCATACTTGCCTCTATCAGCTATCGTTGGCAATCATGGTGGGCTTTACTGATTGCGTTCATAATCAACATACTGATAATGACATTTATAGTTCCTTGGTATGCTAACCTTATAAACTTTCCTATTTAAATGTAGGTAGTTAGGAATTAAATCTCGTATATATAAGTGAATACAACACCTTGTTAAATTCACTTTAAATTAGCAAATCAAGAATATGACCTACTGTCATGCTCTTGATTTGCTTCTTATTTATACCAAGGTATTATGGGTGGAACAAATCACATAATTTATTTGCGACCGAAATCGGCCGGTATTTCTCCCCATTCTTCTGTTTTCCACTTTACAATACGATTTTCATAAGTGTTGTGGGCGAGCCAATTTAACGCACGATTTAAAAGTTCAAAAGTCTTGGCATTTCGTTGTGTTGGTTGCAACGTAGTTTTGGTCGCCCGGTTACGAACCCATGCCAGTGCTGTACGGCTATCAGAATAAATGGTAGTTGAGACTCCCTGCTTTTTACACATGGCAAGCGCATGTACAAGCGCCAAAAATTCACCGATATTGTTGGTTGAATCATCCAACGGGCCTACATGAAACAACTGTATACCACTACGCACATCTACCCCTCGATATTCCATACGTCCGGGATTGCCCGAACATGCCGCATCCACAGCGATTGCATCAAGTTCGATTTCGGGAAACGCACTATAATTGACTATCGGAGTATTGCGTTCGGCAATAGCCTTAAGCAGTCCCAATTGCTCTCGAGGATCTCCCCGGAACGCAATCGTAGCCTCTTCTTGCGTTGAAAAACTCTTGTATTTGGCATTGGGAAATTGGTCAATCTGAGCATGGCACTCCTCCCACGAGTCGTAGATGCCCGGACAACGACCTTCCCACACAACATAAAACTTTCGATTAGCCATAACCAATATTAAGGTAAATTTCAGATGTTTCCTTAAGACATCGTGAGAAACAAATCAATATCAAAACGACGACTTCCCACCACATCTGCGATTAGACCATTGACGGCCTTGCCTTTGAAGGTATAAATCGCCTGCTTCACCCCGGGACACGCGTTAGCCAGTCGGTCTGAGGTTTCCCACACCGACAAATCATCAAACAACGTAATAAACGCATTACTCAATGCCATAGATGCAGTGCGTGGCACTGCATTGCCGGCGCAGGTGTAACACACTCGTCGACTTGCCACTTCGGCATTGCGGGTTGTCGATATGTCGATAGCCTCAATGGATGGAAACGTCGGCGTCTCATCATGATTTAAGTCAATCACAACCACTCCGCGTTTCATTTCTGCCACGGCATCGGCATTTACGACACAAGCCGGCGACATGTCAGTAGCCACGACGACGTCAGCCTCGCGCAATGCGTGGCTTAATACCTTGGGATGCAATGCCGACGAAATGATTCCGGCCGGCAATTGAGCGACTGCTTCGCGCAGACGATATGTATCGTTATCAAAAATGCGCACTGTCGCGCCCAATCCGAGTGCCGACAATGCCGCCGCACGTGCGGCAATGCCACTGCCGAGAATCACGACTTCGCAGGCAACCACGCCGGCTACACCGCCAAGCAAGATTCCTTTTCCTTGTTCAGAATCGGCAAGCAACGACGATGCCAATGCCATTGATGCACGTCCGTCGACTTCCGACAATATGTCGGCAAATGGCGTGTTGCCCGATTGATTCAATATCAGGTCAACCGCTACAGCAGTTATTGCTCGGTCGAGCAACAGAGATATAGTCTCAGACTTTTGCTGCCGGGCATGCAATAGCGACAACAATGTTGCCCCTCGTCGCATGTTGCGAACATCGTTCACATCAAGAGCTGCAAGGTGAATGACAATATCACAACCAAAAGCCGTAGCCCGGTCTACGATAGCAGCCCCATTGCGAATATAGGCTGCGTCGGAATAATGAATTGTTGCTGCCGCACACTTTTCTACACACACTTTGTAACCTTTTTCCACAAGCACAGCTACCGCCTCCGGAGTCAACGGGAAACGACGGTCAACCGCGTTACGACACGCCGGGAGGCCTATAGTTATACTTTTATTCTTGTGCATCGTCGCACAAGGTTGTTCCTGCGGAGTAATATTGCTTTCAGCCATGGTGTCTATTGTGCTATTAGATGAAACTGATTGATAAAGCGACGAGCCGTGTCGGCTTTTTCGCTTTCATTCTCAAGCCGGTCAGACTTAAATGTCATCTGCGCTTTGGCATAATGAGGCATTCGTTCAGCCAATGCTTTTTCAATAAAAGCAAGCAATTCATCGTCGGTTTTTGATGCTATCAACGGACGTTTGTGCTTGCCTCTGCATAAACGCGAATGCAATTTATCAAGCGACGTGTCAAGAAAAACGGTAGTCCCATGAGAATTCATATAGTCCATGTTGTCAAAAAAACACGGCGTGCCTCCCCCACAAGCCACCAATACATTTTCAAAGTCGGCCACCTCCTGTAGCATAGCTCGCTCCAAACGACGGAATCCGTCCTCGCCGTATAACGCAAACAATTCACTTACACTATGATGATACCGGCCTTCAATATATGCATCAAGGTCGATAAATTGCATTTCGGTAATTGCCGAAACATGCCGACCGAGAGTCGACTTGCCACAGCCCATATAGCCCACTAAAAATATTGGTCGCATAAGCAGTCCTCCGTTTATCTTTGCAAATTTAATGAAATACCAATCCCCTTGCAAATATAGTGATAAACAAGCGAGAAACATCATGCTTGCTTGAATGTTTTCCTAAGCGAGTGTAGAAAACATTCGAGGTTTACCTCAAATATAGTGAACAACTACGCAAGTTCCAATAGTCTTAAACACCAAACTATAGGTAAGCATATAAACAAACAGCCCCTCATGCCTCATCAGGCACGGGGGCTGCACATTATAAGAAGTTGCTTTAATTTTACTATTACTTAACTATCACTTTTGCTGTGTAGCCGTCAACATTGACTATGTATAGTCCGGCAGGAACGTTAAGACTATTCATCGGTTGACCGGCGAGATTAAACACTGCTACGTCATCATATTCTCCGGCAATTATGATTTCTCCTTGGCCGCCAATTACATCAACATTGTTTTGACCATTGACTACTACGTCGTCAATACCGGTTGACACATTACGAGTAATTACAGCATAAGAATGAGGCTGTAGATTGCGCACATACAACACAGTGCCATTCATTGCCACAGTAGGAGCATCCACTCCATAGCTTGATGAAATCACTTGATAATCAGCCGCACCGCTTCCTTGAGCTCCAGCAACTTGCACACGAGACATTTTGGTAGACCCCGGATTAATAGCCACTATCAATTCTTTGCCTCCGGCTGTATAAGAGTGGAATGTATATCCGCTTGACCAGTTGGATGTTTCCATTGCTGTTTCAATAGTTGCATTTTCATCAAAAAGGTCAGGGTTGGCCAAACGAATAGTGTTTAATTCACAATAGCTGTTATAAAGACCTTTTCGATCTGCATCGTCAAGGTCGTTCCAACGCACTACTTTAGGATCTGTTTTGTTTGAGCCGTCATCATTTTTAGTATTTTCATCGTTGCCCAATTCGCCAAACTGCCATATCATATGGGCTCCCGGTCGCAAAATCATAGAAGCGGCAACACAACCGAGACGACGCATCTTCACATCATGTGCATCCTTGACGCCGGCAACTCCATAGGTGTTTTGCTTATACCCGATGCGTTGCTCGTCGTGGCTTTCAGCATATACAATTGTATTTGCCGATTTACGTCCTGAGAAATAACCGTCAAATCCCGACAACGAAGCTTGTGAGCCTTCTGCCCAAGTTCCGGCCGCGCCATTCATCTGGCTATACCAGCCTATCTGCCCGTCAGTGGCATTGGCATTGTCTTCACTTGCATCACCAAGAAGTTCATTGATGTGATAAGCATCGGGGTTAATCTCTTTTATGTAAGCGTGAAGTTGCTTCATTCGATTTACACGCGACTGATTGTAACCATCTGTGCCACCACCATAGCTATTGTTATCGCCTAGGCCTTTGACAAGGTCAAAACGGAAACCATCGACCTTATAATCTTTAAGCCAATATTGCAATACGTCCTTCCATTGTTGCTGAACTATCGGATTGTCTTGCTTCAAGTCATTAAGCACACTCCAAGCATGAGGAGCTTCCTTGTTGTAGAACGGGTTTGACTCTATCGGATAAAGTTGATACCATGGGTGCAAACCGTCAGTCTGGTTAAACACAATGTCAAGTATCACGGCCATGCCATTTTCGTGACACGCATCTATAAACGCCTTATATTCTTCAGGCGAACCATAAGCTTTGTCGGTTGCAAAATAGAAGTTGGTATTATATCCCCATGAATTATTGCCGTTAAATTCCATAATAGGCATCAATTCGATGGCATTCACTCCAAGTTTCTTCAAGTAGGGCAACTTTTCCATGGCAAGTTTAAGCGTACCATTGGCATCAGCGGCTCCTTCCGTACCGGTAAAGTCACGCAACAACAACTCGTATATGATAAGGTCTTTTGCATCTACGCCTTTAAAGTTTTCAACTTTCCAGTCATATTGGCGTGGCGCACGTAACACCGCAAGCATAATGTTGCCCGACACTTTATCATAAGGATAAGGCATCACATCGTCAAGCAAATCTCCATTAAGCCATTTATCGCTATATGGGTCAAGAATCATTTGAGCATAGGGGTCTCCAACCTTGTAGGTTTGATCTACAGCATAATAATAGGCATAATCTTGTGTAAGGTCAAGCCCATCTATAGTTTTCCAGAAGTAACGATTTCCATTGTAGTCATGGTAATACATCACGTTTTCATCAAGAGTCTTGTAATCATCCCATGAGCCAACAAGCACAGCATTAGACTTGCCGGGAGCTGCGAGACAAAATGTAACCGAGCCGTCGGCATTTACCACTGCTCCCATTTGAGGCACTCCACCGGGATAATCTTTGGCCGGTGATTCGCTCGGATAACAGAATGTCATGCTCTTTTCAATTACGTCGCTACCTTTTGTAGCCCGCGCGGTAACAATCGATGTTGCACCTTTTTCTGTAAACGTATAAGTTTTTACCACCGATGTGGTCGATGCTTGCGATGCTATGGAATTGCCATCTACCGAAATTTCAATTTTAGCATTTTCGCTCGTAACAGCCGAGAATGTCACCGTATTGGTAGACGATGACAACATGTCGCTCTCTGCATCGGAAGTAAACAACAATTGAAATCCATCGTCATACACATCGACAAATATATCAGCTCCTCCAACATCTTTGCCCTCTTTGGTCTTACTTCCATTTCTAAACACCAACGCGATCTTCTCTATGGTTTCATTAGCATCGGTCATACCAAAATAGGTGCGAAGGTCTGAATTGATGGTCAAAGTCCATACATCGGTACTTACATATTCCAACTTGTATTTCGCAGAATTATCTCCCCATTCAGGAGCATACTTCCAATCGCTCACACTATTGCTCTTGTTTGTAATCACTCCGATGTGAGCATAAATAGGGTCGTCAGCAGGCTGTCCCTTCAATCCGAGATTTCCCTTGTCGCTATGATAAGTGAGGACAATTGGGTTGCTCGACTTCTGCACGATGGCCGGAGATGTCGTGATAATTTGAGCATGCACACCAAGTGTGGCAAGCACACAGATGCTCATCAATGAAAATAAAAATCTTTTCATGCTTAAAAAAGAAAACTAATAATAAATAATTCGCTATTTAAAAAATTGACAACTACCGAAAATGCCACACGCACATTTCGGCATAATGCAAAATCATTTTGCAAAGTTGCAAAAAAATTCGTCAATATAGAAATTATAACTGCATGTTATACAACACACATTAATAAATACATAGCAAATCAATTTGCGTAATGCAATTAGCAAATTCATTGACTAATATTTTCAATGAAAATACAACCAATTTCAAGGGCAAAATGACATCATAATTAAAAACATTCTGTGTATCTTTGCATAATTGCAAAAATATTGCTTGAAATGAAACGCTTCATCATACTTTTAGCATTGGCAGTGTCGGCAACCTATATGTCGGCACAAATAAACTCTCCGGCCACAGAAGGATATATGCTTCGTGGGCAGCTAATGAGTTCCGACAAAAACTATCAAGGGGCAGTCGATCAATTAAACCACATAAAATCAATGCCGGCAGGTCCTCTACAAGAGCAAGCCACGACACTACAATTGGCTTTGGCCAAACTTTACAGTGGAAACATAGGCGATGCTCGCGACATGCTCAAAAACTTCATGATAGACTATCCCCACTCCGTCTATGCAGTGCAAGCACACTTGGCTCTTGCCGATTGCGATTTTTTTGAAGGGAAATACAGCCAAGCGCTACATACTTATAATGACATTGACCGCAATAGCCTTGACATAGCTTCTGCCGAAGGCTACTCTTACCGTTTGGGGTATTGTAACATGATGCTCGGCAACGCCGATGCCGCCAAAATGGAATTTGCATCGCTAAATCAATCAAAAGAATATGGCAATGCCTCAAAATTTTATCAAGGTTACATTGCCTACACTCAAGCCGACTATGCAACAGCAAAACAATTGTTGCAAAGCGTCAACACGACAACTGCTCCGGGCAACCGTGCCGACTATTATTTAGCGCAGATTGCCTATGCTCAAAGCGATTATAACACCGCACTTTCCACAGCCCGGAAAGTCATAGACCTCGGCATCGACCCAACATTTACACCTGAGATGCAACGCATTGCTGGCGAGTCACTCTACTGCCTTGACAGCACCGAGGAAGCTATCGGATATTTAAAACAGTATGTCGATGCTGTCGATGCTCCTCAACCATCGACATTATACATCCTTGGGATAAGCCAATACTCTCAAGGCCTATATGACGAAGCCATCAACACCCTCAGCAAAGTCACCGAGTGTGACGATGCCATGGGACAATCGGCATACCTTTACATAGGCCAGTCCCATCTGGCTTCAAACAATTACAACTCTGCGTTGCTTGCCCTCGAAAAGGCATACCGCATGAATCATGATGCCAACGTACAGGAAACCGCATTTTACAATTACGCTGTTGCAAAAATGGAGGGTGCACGTACTCCATTCGGCAGCTCAGTAGCCATATTCGAAGATTTCATTAGTCAATACCCCAACTCACGATATGCTCCTTCCGTACAAGAGTATATCGTTGCCGGCTACATGACCGACAACAATTATGAACGTGCGTTAACCTCAATTGAAAGAGTAAAAAAGCCAAGCGATACAATACTCAAAGCCAAGCAACGCGTGCTTTACATACTCGGCTCACGCAATCTCGCATCGGGCGACATTGTGCAATCGCTCAATCGTCTTAAAGAAGCTAAGTCTCTTGCCGCTTATGACAAAGACATTGCCCGTGAATGCAACTTATGGATTGGCGACTGCTATTACCGCCAAGGCAAATATACACAAGCATCTGAAGCCTACTTGACCTACGTCAAAGCGACTCCCACAACGGCATCAAATCTGCCTTTGGCTCGCTACAATCTTGGATATAGTAGATTTGGCGAAAAGAAATACAACGAAGCTCGGCAAAACTTTGAGCACGTAATAAAATACCAATCACGCTTAGGCAACCATATCACAGCTGATGCTTACAACCGGCTTGGCGACTGCTACTATTACGACTCCAACTTTGCCAAGGCTACAACTTACTACGACAAAGCCTATCAACTATACCCTGAAGCCGGGGACTACGCTCTTTTTCAAAAAGCTATGATGCGAGGGTTGACTCGCGACCATTCCGGGAAAATCAAAATTCTCGATGAGATGATGACTACCTACCAATCTTCGGGGCTACTGCCTTTGGCACTTCTTGAAAAAGCCGAAACCTTTATAGCCCTTGAGGATCAAAGCAAAGCAATCAAGGTGTATCAACAACTCGTTGACCAATATCCTACAACAGCACAAGGTCGAAACGGACATCTGCAACTGGCTATTACCATAATGGCTTTGGGTGATAAAAATAAAGCCATCGATGTATACAAAGATGTTATCCGCAATTATCCGACAAGCGAGGAAGCACGTGTGGCCGGCGACGACCTCAAACGCATATACGCCGACATGGGACAACTTGACGAATACGCCCAATTTATAACTTCAGTGCCCAATGCTCCCAAACTTGAAACTTCAGAGATGGACCAACTAACTTTTGAAGCCGCCGAGAAAGCCTACCTCTCCGATATCACTTCTTTAGATAAGCTAAAAAACTATCTCAAACGATATCCCGGCGGAGCATACGAACCTCAAGCATTGAGCTATTTATCGACAGCATCATACAAAGCCGGTGACAGCGACAATGCCCTGCTCTATGCGACCATGCTTGTCGAACGTTATCCCGATAGCGAAGCCGCCGAAGACGCTCTTGCCATAAAAGGTACTCTTGAACTCGAACAAGGCAACGGAGAAGAGGCTCTTGCAACATTTCACACTCTTGAAAAACGAGCATCGGCATCACGCAATATTCATGCCGCACGACTTGGCATAATGCGTGTGGCTCGCGACTTAGGCAAGCACAATGAAGTCATCGAGTCGGCCGACAATCTACTATCATCTACAGCCGTTCCGGCAACCGACAAAAATGAAATTATTTTTTCACGTGCATACGCATTAGCACAAACAGGCAATGATGAAGAAGCCATCAAAACATGGGAATCAATTGCCAATGACACCAATGACCTATATGGCGCAAAATCATTATATTATTTGGCTCAACACTATTTTGACAACGACAATGTAAAAAGTTCTCAACAACAAGTAGAAAAGCTTGTCGATTCCAACACCCCACATCAATATTGGCTTGCTCGCGGATATATCTTACTAAGTGATATTTATCGTAAGCAAGGCAATCAATTTGAGGCAGATGAATATCTCAAAAGCTTGCGTGACAACTATCCGGGTACAGAAAGCGACATTTTCACCATGATAGAGCAACGACTCGGCAAGTAACCATAAACCGTTAAACAACAGATGAAAGCAAACCGATTATATATATTGACAATAGGCTTAGCAATAGCCATTGCATCTTCGGCTGAAGACTTGTCAAAAGAAATAACCATCGAGAAGGAAATTGTGCCTCAAGAGAGAGAAGCTTCTCGCATCAACACAAGCCCGGAATTACAACTCTCACCAATTGCCACAAAGCGCCTGCAATGGAGCAATCGTCCGGTCAATGCACAGCTCACGACAATGGTTACAACGCTATCTCCAGTCTCCTATAAATCTACAATTGAGGCATCACCCTATCGGGGCTACCTCGATATTGGATATTTTCCATCTATGGATTTAGGTCTCTCTGCCGGCTACCTCATTTTAAACAAAGAAGCCACACAGCTGAATGCTTGGTTGCAATATAACGGTAGCCAATACAAGCGAGAAAACATATGGGGGGAAAAACAAGACTACAAAGACCACACCGCCACAATGGGTCTTACACTCAATCAACAAGTAGGACAGTCGGCTCTATTGTCAGCCGAGATTGATTACGGTTTTTCATCCTTAGAATACCCCTATACTCTTGAACTCAAACAAGACCAAAACATAAATCGACTGAATGGCTCCATTGTTTGGAGACACTCTCCAACATCTCAACTTGACTATAACATAGGAGTCAGAGGAAGCTATTTTGGCTTTAATAAATCCATCAGCACCGACAATATCACAGACATTGAGCCTATTAGCGAATCTCAACTATCTTTAGATGGAACTATTAATTATAACATCGACAACCACTCGGCATTGGGGTTTGAAACTGATGTGACGTTGCTCGACTATAGCCAACCCGGAGAATGGTCGATACAGAATAGTCAGAACATACACAACACATATTTCAAGTGGGAAACTGTCGCTGCCGACATTAACTACGGCTCGCTTAACCTCAATCCTTACTATTATATCAAAGGTGATAAAGCCTCGGCTAAAGTAGGCGCAAACATAACTTACTCTTGGGGCAATGAAGGCAAATTGCGTTTTGCGCCCAATGTTACCGTAGATATAAAACCCATTTCAATATTCTCGATATGGGCAACCGCAAAAGGAGGTGTGTACCACAACACCCTCAACAGACTATTCTTACAAAACCATTATCTCAATCCCCATGCTGCTTTTCGCAGTTCCAATATCCCATATGCCATTGATGCCGGCATCATATTAGGCCCCATAAGTGGTTTCTCCATAGAATTGTTTGGTGGATATGCGCGAGCTAATGACTGGCTGATGCCGGACGTTATTGATTATAGCCACAACTCAGGTTTCTATCAAGCCATTGATATTAAAGGATTTCACTACGGAGCTTCGCTCAACTACATTTGGCGAGATATAATCACTACTCGCATTAGTTATGAGGGCGCTCCTCAAGAGTATGACAAAGGTTATTTTCTATGGAGAGACCGTGCCAAATCGGTGATAAATGCGACTGTAACCGTCAACCCCATCAAGCCTCTTGGCATCACTCTTGCATATCAATTGCGCAGTGACCGCGTAACATACCTTGCCAATTACAATTCTGAGAGTATGACTCATGAAGTCGTTGACCTTGGTGACATCAATTCACTTAATCTGTCGGCATCCTACCATATATCTCCCGCATTTTCAATATTTGCCAACATTGAAAATTTGCTCAACAACGATTGGCAGATTACATACGCTGTTCCCAATAAAGAAATCACCGGACTTGTCGGCATAACTTATAAGTTTTAATTACTCAAACGATAATACACCCCTATTCAACTATAAACACCCCTAAAACATGGCACGTACATTAGCGATTATCAAAAACGACCCTTGGCTAAAACCTTATGCCGAGGCCATCAATGGCCGTCATAAAGACGCTATCGACAAAGAAAAAGAACTGACTGCAACAGACGGTTCGCTCAAAGCATTTGCCAATGCCCATAATTACTTCGGACTACATCACACCTCCGACGGCGGATGGGTATTTCGCGAATGGGCTCCTAATGCAACCGCCATCACCTTAATAGGAGATTTCTCCAACTGGAAAGAATATGCCAAATACTCTCTAAAGCCCAAAGGAAACGGGATATGGGAAATCAAGCTTAAAGCTAACGACATCCACGAAGGCGACTTCTACAAGATGCTTGTATCTTGGGAGGGCGGATGTGGAGAACGCATTCCGGCCTACGCCAACAGAGTCGTGCAAGACGAGGAGAGCAAAATCTTTTCAGCACAAGTGTGGTGTCCCGAAAAACCATACAAATGGAAAGTGCGCAAATTCATCCCCGACACTCGCCCATTGCTAATCTACGAATGCCACATCGGCATGGCTCAAAATCGCGAAGCTGTAGGCACTTACACCGAATTTAAAGACAACGTATTACCACGTATCGCAGCCAATGGCTACAACACAATACAGATAATGGCAATACAAGAACATCCATATTATGGGTCTTTTGGCTACCATGTATCGAGTTTTTATGCTCCTTCAAGTCGTTTTGGCACACCCGACGAACTGAAAGCCCTTATCGACCGGGCTCATGAACTTGGAATAGCTGTAATCATGGACATTGTTCATTCTCATGCAGTAAAAAACGAAGTCGAAGGACTTGGCCGACTTGACGGAAGCTACGACCAATACTTCTATGGTGACGACCGACGCGAACATCCGGCATGGGACTCCTTATGCTTTGATTATGGGAAAAACGAAGTGCTCCACTTTTTACTATCCAACTGCAAATATTGGCTTGAGGAGTTTCACTTTGATGGATTCCGATTTGACGGCGTGACTTCGATGCTTTATTACAACCATGGTCTCGGCCAGGCATTTGGCTCTTATGACGACTATTACAATGGAGGACAAGACACAAATGCCATCACCTACCTTACATTAGCCAACAAGCTGATTCACGAAATCAACCGCAACGCTATCACTATAGCCGAAGAAATGAGTGGCATGCCGGGGTTGGCTACTAAGTTTAAGGATGGCGGCATCGGGTTTGACTACCGTATGGCTATGGGCATCCCTGACTATTGGATCAAAATGCTCAAAGAGAAAAAAGATGAAGATTGGCATCCGACATCAATTTTCTGGGAACTAACCAATCGACGTGCCGATGAAAAAACCATTAGTTACGTTGAAAGCCACGACCAAGCATTGGTAGGAGACAAAACCGTTATATTCCGATTAATCGATGACCAGATGTATTGGCACATGACCAAAGGAGACGACAACGCGACTGTAGCTCGCGGTATTGCCATGCATAAAATGATACGACTGGTGACTTTATCTACAATCAATGGAGGTTATCTCAATTTCATGGGCAACGAGTTTGGACATCCCGAATGGATAGACTTCCCTCGCGAAGGCAATGGTTGGAGCCACAAATATGCCCGTCGTCAATGGGATTTGGTCGATCGTAAAGAATTGCGTTATTGTGAGCTTAACGCTTTTGACAACGCAATGATTGAACTAACTCGCAAGGCTTGCGATTTCCAAAGCCTACCTATAATAAAACTCTGGGACAAAGACGACGACCAAGTGCTGGCCTACATGCGAGGTAACTTCATATTCGTATTCAATTGGGCTCCCTTTAAGTCCTACACCGACTACGGTTTTTTAGCACCTGAAGGCGAATATGACATTGTATTGTCAACTGACGACCCTGAATTTGGAGGATTCGGAAATATAGATACCGACATACACCACTTTACTCAACCCGATACGCTCTACCAAGCCGATGGCAAAGGATGGTTGAAATTATATCTTCCCGCACGTACGGCCATGGTTTTGCGTCGTGTAAAATAAGAATCAATCAGAACACACCCACAGCACATCCACCCGATTAGTTGACTAATCGGGTGGATGTGCTTAGTGGATTAACTATTTTCCATCGTCATTATTTAAAATATGACCTATCATGAATTACAAGATTTACTGTATCATCACATTTCTTACATTATCGCTATTTCCGGCAATAGCACAGCAACTTCCCGGACAATACATCGGGTTGGAAATAGACAGCACAGCCATAACCTCTCCAATTTTGCGTAAATCAATATCTCTAAAAAAGACATCTCCTACAACATTATACGTTAACTCGTTGGGCTACCACGAAGTATACATCAACGGAGAGAAAGCCAACGACAACGTGTTGTCTCCGGCAGTTTCTCAACTCGACAAGCGCTCTCTAATCAACATCTACGACATCACCCCACTAATACGTAAAGGCAATAATGACATAGTCATTTGGCTCGGACAAGGATGGTATCGTCCCAACACGTTTAAAGCCCAATATGGTGGGCCATTGGTGAAAGCTTGGGTTGAAAGCGAAATTGACGGAGTGACCAAAATCTTAACAACAACCGACCAGACATGGCAAGGTATAGAAAGTGGCTACAAAGACACAGGGACATGGTGGGCGTTGCAGTTTGGTGGCGAAAAAATTGACGGACGCATAGCACCCGTCGACATGTCGGCAACTACACTCAACAACTATCAATGGACTCCGGCTCATGTTGTAGAAATATCTGGGATGACAGCATTACCGCAAATGTGCGAGCCAAACAAGATCATACAGACATATCCGGTCAAAAGCATCAAACAATTAGACAAAACAACATGGTTGGTTGATATGGGTCGCGTAATAACAGGTTGGTTTGAGATGGGCATGCCTATACTGCCTGCCGGCACTGAAGTTAAACTGGAATATGGTGACAATCTCGACAAACATGGTAATTTTGAACATCAAGGAGAGAGTGATAGTTACATATCAGCCGGACGCGATGGAGAAATATTCCGTAACAAATTTCATCATCACGCATTTAGATACGTTAAAATTTCCAACCTTCTACAAGATCCCGACCCACAAAAAATAAAATCATTGCAAATTTCGGGAGATTACCGCCCCACGGCAACATTTCAATGCTCTGATAACGACATCAACGCAATCCACGACATGATTGCCCACACATTCCGTTGCTTAACATTTAGCGGATATATGGTTGACTGCCCACACCTCGAACGTACGGGCTATGGTGGAGATGGCAACTCCTCTACTATGGCACTGCAGACCATGTATGACGTATCTACGACTTACACCAACTGGCTTCAAGCATGGCGCGACGTCATCCAAGACGACGGTGGTCTGCCCCACGTTGCCCCTGCCGGTGGCGGTGGCGGCGGCCCTTATTGGTGTGGATTTATAGTACAAGCACCATGGAGAACCTATCTCAACTACGCCGACCGAGCAATTGTCGAAGAATGCTACCCCTACATGGTCAAATGGATGCAATATGTCGACCGATACAGCACTAGCGGATTATTACAACGATGGCCCGACACGCCTTACCGAGGATGGTATCTTGGCGACTGGCTCGCTCCAATAGGCGTTGATGCCGGCAACCAGACATCAATCGACTTAGTCAACAATTGCTTCATCAGCAGTTGCCTCACCGCAATGGCCAAGATGGCTCGTATGCAAGGATTTACTGATGATGCAACAAAATATGAGCGCAAGCGCGATGCTTTAAATAAGAAAATACACGACACTTTTTATAATCCGGCTGATTCGACCTACGCTACCGGTTCACAACTCGACATGGCATACCCCATGCTTGTTGGCGCGACTCCCGATGACATTTACTCCGGTGTGAAAGAAAAAATGCTATACCTGTCGGCCACTCGCTACAATGGACACATCGCATGCGGATTGGTCGGAGTCCCCATCGTCACCGAATGGGCAGTCAACAACAATGAAGTTGATTTTATCTACCGGATGCTCAAGCATCGTGACTATCCCGGCTACCTCTATATGATTGACAATGGAGCCACTGCAACATGGGAATCATGGGACGGAGAACGTAGTCGCGTTCACAACTGCTACAATGGCATCGCCACTTGGTTTTATCAAAGTCTTGGTGGATTGACTCCCGATGAAAGACATCCGGGATACCGCCACTTCAGGGTAAAGCCACAGATTCCCGATGGAATGACATGGACACGCGTGACGAAAGACACCGAGTATGGCACTATTGAGGTGGCTTGGAACATCGACCATCAAGGATTGACCCTGAATATTGCCATCCCGGAAGGCTCTACGGCAACTGTCGAGTCTCCTGACGGTTATGCTCCAACATCATCCCGCGACATGCGCAACTTAACTCACGGCAGATACACATTTAAATTTCATAAACATTCATAGTTTGTCACGACTTTTTCTCAACCTTATTTTATAGTCTAAACTTGAATTTGTAATTTTGTAACATACATACAAAATCAACCTTTAGAAGCTGTTTGAAAATTATTCAAATATTTTGTTAAGCATCAATTTGCAGCA
>CAZLUB010000014.1:0-40393 GCA_964562595.1 uncultured Muribaculum sp. | reverse complement strand
AAATCTAACTCGAGGATAGGCTGTCATGACATGAGTAGAGTCGGAGTTGTCGATATAGGTGCGTATTGTGTCGCCATGAAGGTAGAGCGTGTCTCGCTGACTATATTCCAATATTCGAGCTCGCTTGGTTGCAAAAGAGCGCTCTTCTCGTTCGTTGTAATATCCATAACCGCCTTCAATAGTAGATTGACGTACGGAGTCAGTCAGAATCATATTGCCAAATGCTTCTCCAACGCCAGCCTGGCGGTCATAGTATAAGGTATCACCGGTGAGAGTATTCCCTTGTTTTGTAACAATTAATGAGCGATTATATAGTGTGGCTTGATCGTTGTCAGTGTTATACCATCCTTTGCTTGAGTGTATGGTCGCACTGTCACTCTCAATGACTGTTGGTCCAACGATGTTGGCAATGTGAGTGGCTGTATTGTAATGGAGAGTGTCTGTGTGCATTACATAATCCTCGTTATATAATTCTACGTCAAATAGAAATTCGGCATCTTTGGTGTTGGGAATGTATTGACCATATACCGATGATAGTTCATTGACTTTGTCAACAATTTTTCCTCCCTCAAAATAGTAGCCAATTTCATCGCGCATGTCATAGTTGAGGCTATCAGTAAATAGTGTTACATCTCTATTTTCCATTCTTACATTGTGACGTAAACGAGCCATTTCTTCAATGCCATTGTAATATAGTTCATCGGCATATACAAAAAGTGTATCTCCTTGTTCCATTTTGACGTTGCCAAATGCATCAAGGGAATTGGTCTGTTCATAAAAGTAAGCGCTATCGCAATACATAAACATGTCGTCTTTGCGGAATTGCACGTTACCCGAAAGAATTTGATAGTCACGACTAATCTTTTCGTCGAGTTTTAGCTGATCGGCGTATTCGAGAAATACACGTCCGGGCTCATGTCGGTCGGCAGTCGGGATTGTAGGCTTGGCGGCTATTCTTTGAGGTTGTTGACTATTGGAAGACTTGATTGCCTGAGCGGTTGCTTTTTCTATGGTGAATAAAATTGCAAATAGAGTTAAAAGGCATAGGACTACCGTGGTTGTTCCATGCCTTTTTGAAATTATTTTATTGTTGTGGTTGTTGCAATGTGACATTAATCCTTGTTTTTAATCCATCCATTGTGGATAAATTCACAATCTCGCCATCCTTCTTCTATGCGGACGTAGGTGTCGTTTATTTTCTTTTCCAGCCAATCCTTTAGAATACGTGATTTTGATGCGTTTTCATACATGCTTTTTAATTTCTGATAGTCATCGCTGAGATTAGCTCGATGTGCATCGATGCGTCGTGAAAGCTTAATCATAGCGACAATGTCGCGATTACTTTCTGAATCTTTCATTATGAAAGGTTTAGAAATTTCACCAACATTCATTTCGTTTACAATCTTACTGACTTCTTGAGGCAGTTCCGACATCTCAAATTGATTTGTTCCGGTTCGTTCATTTATCATTAAACCTTTATTGTATCGAGTATTTTTATCTTGAGACAAATATCTAACAGCTTCCTCAAAACTATATTTCTCTGCAAGAATCTCTTGGCGTACAGTGTCGAGTCTGTTAATTGCTTCAGTAAGATCTTTATCAGATACTTTTGGTTGTAGTAGTATGTGTCGGGTATTTATGCGGTCACCGCGTTTTTCTATAAGTTGGATAATATGGAATCCATACTTGGTTTCAACAATCTTAGACACTTTCTTGGGGTCATTAAGATTAAATGCTACAGCTGCATATTCCGGCTCTAAATGGCCGCGTCCCATAAATCCGAGTTCTCCACCGTGTACGCTTGAGCCACAATCGGAATACAAAATTGCGAGTGTGGAAAATTCTGATTCTCCTTTGTTGATGCGTTCGGTAAAATCTCGCAATCGAGCTTTTACATCGTCAATCTCCTGGCGAGGAATTATTGGCTTGACATTCATAATCTGCACCTCTACTTGCATAGGAATAAAAGGTATACTATCGGCGGGCAGATTATCAAAGTATTTTCTGACGTCGGAAGGGGTGGTCTTTATATTGCTTGTAAGAGAACTTTGAACTTCCTGAACTTTGTATTGATTGGTCATCTGCTCCATGAGAGTTTCCTTGATTTCAGGAAGAGGTTTGCGAAACGTCTCTTCAACTTTCTCCTTAGAGCCAAGATTGTTAATCATGTTGTTTATGTAGCTGTCAACACGCTGTATAACCATATATTCTTGAACTTCTACAGTGTCAAGCTCAGCTTGATGCAAATATAGTTTTTCGATGGCCAATTGTTCTGGAATTACGCAATAAGGATCGCCATTTACTTGTTGGCGTTGGTATTGCATGGTTTGATAGGCTTCTTCTATCTCTGATTTGTAGATTGGTTGGTCTCCAATCCACCAGACGACCTGTTCTACGATATTGCTTTGGGCTATGGTGGCAATTGCCACTCCCAAAAATATACATGCTGTAATGGTTTTGTTGACTTTCACGATGTATGAATAATTTCTTTATGGTTATTTTCGTTTTGAATTGGAATCACTTTGACCTATATCTACGCGTAATATGATTTCTCCGTTGTTATATGCTTTTTCGTAAAGTTGCTGTCGGAGATTTCGGTCATATTCTAATCTATGTTCGTTAATGAACATTTCTTTGATAGTCTCTTGTGCAACTTCATAAGGCATAATTGCACCTTTCGGCAGATATTCACTTATGTGAAGAAGATAGGTGAAACCGTTGGCTGTTATATCTATATCCCGTTTTTCTGCCAAAATTTTGTTAGGAGTATTATTAAAATTGTGTGGAATGCGAGACTCAATTTGTTCCCAATCAATCCATTTATCTTTGAAATAATCATAGTGTATGGCTTCATTTAATCCATACTTTTCAAGTTGGTCAATATCAGAGGCTTTATCTGATTTATACCATTTCCTGATTTTGTCAATGTCGGGGGCATCAGCTTGAATTTTTATATATATGCCTTTGATTATTGGGCTTTTAAGTTTTAATTGCTCAGAGTGACTTTGGTAATAGGATTTGAGTGTATCTTCCGGTAGAGTAAAGTTTGAGTTTTGTTGTAACATTTGTTTGCGGTATTCCCACATTATGAGTTCATTGCGATATTCATCCACCATTTTGTCTATATTTTTGGTGTCGGCTATGTTACGCACGGCAATTTCGCTAATAAGCTTATTGTCAATCCATGAACGAATGTATGCTCTTGTAAATTTTATACTATCCTCGGGAGATAATCCATAAGGCATATTTGATGCTAAATCAGAGGTCGTTAGGCTTAAGTTGCCGATTTTTACCAATACATCTTCTTGGATATTGTCTGACGTAGTTGTGTCGTTGCTACATGAAGCAACGACACAAGCTATGAGAATCAAGGAGATATATTTAAAAAACGTCATTTGTCTTTTTCGTAAATTATATTTCAGCTTCAAATTTACGAAAAAATCAGTTATTTTACTTTCTTCAAAAGCTTTTTATTGACTTTTACAGGATATTTAGCTTTTAAAGTTTCTACCCAAGCTTTTTCAAGCTCATTTTGATAGTCTCCGGTAACTTGTCCTCTTACATCGTTGACTTCTTCGGGGGTGTTGATGATTTTACCGTTGTAAGGGAGATATGCTATCCAGCGTCCTTTCTTTGCAGGAACAGGGCCGTTAAAGAATAGATTGTCAACAATTGCGTTATCTCCTTTTGCAGCTATAACTTTCTCAATTTTTATATTTTTCCCAAATTCCTTGCGCAAAATTTTGCTTAATGAGTCGTTCTCTATGGAATTGTTGGATAGATATTTGGAGATTTCTCCCTTGATAGAATCATTAGTGGTGTGGATAATATAGCCTTTATAACGAGGTGCATCCCAAGTATATTTGTCTTTGTTGTTTTGGAAATATTGTTGTAGTCCTTCGCGGTCATTTGATGCTTTTTCCCACACATTGCGATTTGATATTTCAAATAGCAACATTCCGTCGCGATATTCGTTGACTAAGTTGCGAAATTCGGGTTGTTTGTTTTCTAAGTTATCTTTCTCAATTTCAAGTACGACTGAGTTTATTCTTTCGTTGATAGAGTTGTCGAGCAATGTTGTTGCTTGTTCTTGAGACATTGTTATTGTCTCAGGTAGGTATGAGAAGAATTCATCGATAGTAATTGTGCGTTTGCCCACACTAGCCAATTCTATATTGCTATTTTTATATTTCGCTACAAAAGTTGAGTCAATACCATTGTTGGTGGAAATCTCATTTTTGAGGGCGTTGACATTCTTTTCATTGATTTTGGCTTTATATGTAACGCGAAGTTCCTTGATTTTTGCTTCCTTTGGTAATGTTGAACGGTAATCACGAGCAATGGCAGCATTAATCTCATCGCGTGCTTCGTCTAGGGTTGGAGCCTCTTTGCTGTCTATGCGTTTTACTATGTGATAGCCATACGAGGTTTTGAATGGTTTTGAAACAGTTCCATTTTCAAGAGAGAATGCAACTTCTTCAAATTCAGGAACCATTTCAGCTGTTCCAAACCATGGTAGCATCCCCCCCTTGCCGGCAGAACCTCTGTCTTCACTTTCTTTTTTAGCCATCTCTGAAAAGTCTGCGCCATCGTTGATGAGTTGGTAAATGGAGTCTATCTGAGACTTAACTGAGCCTTCTTGTTCGGGTGACATCCCACGTGTTAATTTTAGAATGTGTTGAGCCAATACTTTGCCTTTGGCAGGTCGTTCACCTTCTACTCGGATAATGTGATATCCGAATTCTGTTTCAGTAACAGGAGAAATCTGTCCTATTGCAGTTTGGTATGCGGCTTTTTCAAAAGAGTAGGGTAGACGATTTGCTCTCATGAACCCCAAGTGTCCACCGTTGGATTTGGCTGCGCGGTCAATTGAATGCTTGCGTGCTGCTTCTGAAAAGTCAGCACCATTGATGATGGCAGTGCGAATGCTATCAAGGGTGGCTTTTTGTTTATTGTTAATTTCAGGAGTATTGCCTTTCGATATCATGATGTGGCTGACATCGATGTCGCGTTGCATGTGTGAGTAACATTCTTGTATTAGGCGTTCTTCCTCGGCTGAATCGCGAAGATATGGCTCCGCAAGTTCATTGCGATAGCCATTGAACTCTTTGATAAATGCGGCAGTTGTGTCAATGCCGGCAGCTTCGGCTTCTGCTACCTTTAGTTTGTATATTACAAACATGTCGGCATATTCCTCAATGGTCATTGGCTTGAGCTGCTGACCATTGTTTTTGTTGTAGAGATATTGAAATTCGCTAAGAGGCACTTTCTTCCCGTTGATAGTCATCAATGTGGGATCATCGTTTTTGGCAGTAACCGAAAAGATGACAGCCATCGCCAAGGTTCCTATGAAAATACGTCTGTTCATTTCTAAATGTTCTGAGAATGATTAGTGTTATTATGAGTTGTAAAATATATAGAGATATAACGCAAGGTATAAGCCTTTTATTATATCTCTATATTTAAATTTATGCTAAATAGCCGTATAGTCGCTTGTTATTGATGGGAGGCACTATAGTTGGGTGCTTCGCTTGTAATTGCCACATCATGGGGGTGGCTTTCGGCAACTCCGGCATTAGTGATGCGAGTGAATTTGGCAGAATGAAGTTTTTCAATGTTTTCTGCGCCACAATATCCCATGCCGGCACGTAATCCACCTAGCATTTGATATACGACTTCATAAAGAGAGCCTTTGTATGGTACTCGCGCGGCAATACCTTCCGGTACGAGTTTCTTGGCGTCGGTTTCTCCGGCTTGGAAATAACGATCTTTTGAGCCTTTTTCCATAGCCTCAAGAGAGCCCATGCCTCTATATGATTTATATTTGCGGCCGTTGAATATAATTGTCTCTCCCGGAGTTTCATCTACACCGGCAAGCATTCCGCCGAGCATTACTGAGTATGCGCCTGCTGCAAGAGCTTTAACGATGTCACCCGAATAGCGTATGCCTCCATCTGCAATCAAAGGTACTCCAGTGCCCTCAAGGGCTTTAGCAACATCGTATACAGCTGATAGTTGTGGCACACCAACACCGGCAATTACACGAGTGGTACATATTGATCCCGGGCCTATGCCTACTTTTACACCATCGGCACCATTGTCAACAAGGAATTTTGCGGCTTCACCGGTGGCTATATTTCCTACTACAACGTCTATTTCGGGATATTTATCTTTGATTTGGCGTAAAACGCCTACTACTCCGGCGCTATGACCGTGGGCTGTATCGATTACAATAGCATCGGCACCTGCATCAACCAAAGCATCAACACGCTCCATGACGTCTGGCGTGACTCCGACTCCAGCGGCAACTCTTAGCCGTCCACGAGAATCTTTGCATGCATTGGGTTTGTCTTTCGCTTTAGTTATATCCTTATATGTAACTAATCCGATAATACACCCATTGTTGTCTACTACTGGCAACTTTTCAATTTTATGTTGTTGGAGTATTTGTGCCGCTTCTTCGAGGTTGGTCGATTGAGCGGTCGTTACAAGATTCTCTGATGTCATTACTTCGTCAATGAGACGGTTGAGGTCTTGCTCAAAGCGAAGATCGCGATTGGTTACGATACCGGCCAATTTTTTATCGTTGTCTACTACGGGAATGCCACCGATATGATATTCTTCCATCATCATCAATGCGTCGCGTACAGTAGAACCTAGTTTAATGGTTACCGGGTCATAAATCATGCCATTTTCAGCCCTTTTTACGGCATGCACTTGGCGAGCTTGTTCGGCGATTGGCATATTTTTGTGAAGAACACCGATACCGCCTTCGCGAGCTATTGCAATTGCAAGCCGAGCCTCGGTCACCGTATCCATGGCAGCCGAAACAAGCGGGACATTGAGCGTGATGTTACGAGAAAAACGTGTCTTGAGGTCGACACAGCGAGGAAGAACTTCCGAATAAGCCGGAATTAAAAGGACATCGTCAAATGTGAGACCGTCCATTTTTACTTTATCTGCAATAAATGACATGATGTTTGAGATTTATTGCACGCAAAATTAGTAACAAATTCCCAAATACTAAAATTTTTCTGCCATTACCATATAAAAATTATTGGAGACCAATAAATATCTTTGTTTCCATATGCATACAAAGATAAATTACTTTATTTATCCCCACTCCTTTTTGCTACTTAACCCAAACAATCCCTTATGTGATGATTTGCTGTCTTAATGTGGGTTAAATAAAAAGAGATTGACCAAAAGGTCAATCTCTTTGGGGGTGAAGTGTGGGGTTCGAACCCACGACCTTCGGAACCACAATCCGACGCTCTAACCAGCTGAGCTAATTTCACCATGTTTAATTTCGTGATGCAAAGTTAGCATTATTTTTGTAACGGGCAAAGCAAAATGTAGAAAAAATAATCTAATTATTCTTGGCCGAATATTAATTGGTTGATAGGTAGTAACTTTAGTCGATTTGCTTTTTCTTCAATTTTTGAAGTGTCACGTTTTACGTCGATGTTGTATTTAGTGAAAATAGATTCGGAAGCTTTTACAAATGCACGACATTCTTCTGCTTTGTATCCGGTGAGATATTCTTCAACCGGCGTCAATCTGAAATTATTGCCATTGTGAGGTGGAATTGTAAATATTAGACGATATTCGGCATTTGCAACATAAGCTTGTCCTGTGTCGTCACGTTGTAGTTTTACCTTTACCATGGCGCCACCACGAGTGTCGCGGGTTTTCATGTTGCTTATGAAGTTGCCAAGAGAATATACTACAAGAGTTTTGCCTTTATCGTTTTGTCGCATTTCCATTGGTTGTATCACATGGGGATGTCCGCCAATTATTATATCTACGCCTTGATTGATTAGGTGGTTGGCCAATGATTTTTGTGAGGGATGTGGCAATAGTTGATATTCGTTGCCCCAGTGTATGCAGGCAATGATAATTTCAGCTCCCTTTTCTCGGGCAAGAGCTATCTCTTGCTCCATTGTAGCATTGTTGATATAATTTACTATGAAATCTCCTTGCACGCTTATGCCGTTAGTGCCATAGGTGTAGTTGAGAAACGCTACTTTGAAGCCTTTGATTTCTTGTATAAAAGGAGTCAACCTTTTGCGTTCATCTTGATTGTAGTATGTCCCTATATGAGTTATGCCCATTTCATCGAGGGTGTCGATGGTTCGTCGTGCTCCTCGATCACGTTTGTCGAGGGAATGGTTGTTGGCTGTGAGCATGAGGTCAAATCCGACATTGGCTAATGCCTGTGCATAATTGTCGGGAGCGCTAAAGCAAGGGTAGCCGGTGTAGGGCTTCCCGGCTAATGGTGTTTCAAGGTTGACTACGGCGTAGTCGGCATTTTGCACATAAGGCTTTATCAAAGAAAAACAATCATCGTAGCTGTAATTGCCATCGGCTTGCAGGGCTGCATCTATTTGCGCCTTGTGTTGCATGGCATCACCGGCAAAAACGAGTTCAGCCTCGTCATTGCCAAATAACAATGACAGCAGGCTGAACAGTAGAATGTGGAGAGAATTCATTTCCGCAGATTATATGCGTTATCCGTATATTTTCCCTTGGCCGGCAAGCAATGTGTTTATCATTAGTGAACAGATTGTCATCGGGCCGACACCACCGGGTACGGGCGTTATATAAGAACATTTTGGTGCAACATTTTCAAAGTCAACATCACCGCATAAGCGAAATCCGCTTTTACGGGTTGTGTCGGGTACACGAGTCGTGCCAACATCAATTATAACTGCTCCCTGTTTTACCATATCGGCAGTGACAAATCCGGGCTGTCCGAGAGCTGCAATGATTATATCAGCTTGAGAGCATATTTCTTTTAGGTTTTTTGTTGCACTATGGCACACGGTCACAGTGGCGTCGCCCGGTTGGTGCTTTTGCATCATTAATGTGGCAACCGGTTTGCCGACTATGTTGCTACGGCCAAGCACGACGCAGTTGGCTCCCTTTGTTGTGATATTATAGCGTTTGAGCAGTTCCATTATACCTGCCGGGGTTGCCGAAAGGTAACATGGTAGGCCTATAGACATGCGTCCTACATTTATGGGATGGAAACCATCGACATCTTTGCGATAGTCTATAGCCTCGATTATCTTTTGTTCGGAAATGTGACGAGGCAATGGTAGTTGCACGATAAATCCGTCAACGTCATTGTCATTATTGAGACGGTTGATGGCGTTAAGAAGTTCCTCTTCGGTGACATCGTTTTCAAAGCGGATTAGAGTAGATTTGAATCCACATTGTTCACAGGCTTTTACTTTGTGGGCTACATAAGTCTCACTTCCACCGTCGTGACCTACGAGTATAGCTGCAAGATGAGGGCGTTTTTTTCCTTCTGCTACCATTTGCTCTACAGTAATTGCTATTTCTTTCTTGATGTCATCGGCAATCTTCTTGCCATCGATAAGTTCCATATATTAATCGTTATAATGTTAATGACGCAAATTTACAAAAATCCCCTTATTCATGCAATGTATAAAATAGATCCCGGTTGAATAGTTGCTATTCAACCGGGATGAGAGAGTGGAGAATGATTAGTCTGCTAAGTCAACGGCGTAATAAACTTTGCGACCTGTAGGGTAAATGCCTGTGATAAACATCACTTTGTCAGAGTCGGAACTCTTCATGATAGTATTGTAAATCTTTTCAACGTCTTCTTGTGACTTAACTCTGCTATTGTTGATGTCGAGGATTATAAATCCCTCTTTGATACCGGCATCTTTAAATTTACCATCTTTAATGCCGACTACTTGTATTCCTGAAGAAATAGAGTGTTGTTTAAGTTCTTCGTTGGAAAGAGCGTTAAATGCACATCCGAGTGCAGTGAAATCGTTGGCTTTGGTCAACTTGGTGTTGCCTTGGTTGTTGCGCAGCGTAACTTCGGTTTGCCCGATTGCATTATCACGAACATATTTTATGGTAATTTTGTCGCCGGGGCGATATTTGTTGAGCTGTTCTTGAAGTTGAGCTGAGTTGTGTGTGGGAGCATCGTTGATTGCAATTATTACGTCTCCCTCTTTTATGCCTGCTTCCATAGCAGCACTGCGATCAACAACTTCGCCGACATAAATTCCATCATTTACAGCAGTAATATTTTTTTCTTTAGCTAATTTTGGAGTGAGTTCCATGTATGAAACACCGAGCACGGCTCGTTGTACGGCACCGTATTGCTTTATGTCGGTAATAATTTTAGTCACTATTGAAGTTGGTATTGCGAAGGAATAACCTGCATAATTGCCGGTTTGAGAATAAATAGCTGTGTTTATGCCGATTAATTCTCCTTTGATGTTTACCAATGCACCTCCAGAGTTACCTGGATTTACCGCAGCGTCTGTCTGTATGTAGCTTTCTATGCTTGGACGACCTTGAGTGGCACTTGATATGCTACGAGCTTTAGCGCTGACAATACCGGTTGTTACTGTAGATGTAAATCCAAATGGATTTCCTACTGCCAATACCCATTCTCCTACTTTTAGAGCATCGCTGTCTCCGATAGGTATTACCGGAAGGCCGTTTTCCTCAATTTTAAGTAATGCAAGGTCGGTTGATGGATCCGATCCAATTACTTTGGCGTTGTAGGTGCGGTTGTCATTAAGCGTTATTTCAAGGCGTTCTGCACCATCGATTACGTGATTGTTGGTCACAATATACCCGTCTTCACTGATGATGACACCAGAGCCAAGACCGAGTTGTTGTTCGTTTTGCTGAGGTTCCTGCTGTTGAGGGCGTTGTTGGCGGCGTGGTGAGCCAAAAAAGAAATCAAAAAGTGGATCTACGTAATTGCCGCCACCATTACGGTAGTTATAACCGCGAGGAGTAGCATAGCTTTTGATGCTAACAACACCGTTGATTGTACTTTCGGCGGCATGAGTGAAATCAGTAGGTGGTGTAACGCTATTTGACGACACCGTATATAGACTTCCTTGGTCGGGCGTAGTGCTGTCTGGAGTCATGGTGAAATTAAAATTGTTGCTTGAAGAATCAAATGTATTTACTGCAACAATTGTCAATGCGGAACTGGCAATGGCCACGCCGCAAGCCATCAAGGCGATTTTGCTGAATAGTTTCATAATACTATATTAAAGATGTTAATTTTTAATTTTTGTACTGTTAAATTTTAACGTTTTATTCTTAGACGCAAAAATAGGACAAAATTTTAATTGAACATCTATAAAAATGAATACTTAAATCAATTTAATAATACAATGCTCTATTTTAAAAGTATTTAGAGAAAAATATGTGAATATTGTCAAATGTGTCATGTCGTTCTGTCATGTCTGAAATAAAATAGGACATGAGTGCATGCCCTATTTTGTATGAAGTCAATCTTTATGAGAAGGAATGTCTTGAGGAACTGGAATGTCGTCATGTCGCTTAATTCCATCTCGTTTAAGTAGCGCTTCGATAGTTGGCTCCTGTCCTCTGAAACGTTTGTATAGAATCATGGGGTGTTCCGTTCCGCCCTTCATTAATATGTTTTTACGGAACGAATCGGCAGATGCTTTATCATATAGGCCATTTTCCAAAAACACCGAGAATGCATCGGCATCTAACACTTCAGCCCACTTATAACTATAATAACCGGCGGCATATCCTCCTGAGAATATGTGACTGAATTGAGGGGAAAACAGGCATCCGTCTACATCTTGAAACATTTTGACCAACTCAGTGGCTTTGCTTTCAAACTCGACTGGATTGTTTACCGGTTGGGTGATAGTGTGCCAAGCCATGTCGGTTAGCCCAAACGACAATTGGCGTAAGCAAGCATATGCTGCTGCATATTGTGATGTTGATATGATTTTGTCAACCAATTCTTGAGGTATAGCTTCGTTGGTTTCATAGTGGCGAGCAAATCCATCAAGAAATTCTTTTTGTGTAAGAAAGTTTTCATTAAACTGAGATGGCAATTCAACAAAATCGCGGTATACGGCTGTTCCTGACAGAGATGCATATTTTGTTGATGCGAAAAGACCATGTATTGCGTGTCCAAATTCATGCAAAAACGTTTCAACTTCGTAAGGGGTTAGCAAAGCCGGCTTTGTTCCGGTCGGTTTAGTGAAGTTCATCACAATGGAGACATGGGGATGAACCATATTGCCTTGTGCGTCGATATGCTCGTCTCTAAAACCGGTCATCCATGCTCCGGGGCGTTTGCTTTCGCGAGGGAAGAAGTCTGTGTATATGACACCAATGAAGCTACCATCGCTTTCACAAACTTCGTAAGCTTTAACATCGGGATGGTACACTTCAATTTCGGGATTGTGTTTAAACGTAATGCCATAAAGGCTGGTTGCAAGACCAAATACGCCATCGACAACATTATTGAGTTCAAAGTATGGCCTGATTGTTTCTTCGTCATAATCATATTTTGAACTTTTGTGCAGATTGGAGTAATAACTATAGTCCCATGGGTTGATTGTGACTTGGTGGCCTTCGAGTTGAGAAGCAAATTTTTGTAGTTCGGCAAATTCTATCAATTGTGCAGGACGGTAAGCTTCGGCAAGTTGATTTAATAGATTGTATACATTCTCAGGCGTTTCTGCCATAGTCTTTTCGAGACTATACTCAGCATAGGTTGATTTGTCAAATAGATTGGCTATACGTCGGCGTATATCGGCAATTTGAGCCATGATTTCCAAGTTGGAAAAATCACCTTTGGTATTTCGACCATTATAAAGGCGGTAAAATTTTTCGCGCAGGTCTTGACGTTTGCTATATTTCATAAAGGCGGTATACACTGGCTGTGCAAGTGTAAACAGGAATTCACCTTCACGTCCTTTTTCTTTTGCCGCAAGGGATGCTGCTTCAATTGAAGATTCGGGCAATCCTTCTAGGTCATTGGCTGTAAGCCATATTTCATATGTATTTAATTCTCGCAGTACATTTTGCCCGAATTTGGTTGTGAGATCAGATAATTGAGCCGACAGACTGCGATATTGTTCGCGGTCGTTACCTTTGAGGTTGGCACCTTTTCTAGCGAAAGAATCATATGTAGTTTGCAACAGCATGCTGTCTTCTGCATCAAGATTGAGTTTGTCTCTAATGTCATACACTTGCTTTACGCGTTCCCATAATTTTTCGTTAAGGGAGATGCCTGTGGAGTGTTGTGAGAGTTTTGAAGAAACACGTAATGAAATTTCCATGAGTTCGTCGTCGCTTGATGATGACAACATTGGAAAAAATACATTTAGTACACGACTGAGGTCTTTACCAGTTCGTTCGTAAGCAATAATTGTGTTTTCAAAGGTCGGGCGAGAACGTTGATTGACAATAGCTTCGATTTCATTATTTTGTAACTTCATGCCACGATCTATGGCTTCCTCATAATGGTGGTTTTTGATTTTTGAAAACGGTACGGTGCCGTGAATAGTGTTAAAATCCTTAAAAAATGGATTATCATTAGCTTTTCCCATAATTGCAAATAATGTCAAAAAGGCGAATAATGCTTTCTTCATTGTATGTAATAATTTTTCTATTTGTTGGAAATTGATGTTTGTATACTGATATAATACTACTATTTGTGTATGTAATGTTAAGCAAAGGTACGATTTTTTGTTAAGAATATAATTATGCATAATGTTAATACTCAAAAATGCCTAAATAAATGGCATCTAATAAAAACAAGAATGAGAATTCAGGTATTTAAATGTAAATAATATAATTGCCATATTATTAATTGTAGCGGTAATTTATTGTGAATTATAGTATTATATGTGGTTGTTGTGAGATGTCGTAATTTAAATGGGTGTTTTTCTTTTAAATTATTTGCTGAATTAAATTTTTACTTCTACTTTTGTAGAATATATGCAATTTATAAAACATTAATATGAGCGACAGATTGTTTATTTTTGATACTACATTGAGAGATGGAGAGCAGGTGCCGGGTTGCCAACTTAACACGGTTGAGAAGATAGAGGTGGCAAAGGCCCTGGAGGAGATGGGTGTTGATGTTATCGAAGCCGGCTTTCCGGTGTCGAGCCCGGGAGATTTTAATTCGGTTGTGGAAATTTCCAAAGCTGTAACATGGCCAACGATTTGTGCTTTGACACGAGCTGTTGAAAATGATATACGTGTAGCAGCTGAAGCATTACAGTATGCTAAGCATAAGCGTATTCACACAGGAATTGGCACATCCGATTCACATATAAAATATAAGTTTAATTCCAACCGTGAAGAAATTATAGAACGCGCAGTTGCGGCAGTTAAGTATGCAAAGCGTTATGTAGAAGATGTCCAATTTTATGCAGAGGATGCAGGCCGTACTGATAATGAGTATTTGGCACGAGTTATTGAAGCTGTGATTAAGGCCGGAGCTACAGTCGTCAATATTCCTGACACTACGGGTTATTGTCTGCCGTCAGAGTTTGGTGCCAAAATAAAATATCTTGTCGATAATGTTGCCGGTATAGATAAAGTGACAATTGCTACCCATTGTCACAATGACTTAGGAATGGCAACAGCTAATACCATTGCCGGTATTGTCAACGGTGCCCGTCAAGCAGAGGTTACTATAAATGGCATTGGCGAACGAGCCGGAAATACTTCTCTTGAAGAAGTGGCCATGATATTTCGCTCTCATAAGGAACTTGATATTACGACAAATATCAACACTACTAAGATTTATGGAGTAAGTCGCATGGTGTCAAGTTTGATGAACATGCCTGTGCAACCCAATAAAGCCATTGTTGGACGTAATGCCTTTGCTCATTCATCGGGTATACATCAAGATGGAGTGTTAAAAAATAGGGAAAGCTACGAAATTATTGACCCCAAAGATGTTGGTATTGATGAAAATTCAATAGTGTTGACTGCTCGTTCTGGCAGGGCGGCATTGAAACATCGTCTGCATGTGTTGGGTATTGAACTTACAAAGGAGGCTCTCGATAAGGCTTATGAAGGATTTCTTAAGCTTGCTGATTCTAAAAAAGAAATCAATGATGATGATGTGTTGATGCTTGCCGGTGAGCATCACAAGGCTTCACGACGCATTAAATTGGAGTTTTTGCAAGTTACGTCTGGAGTCGGAGTAAAATCGGTAGCATCGATAGGTCTTGACATTGCAGGTGAGAAATTCGAAGCATGTGCATCGGGTAATGGTCCTGTGGATGCGGCCATTTCGGCTATTAAGCATATCATACGTCGTAAGATGCTTGTTAAAGAGTTTTTGATACAAGCAATCAGCAATGGAAGCAATGATGTCGGTAAAGTGCATATGACAATTGAACATGATGGCAATTATTATTATGGTTTCTCAGCCAATACCGATATAGTTGCCGCAAGTGCAGAAGCTTTTATTGACGCAATCAATAAATTTATTCATTAATAATTAAGGTAAAGGCATGGCAAAAACTTTGTTTGATAAAATATGGGATGCTCATGTAGTCAATAATATAGAAGGAGGACCTACACAACTTTATATCGACAGACATTATTGTCATGAAGTGACGAGCCCTCAGGCTTTTGATGGATTGCGTCGTCGCAAGTTGACTGTGTTCCGTCCCGAGAAAACATATTGTTCTCCCGACCATAATATTCCAACGCTCAATCAGGATAAGCCTATAGTTGATCCGATTTCACGCAATCAAGTAGAAACTCTTACACGCAATGCCAATGAATTTGGTCTGACGTTATTTGGTCTTGGGCACAAAAAGAATGGTATTATACACGTTATTGGACCTGAAAATGGGTTAACGTTGCCGGGATATACTATTGTATGTGGCGATAGCCACACATCTACGCATGGCGCATTTGGTGCAGTCGCATTTGGTATTGGTACAAGTGAAGTAGAAATGGTACTTGCATCGCAGTGTATATTGCAACCTAAACCAAAAACTATGCGCATCACAGTAAACGGACAGTTAAAGCCCAATGTTACAGCCAAGGATATAGCTCTTTATATTATAGCGAAGATGACAACTGGTGGAGCGACTGGTTATTTTGTTGAATATGCAGGTGAGGCCATCGTAAATTTATCGATGGAAGAACGTATGACTGTGTGTAATCTATCGATAGAGATGGGAGCAAGGGGTGGTCTGATAGCACCTGATGAAACAACATTTGCATATGTAAAAGGTCGAGAATTTGCTCCAAAGGGAGAAAATTGGGATAAGGCATTGGCTTATTGGCGCACTCTTAAAAGTGATGACGATGCTGAGTTTGATCGAGAAATAACCTTTGATGCTACCGATATTGAGCCACGTATAACATTTGGAACCAATCCAGGAATGGGTATTGGCATTGGAGAGGCAATCCCGGCTCCTCGGCAAGAAGATGCAGCAGGAAAAGTTTCATATGAAAAGTCGCTTGCATATATGGGGTTTGAGGTCGGCGAAATATTAGAAGGTCACTCAATAGACTATGTCTTTTTGGGTAGTTGTACTAATGGTCGCATAGAAGATTTTAGAGCATTTGCCAGTGTCGTGAAAGGGCGTAAGAAAGCTGATAATGTAACGGCTTGGCTTGTCCCCGGATCATGGATGGTGTCGGATCAAATAAAGGCTGAGGGATTGGATAAAGTCTTGGAAGAAGCCGGATTCCAATTGCGTCAACCAGGGTGCTCGGCTTGTTTGGCGATGAATGAAGATAAAGTTCCGGAAGGAAAATATGCAGTATCGACATCCAACCGTAATTTTGAGGGTCGACAAGGACCTGGAGCACGAACAATATTAGTTGGTCCATTAGTTGCAGCAGCATCGGCTGTTACCGGAGTGCTTACTGATCCACGCAAATTGTAGAACTTAACAATGATTATGCAATGAATGATAAATTCAATATTATAACTTCGACTTGTGTGCCGTTACCAATGGAAAATGTCGATACTGACCAGATTGTACCTGCACGATTCCTAAAAGCTACGTCACGGGAGGGGTTTGGCGATAATCTGTTTAGAGATTGGCGCTATGACAAAGATGGTAAACCTATAAAAGATTTTGTATTAAATAATCCGATTTACTCGGGGTGTATATTGGTTGCCGGAAAAAATTTTGGCTCTGGGTCAAGTAGAGAGCATGCGGCTTGGGCTATTCATGATTATGGTTTTAGGGTAGTCGTTTCAAGTTTCTTTGCTGACATACACAAGAATAATGAGTTAAATAATTTTGTGTTACCGGTTGTAGTGAGTGAATCCTTTTTGGCCGAATTGTTTGAGTCGATTGCAGACAATCCGGCGGTGGAGGTTACCGTAGATCTACCCGGTCAGACAATAACAAATGGCGCGACTGGACGTTGGGAGTCGTTTGAAATAAATCCATATAAGAAGCATTGTTTAATTAATGGACTTGATGACATTGATTATTTAGTCGATAGTAAAGAACGTATTGCCGAGTGGGAAAATATGCGTAATCGGTCATGAATAATGAAACATATGACATAGAGATAATGGATACAACGCTCCGTGATGGAGAGCAGACATCGGGGGTGTCATTTTCTGCATCGGAGAAGTTGAATTTAGCTCGACTTTTGCTTGGCGAATTGCATGTGCCGAGGGTGGAGATTGCTTCGGCAAGAGTGTCAGACGGAGAGAAATCAGCGGTTGCTCATGTTTGTTCGTGGGCATCTCGGGTCGGATATATTGATAATGTCGAAGTTCTTGGATTTCTTGATAATGGTATGTCGGTAGATTGGATTAAGTCGGTAGGAGGCAAAGTCGTTAATTTCCTGTGTAAAGGTTCGGAGAAACATTGTGTCTACCAATTAAATATGACACCGGCTGAGCATATTGATGCAATTGCTCGTGAAGTAAAATATGCCCGAAGTTTAGGTCTAAAGGTAAATCTATATCTTGAAGATTGGTCTAATGGGATAAAATCAACGCCGAACTACATTTATGTTTTGATGGATGCTTTGGTGTGCTTGCCAATTGAGAGATTTATGTTATCCGACACATTGGGAGTGTTAGATCCCTTTGAGACGTATACCTATGTTTATGACATGGTCAATCGTTATCCGACATTGCATTTTGATTTCCATGCTCACAATGATTATGACTTGGCTGCATCTAATGTATTTTCTGCGGTAAAAGCAGGAGCGAAAGGTGTGCATGCGACGATAAATGGATTGGGAGAGCGAGCCGGTAATGCTGCGTTATCAAGTGTATTAGCGATTGTACATGATAAATTGAAGATGACTACAGGAATTAAAGAGAGTCGTGTCAATAAACTGAGTAGATTAGTTGAATCGTTTTCAGGAATCATGATACCACCAAACAAGCCGATTATAGGCGAGTCTGTGTTTACGCAATGCGCTGGTGTACATGCCGATGGAGACAACAAACATAAATTATATTATAATGATTTATTGCCCGAGCGTTTTGGCCGGGAACGTGAGTATGCTCTCGGAAAACTGTCAGGGAAAGCCAATATTAAGAAGAATCTCGAATCTTTAGGTATTGAATTGTCTGATGAACAGTTGATCATGGTGACTAATCGAATTATAGAACTTGGCGATAAGAAAGAAATTGTCACACAAGGAGATCTTCCGTTTATTGTCGCCGACGTTATAAAACATTCGACATTGCCAAGTAAAGTACGCATAGTTAATTATGTGCTTAATCTGTCACAAGGGTTACGTCCTATGGCAACAGTAAAGCTAAATGTTGGAGATAACGAGTATCAAGAGTCGGCTGTCGGAGATGGTCAATATGATGCGTTTGTTAAGGCTGTTCGCAGAATATATTGTGATCGTCTTGGCCGAAAATTCCCGATGCTTACAAATTATCATGTGGTGATACCTCCTGGTGGTCGTACAGATGCACTTGTTAATACCACAATTACGTGGGAGTATGGAGGTCGGTCTTTTAAAACAAGAGGCTTGGATGCCGACCAAAATGAAGCCGCGATACAAGCAACGATAAAGATGCTTAACATTATAGAAAATATGAATTAATCACTATAAAAAGAAAATAATAATGGACTTCAAAATAGCAGTTTTGCCCGGGGATGGTATTGGCCCAGAAATATCGCAACAAGGAGTGGCAGTTATGTCGTCGGTATGTCGTAAATTTGGTCATAATGTTGAATATGCCTATGCGTTATGTGGAGCAGATGCCATAGACAAGGTAGGGGACCCGTTTCCACCTGAAACGTTTGAAATATGTCGTAATGCTGATGCTGTCTTGTTTTCGGCAGTAGGAGATCCTAAATTTGATAATGACCCGACAGCCAAAGTGCGTCCCGAGCAGGGATTGTTGGCCATGCGCAAACAACTTGGCTTGTTTGCCAATATTCGCCCGGTAGAGACGTTTGAGTGTCTGTTGCATAAATCGCCATTGCGTAGAGAACTCGTTGAGGGGGCCGATTTTATATGTATAAGAGAATTGACCGGAGGCATGTATTTTGGTGAGAAATATCAAGATGATGAGCGAGCTTACGACACTAATGCATACACTCGTCCGGAAATAGAACGTATTTTGCGTGTGGCATTTGACTATGCGATGAAACGTCGCAAACATCTTACCGTTGTAGATAAGGCTAATGTACTCGCGTCATCACGTTTGTGGCGTAAAATAGCTCAAGAAATGGCGCCTCTGTATCCTGAGGTAACAACTGATTTTATGTATGTTGATAATGCCGCAATGAAGATGATACAGGAGCCAAGATTCTTTGACGTCATGGTAACAGAAAATACTTTTGGCGATATATTGACAGATGAGGGTTCGGTGATTTCAGGGTCGATGGGTTTATTGCCGTCGGCATCTACAGGCGAAAGCACTCCTGTTTTTGAACCCATACACGGATCTTGGCCTCAGGCTAAGGGGTTGAACATAGCAAATCCGTTAGCTCAAATATTGTCAGTGGCGATGCTTTTTGAATACTTCGATCTAAAGGCCGAAGGATTGGCAATCAGAGAAGCAGTCAATGCTTCACTTAATGCCGGTGTAGTCACAGGAGATATTGCAGGTGAAGGGAAAGCCTATCACACAGACGAGGTTGGCAAATGGATTGTCAATTACATCGACAATTTAAAGGTGTAGATTATATTTGTTTCCTCATATTAATGTAAGTGAAAACGAGGGTCCCGACGTGAGTCGATGGCCCTCGTTGCAATATTCAAAGATTAAGTAATTTAAATGTTTTCGTTAAGGAAACGTTCTACATCAAGAACAGCGCGACATCCCGATGCAGCTGCAGTTATTGCTTGCTGGTATCTGGGGTCGGCAACGTCACCGGCGGCAAATACACCGGGGATGTTGGTTGCTGTGCCGATTCCATTGACTTTGATATATCCTTGTTCGTCAAGGTCTATTTGTCCTGCAAAAATTTCAGTGTTTGGTTTATGTCCGATTGCAAGGAAAAATCCATCGATATCAATGTCGTGAGTGCGTTCTTTGTCAGTTCCTTTATTTTCTACAAGGTGAGCTCCTTCAAGGAATTCTTTGCCAAAAAGACCTGCGGTGTTGGTATTGAACAATACGGTAATATTTTCTTTTTCCATGACACGTTGTTGCATGACCTTTGACGCGCGTAGATAGTCTTTGCGCACGATTACGTATACGTGTTTTGCAAGATTGCTTAAGTAGATAGCTTCTTCGCATGCCGTGTCGCCACCTCCAACAACGGCAACATTTTTTCCTCGGTAGAAAAATCCATCACATGTGGCGCATGCCGATACTCCGAGGCCTTGATATTTTTGTTCGTCGGCCAAACCTAAATATCGAGCACTTGCCCCGGTAGCAATAATTACTGTTTCGGCTTTGATTATTGTGCCGTCATCGGCTTTAGCTGAGAATGGTCGCTTGCTGAAATCTACTTCGGTAATTATGCCGGCTCTCATGTCGGCGTTAAAGCGAGCTGCTTGAGCACGAAGGTCATCCATCATTTGAAACCCTTGTACTCCCTCGGGATAGCCGGGGAAATTTTCCACCTCTGTAGTTTGAGTAAGTTGTCCTCCCGGTAATAGTCCCTCATATAATATGGGAGATAAGTTGGCTCTACATGCATAAATAGCGGCGGTGTAGCCTGCCGGTCCGGAGCCTATTATTAGACATTTTGTTGTGTTGTTGCTCATATTATAATTGTGTTAGTGTGATTATCTTAAATCTATTATTGATGCTTGGGGAAATTGTTTCTCGTTGAAAACAAATGTAGATTCAGGATGGTTCCCACCACTTTTTATTGATGTAACATCAATAGAAGCAGAGGTATTATTATCCATAGTTAGCACAATCAAGCTTGGCATATAAGTAGAGGCATTAAATGTTATGATGGCATGTGTTATTGAAGCTCCATTAATAATTGGTTTTAGCTCAATTTTAAAAGAGCCCTTTGATGATTTTAATTTTGTCGCCTTATATGATGTGCGGAAGTGGCTGATGATTGCAAATGGATTAATCTGTTGTAATTCGTCGGTCGATGGCTCTGTAATGTTTACTTCTCCTATGGTTGGGGAATATGTCCATTGGGTAGTTCCGTCATACCACGATGATATTTCAGGAGAAGAAATGGCAAATTTTTCTCCGGAGATTATAATTTTACCATTTGAAGTAGCCCCATTGCCTCTTATTGTATATTCTGCCGAGATTGATTGTGCCGCTTTGAAGCGTTCGGCGGCGGAGCTTAATATAGCATCAGCTGATTGTGCTAATGTTGAGATTGCTATGGTGGTAATTATAGATATAAATAATATAAATCGTTTCATATAAATTTAGATAGATAAATGTCGATTAGGTTTGGTTGATTTCAAGCATGCGTTCAAGTTGTAAAGAATCAATGAGTACCGGACGTGGCTTGGCACCAGAAGCAGGGCCAACTATGCCGGCAGCTTCCATTTGATCCATTATTTTTCCTGCGCGATTGTAGCCAATGGAATAGCGCCGTTGTAGTGAGGATGTTGATGCGGTATTGGACTGGACAATCCAGCGTGCAGCCTCGTCAAACAAAGGGTCGCGGTCATTTACATTACCAATCGAACCATTAGTGGTTTCATTATCAGGAATATAGTCTGGGAGAGGATAGGCTTCGGGATACCCGATCTGAGAATCAATGGAATCAACTATTGCTTCGACTTCAGAAGTGCTAATGAATGCGCATTGTATTCGTTCCAATTCGCCGTTGTGGCTAAATAACATATCTCCTTTTCCTATGAGACGATTTGCTCCGGTGCGGTCAAGAATTGTTCGGCTGTCAACCATTTGTGCTACACGAAACGCAATACGTCCCGGGAAGTTGGCTTTGATTATGCCGGTGATGATGTTGGTCGATGGACGCTGTGTGGCAAGTATCATGTGCATGCCGACAGCTCGAGCTTTTTGAGCAATACGGGCTATTGGAGTTTCGACTTCTTTACCCGCAGTCATGATGAGGTCTCCAAATTCGTCAACTATAATCACGATATAGGGCAGATAGCGATGTCCTTTGTCGGGATTGAGACGACGTTGTATAAACTTCTCGTTGTATTCGAGAATATTGCGTTGTCCGGCTTCCTTGAGCAATGAATATCGGTTGTCCATTTCAACACACAGCGAGTTGAGTGTAGCTACAACCTTGCTGGTATCGGTGATGATCGGATCTTCTTCTTCCGGCAATTTTGCTAAATAGTGCTTCTCGAGTTTGCTGTATAGGCTAAACTCAACCATCTTAGGATCGACAAGCACAAATTTTAATTGAGATGGGTGTTTCTTATAAAGCAAAGAAGTGATGATGGCATTGAGGCCAACTGACTTTCCCATACCTGTAGCACCTGCGACAAGTAGGTGGGGCATCTTGGCTAAGTCGGCAATGAATACTTCTTTTGAGATGGTAGCCCCCATGGCAATCGGTAACTCATATTTACTTTCCTGATATTTTCGCGATGATATGATTGAACGCATTGACACCATTTGTGGATCCTTGTTTGGAACTTCAATACCGATGGTACCTTTGCCTGGGATTGGAGCTATTATACGAATACCTAATGCCGCAAGACTCAACTGTATGTCTTCTTCAAGACGCTTTACTTTGGCTATGCGCACACCTTCGGCAGGAATGATCTCATATAATGTGACTGTTGGTCCAACAGTAGCTTCTATGTGGGAAATGGATATGCCATAGTCGTTGAGGGTTTTGGTGATGCGCTCTTTGTTTTCCTCTTGTTCTTGTTGATCTACACTGTTGTTTTTCAATGAGATGTCATTTAGTAATTCTATTGAAGGAAATCGGTATCGCGATAATTCAGCAGTAGGGTCATACACGTCATTTACTATTCTATCTGCTTCTTCAATCTCATTGGTGATTATATCCATTGATATATTGATATTATCTTCAGTTGGAGTATTCTCAAGTTTTAGAGTAGTAACGTTTAGATCCTGATGTGTAATGTCTTCAGAATTGTTATCGTTATCTGCATTATCGTTGAATACATATCCGGTATTGGTCGTATCAATCGAATCGAGATCGTCATTTTGGTGGTTATCAGACTCACTGAGCGAATTGACAACTGATTGTCGTGCTTTTTCTGCTTTTTCCTTTTCTGCTTGTATTTGGGCTCTTTTGGCCTTTATTTTATTGGCATATATAGTGTATCTGGAGTGTATATAATTGGCAAACAGAGTGATGCAAGTGGTAGCTAAAATGATGCTGACTCCGATTGCCCCCCAAATGCTTGCATTGGTTATAAGAAAGTGATTTACTTCATATCCATGAATGCCTCCCCAATAGAATATAGATGTGGTTTTATAAGTAAGCAGTCCCGTTATAATAGACGTAGAAATTGCTGTGATAAGGCATTTCATCAGTAATGACCAAAATTTGAATCGAACTACCTTAAACAGAGTTAATCCACAAGCTATTAAGAGAAATATGAGTGGAAAAATGCCAATCCCTATGCCCTCAGAAATTAAGTTGTGTGATATGATTGCTCCGGTTGGCCCTGCTGCATTGTTGACTTTGTCGGGAGTTTGCGCAAGTTGTTCGATAGTGAAGTTTTGTACGAGACTTTGGTCTTCTCCGGCATTGGATATATAAGATATTGAAGCAATTAGCATATATATCGCAATACATATCAATGTTACCCCCAACACTATATGTGTGCGTTTATCTCTCATAAACGACATAAAACTTGACGTTTTCTTGTCTTTGGTATTTTTGTTATCGGATACATTATCAGAAGATTTTTTACCGACTCCAAAAGTCTTGCTTTTGTCGTTGGACGTGCTACGACCTAAAGAGTCAGGGTTAAAATCTTCATTGATAATGCGATCGCGTTTCATGATTGTTTGAGTTGATGTTATGTATAATTTGATTTGTTGTTGACCGAAGAAGGATGCGTTATAGTTTTTTCAATGAGTTGATTGCGTCATGTGGATTGGGTGCATTAAATACATAACTTCCGGCAACGAGAATATCAGCACCGGCGTTGGCTAATGATTGTCCAGTAACATGGTTTACGCCTCCGTCAATTTCAATTAAGGCTTTTGATCCACTTTGTGCAATCATGGCACGTAGGCGCGCTATTTTGTTTATGGTGTTTGGGATGAACTTTTGCCCTCCAAAACCGGGATTGACTGACATCAATAACACTAAATCAACATCGGCAATCGTGTCTTCTAGAACACTGACTGGGGTTGATGGGTTAAGAGTGACTCCGGCTTGCATCCCCGCGTTTTTTATCTCTTGTATAGCACGATTGAGATGGGTACAAGCTTCGTAATGAATATTCATTATGGTAGCTCCACAGTCACGAACTTGTGAGATGTAATTTTGGGGTTCAACAATCATCATGTGAACATCAAGGGGTTTTTGAGACCGTTTTTGAACTGCTTCGATTACCGGAAAACCAAAAGAAATATTTGGAACAAACACTCCGTCCATGATGTCGAGGTGAATATAATCGGCTTGGCTGCTATTGACCATGTCAAGTTCTCGGTCGAGGTTGCCGAAATCAGCAGATAATAAAGATGGTGCTACTAACATATATTATTGATGTTGTTATTTTTTTTGAGGTTTAAACCAATTATAGATGATAAAAGCTAAGCATATTGCACCTATGGCTAATCCGGCATAGGTGAGATAATGGTTATACTCTTCAACTTTTGCAAGAAGAGCATCAGTAGTTTCAATGCCCGGAACCTTTGTTAAAAGGTATCCCAATATAGCAAGAATGATGTTCCATATCATTGCTCCCAAAGTAGTGAAGACAGTGAAACTGCCCAAATTCATTCGGGCAAGTCCGGCTGGAATTGAGATGAGTTGTCTTACTGCCGGGATTAATCGACCGAAAAAGGTTGAAATTGCACCGTGGTCGGCAAAATACTTTTCGGCCTTTTCTATTTTTGCTTGGTCGATTAAGCATATATGTCCAAAACGACTATTGGCAAAACGATATACCAACGGACGCCCAATCCATAGTGCTAAATAGTAATTAATATATGCGCCAACTAAAGCTCCTGCTGTTGCAGCGATAATAACTACATATATATTCATTGTGGCATCGCTCTGCATAGCTAAATATGCAGCCGGTGGGACAACTAATTCTGATGGGAATGGAATGAAAGAACTTTCAATTACCATGAAAATAAAAACAAACCAATAATTGGCATTGTCAATAAACCAACTAAAAAACTGACTGGCATCAAATATTGCCAAGGGTATCATATCTAACATAGTTTATATAAAAATATTAAGTACAAAATTACAAATTAATTCTCAATAAGGGCTATAATAGACCTATTGATTTAAACAAGTCGTGATAGTATTGGGCTTTTTTATCAAGAGATAATGGATAGGCTCTTGATGATGGCATTCTCCATATTTTTATGGATTTTCCGTTAGGTAAAGTAGCTGTGGTGTTAGCTCCGACTTGTGGCAAATTAAAATCTAAGATGGAGGCAAGAACCTCGGTAGCCTTCTCTCCTGTTGTCGCAATAGTTGAGCATTGTGTAATGACGGAGAGCATGCTGATGATATCGGCAGGTTCAATTATTTCAAGAAATTTATCGGAGGCATTACCCTTTAGACGGCGCACTCGCTTTGCAGTGTCACTTAATGCTATGCCCAGTGTGTCAACAAATTGCTTTATTAAGCCGATATTGAATTGACGTGTGGATTGATTATAGAAAAAGTCTTTATCTCCGTAAAACAATAGCGAAATGATTCTCCAAAAGTCGTTATTGCGGTTTGGATAGAAAAATTCCATAGACCAACGTTCTCTTTTGGGTGGAAATGTCCCTAAGATGAGTATTTTTGCGTTTTTGGGTAAGTATGGTTTGAATGGATGGCTCTCAATAGGCAAATCTAAGATCATTATTATTGTTTTTGCCTCAAAGTTACAATAAAGATATTATTTTAATGTGGGTAATATTATAATTTGTGGCTTGCTAATGCAATCAATAATGTGATTTTCTTGAAATTTTACAAATGTATTCAAGGTAAAATTTTAGTAATTCATGATTTAATTGTAACTTTGAGTGTTTTTGCATTAAAGCATAAATTTTTCTAAACTATATTTATAATTTTAATCATTATCATGGAACAGTTATTATTTTGGTTGGTTCCGGCATCATCTGTGCTTGCATTGTTGTTGGCATGGTATTTCTATCGTCAGATGATGAAAGAAAGCGAAGGAACTCCCTTGATGCAGAAGATTGCATCACATGTGCGTCAAGGCGCAATGTCTTATCTTAAACAACAATATAAGGTTGTTGGTCTCGTATTCTTAGTTTTGGTTGCTTTGTTTGCAATCATGGCTTATGGCTTTGGCTTGCAAAATTCATGGGTGCCAGTTGCATTTTTGACAGGAGGATTTTTCTCAGGATTATCAGGTTTCTTAGGAATGAAAACGGCAACATATGCATCGGCTCGTACAGCTAATGCTGCTCAACATTCACTCAATAAAGGTCTTCGTGTAGCATTCCGTAGTGGTGCTGTTATGGGTCTTGTTGTGGTAGGATTGGGATTGTTAGATATTTCATTCTGGTATTTATTACTTGATTATTGTGTACCAGCAGATGTTGCTACTCCAACTGCAAAATTGTGCATGATAACTACAACAATGTTGACATTTGGAATGGGAGCAAGTACACAGGCGTTATTTGCTCGTGTCGGAGGTGGTATTTACACTAAAGCTGCCGACGTCGGTGCTGACTTGGTAGGTAAGGTTGAAGCCGGCATACCTGAGGATGATCCTCGTAATCCGGCAACTATTGCTGACAACGTAGGTGACAATGTAGGTGACGTAGCCGGTATGGGAGCTGACCTATATGAATCATATTGTGGCTCTATTCTTGCAACTTCAGCACTTGGTGCCGCCGCATTTATATCAACCGGAAATGTTGATATGCAGTTTAAGGCTGTTGTAGCTCCGATGTTGATTGCTGCTGTTGGTATTATCTTGTCAATTATTGGTATTTTCTCAGTGCGTACAAAAGAAGATGCTAAGATGAAGGATTTGCTCAATTCGTTGTCGTTGGGTACTAATTTAAGTTCAGCATTGATAGTAGTAGCTACATTCGTTATTATGTGGCTTTTGCAGATTGAAAATTGGGTATATATATCGTTGGCTGTAGTAATCGGCTTGTTGGTCGGTATTGTAATCGGACGTTCTACAGAGTATTACACATCTCAGTCTTATCGTCCTACCCAGAAGTTGTCGGAAAGCGGAAAGACCGGTCCTGCTACTGTTATCATTTCAGGCGTTGGCCTTGGTATGGTTTCTACTGCAGTTCCAGTAATTGCCGTTGTCGCCGGTATCATTCTTTCTTATTGGCTTGCTTCAGGATTTGATTTTTCAAATGTAGCTATGGGACTTTATGGCATTGGTATCGCCGCTGTCGGTATGCTTTCTACTTTAGGCATTACTTTAGCAACAGATGCTTATGGCCCTATTGCCGATAATGCAGGCGGTAATGCTGAAATGAGTGGCCTTGGTGCTGAAGTTCGTCGTCGCACAGATGCGTTGGATTCTTTGGGCAATACTACAGCCGCTACAGGCAAAGGTTTTGCTATTGGCTCTGCTGCATTGACAGGCTTGGCATTGCTCGCTTCATACATCGAAGAAATTCGTATCGGATTGAGCCGTTTGGGACAAACTGTTCTTACTATGCCAAATGGGTCGGAAATAAAGTTGAATGAAGCCTCTTTCACTGACTTTATGACTTATTATGATGTAACATTGATGAATCCGAAAGTGCTTGCCGGTATGTTTATCGGTAGTATGATGGCGTTCTTGTTCTGTGGATTGACTATGAATGCTGTAGGTAGAGCTGCTTCGCACATGGTAGAAGAAGTTCGTCGTCAATTCCGTGAAATCAAAGGCATTCTCACCGGAGAAGCAGAACCCGATTATGCTCGTTGCGTGCAAATTTCTACAAAGGGCGCACAGCGTGAGATGGTGTTCCCCTCTGTTTTGGCAATCGTAGCACCAGTGGTAACCGGTGTGATTTTTGGTGTGTCAGGAGTAATTGGATTGCTTGTTGGTGGTCTTGCCGCAGGATTTGTGTTGGCCGTATTTATGGCTAATGCCGGAGGAGCATGGGACAATGCAAAAAAATATGTCGAAGAAGGAAACTTTGGAGGCAAAGGCAGCGAAGTTCATAAAGCAACAGTTGTTGGTGACACTGTAGGAGATCCATTTAAAGATACATCCGGTCCAAGCTTGAATATTCTCATCAAGTTGATGTCAATGGTAGCAATTGTAATGGCAGGTTTGACCGTTTCATGGAGTTTATTCTAAAAAATGAACTATAATTAACAATCAGGCTCGGAATTAATTCCGAGCCTGATTGTTTTATGTTGTATGAGTGAAGTTATACAGGATATTGCAGATTGGTAAGAGTTAAATGATGTAAATCAGGTCGGGAACTTTATTTATTATGTAATGTAAATTGTGATTTAAAGATGTTTTTTGTTGAATAATCATTAATTTTGTTATAAATATATGCTTTAGATCAATGAATGAAGATAGCTTAAGCCAATTATATTTAAAAGACACAGCTTTTCAAAATTTGATGCAACGACGGATTTTTAATGTTTTGCTCATTGCATCACCTTACGATGCGTTCATGATGGAAGAAGATGGACGAGTTGAGGAACAATTGTATTTTGAATACGTTGCATTAAATTTAAGTTCGCCACCAAGAGTCACGAGAGTGTCGCGTTCGAGTGAAGCTCTTTTGGCATTGCAACAAAAGCGTTTTGATTTGATTATTACAATGCCGGGAGTGGATTTGACAGAAACATTTTTGGGCGCAAAAACTATAAAAGAATTATATCCCGACATCCCAATTGTTGTTTTGACTCCGTTTTCTAAAGAGGTTTCACGTCGATTGGCCAAAGAAGATCTGACCGCAGTAGATTATGTGTTTAGTTGGCTTGGTAATGTCGACTTGCTGTTGGCTATAATCAAGTTGCTTGAAGATAAAATGAATGCCGACAATGATATCAATGAAGTCGGTGTACAGATGATAATGCTTGTTGAAGACTCGGTGAGATTTTATTCATCGGTATTGCCTCATTTATATAAGTTCCTTCTTAAGCAATCATTGATATTTTCAACAGAGGCATTGAATGAGCATGAGCAGATGCTTCGTATGCGTGGTCGGCCAAAGGTTATGTTGGCTCGTGATTATGAAGAAGCTGTTGGTCTTTATGAAAAATATGGAAAAAATATACTCGGAGTTATTTCTGACGTATCGTTTAAGCGTGAAGGCATTAAAGATTCAATGGCCGGAATAAAGTTGGCTCATTATTTAAAGGAAAAGGACCCTTATTTACCTATCATTGTAGAGTCATCCGAAGTCGACAATGTTGTATATGTCGAGGAGTTTGGCGGTCAATTTATTGATAAAAATTCCAAAAAACTTCCGGTCGATTTAGGAAATGCAATCATGAAGGATTTTGGTTTTGGAGATTTTATAATACGTAATCCCGAAACCGGAAAGGAATTGTTGAGAATCAAGGACCTGAAAGATTTGCAGACTCATATATTTGACATACCTGCGGATTCGTTGTTGTATCATGCTTCGTACAATGATATCTCACGTTGGCTATATTCTCGCGCAATGTTTCCCATTGCAGATGTGATTAAGAATCATCGGTTTCGTAATATTGAAGAAGCTCCTGCTGTACGCCAGATGTTTTTTGACTTGATTGTCAAATATCGCAAAATGAAGAATCGTGGTGTCGTTGCTGTCTTCCGAAAAGATCGTTTTGACCATTATTCCAATTTTGCACGAATCGGACAAGGGTCGCTTGGTGGTAAAGGTCGTGGCCTTGCTTTTATAGATTCTATTATTAAGAAGAATCCGATATGTGATAATTTTGAGGGAGTTACATTGACAATTCCGCGTACAGTGGTGTTGTGTACTGATATATTCGATGAGTTTATGGAGACTAATAATCTCTATCCAGTTGCATTATCAGATGTTCCCGATGATAAGATATTGCATTATTTCTTGCAGGCGCGACTACCCGAACGTTTGATTGAAGATTTCTTTGCTTTGTTTGAGGTCGTTGATAAACCTTTGGCAATAAGGAGCTCGAGCCTGCTTGAAGACTCCCATTATCAGCCTTTTGCTGGGATTTATTCGACATATATGATTCCTCATAATGAAGATAAATATGAAATGTTGAGAATGTTGAGTGATGCCATAAAAAGTGTCTATGCATCGGTGTTCTATGCTGATAGCAAGGCATATATGACGGCAACAAGTAATGTTATCGATCAGGAAAAAATGGCCGTAATCATACAGGAAGTGGTCGGAACTCAATTTGGAAATTATTATTTCCCTTCGTTTTCCGGAGTGGGCCGTTCACTAAACTATTATCCGATTAATGATGAGAAACCCGAAGATGGAGTGGCAGAAATAGCGGTCGGGCTTGGGAAATATATTGTTGATGGCGGGTTGAGTCTAAGATTTTCACCGCGTCACCCTGAGAAAATATTACAAATATCTGAACTGAATCTTGCATTGAGAGATACCCAAACTCGTTTTTATGCACTCGACATGAGTAGTAGTGTTTCGCAAGATTTTAATGTTGATGATAGCTTTAATATCGCAAAAAAACGCATTCAGGATGAGGCAAACACTGGAGCATTACGCTATATGGTTTCGACATACGACCCATATGATCAAGTGATTCGTGATAACGAGTATGGAGACGGTCGACGAGTGGTGACTTTTGCCAACATATTACAACATCGAGTTTTTCCTCTGTCGGAGTTGGTCGATTTTATGTTGACTAGTGGCCAGGAAGAAATGGGACGCCCGGTAGAAATTGAGTTCGCCGGTACGATTGATATCAATGAGCGAGGCAAAGGCACTGTATATTGGTTGCAAATACGACCAATAGTTGAGCGTAGAGATATGGTAGATGACTCCATCCTTGATTTAAGCGATGATAAATTGATATTGAGAAGTAATACGGCCCTTGGACATGGCAACATAGAAAATATAAAAACAATAGTGTATGTTAGGCCCGAAAACTTTTCTTCCTCAAATAATTCATTAATTGCACGTGAAATTGAGAAAATTAATCGTAACTTTACGGAGCGTGGCGAAGGCTACATATTGATTGGTCCCGGGCGTTGGGGCTCAAGTGATACAGCATTGGGTATACCGGTGAAGTGGCCTCACATTTCATCGGCACGTCTTATTGTAGAATCGTCATTGAGCAATTACCGCATCGAGCCAAGTCAAGGTACTCACTTCTTTCAAAATTTGACATCGTTTGGAGTCGGATATTTCACAATCAACCCATCATCGCAAGATGGCATTTATGACATTGATTTTATCAATAACATGCCTGCAGAGTATGAGAGTGATTTTTTGCGTATTGTGAGGTTTCAGCAACCTCTAACGATAGGAATAAATGGAAGAAAAGGTGTCGGTGTAGTCGTCAAGCCAGATTAAAACGAGTTTAAAACATAAGAAACGTATATAAGCTATGTCTTTTTTTAAGGGTATTGGTCGAGCATTTGGATTTTCATCGGGTGATGAAGAAGACTATTATTGTGATGATGTCGAGTCTGTTGCAGTTGCAAATGATGTGCAGGCTGATAACAGCCGGTTGGTAGATGAAAATCAGATGAAAGAAGGTTCCGGTACGGCGGAAAATGTAATGTCAGAGGAATTGCCTTTGACAATATTTGACAGTGTATTGGAAGTGTTTAATAGTGCTCAACCCGATTTTATTAAAAATTGTTTGAATATTGAGGCACAACGTCAATATATATATTCGTCTCTTGATACTTCACTGAAGAAGTATATTAATAATGCAATCGAGCATGCGCGACAAGAAAGTAATAGAAAAGTTGCAGATGAGCGAGAACGTATGCATAATGAGATGGAGCAACTTCGCATTAAGAATCGTGAGGCAGAAGAATTGCAAACTCAAATGAAACAGCAACAATTAAGCGCTGATAGGCAAAAACGAGCGTTGTCAGATCGCATTAAGGATTTGGAAAAGCAGGTGCTTACATTGGAGGCCGAGCGAGAGCAATTTCAATTGGAAAATAAAAGTTTGGTCAACAAAGTGAAAGTTGCCGGGGTTTATGAAAATGATGTAAATGTAATGCGTCAAGAAATGGAAACCCTTCGTAAGCAACTTGTGGAAGCCAAAGAGGAATTAGAGCATATAAATAAAACTAATGTGGAAGATGCCGTGGAACAAAGTTCCAATGCCGAACTCTGTGCTGTCATTGAACAAATGAGGTCGGCCGATGTTGATAAGAATGCAGAAATAGAGACGTTGAAAATGCGTGTAAATGAGCTTGAATCGGAAAAGATACAGTATGAAGCTCTTGTGGATAAACGCATGCAAACGTCAGACACCATGCTTAATGAATTGAATAATAAATCTATTAGGTTATCAAAGGAGATTGAAGAAAAAGATGCAATTATAGCCGAAAAAGAAAAGGCTAATCAAAATATCTCAAATGCTTTATGTCAGATGGAAGCAAAGATGCGCATGTTGTCGGAAGAGTTAGAAGCCTGTCAAACTGAACTTGATGAAGCAAATGCATCATTGAAGATTGCTGAAGAAGTGCAGGAGCAAGTCGAACGTTTTGAGGAAATTATAAATAAAAAAGATAGTCGCATTGCAACTTTGCAAGATGACAACAAAGAGCAGTTGGTGAAACTAGCTTCTTTGGAACAGCAAGTAGCCTCTTTAAAACAAACAATAGAAAATAATCTATATTTACAAGCTAATTCAGAATGTGAATTGCGCAAAGAAATCGAGCAACTAAGAGAAGCAAAGGAACAAGCAGAAGCTCGTGCAGATCAAGTCTCAGATAATAAACCTCGTAGAAAAAAACGGCAGGAGGTTAAGATCTCAGCGATAGATGATACATTCGATGATACTGATTGGTTGGTTTCAACACCACCGGAGGGTATCTCAACGCGTCCTGTGTCTCCGACTAATGATGCTGAATTTGGATATCAAGAACCACCTCGTCGGCAAACACCGCCTGAAAATGCAGCTCAAATGTCGTTGTGGTGAAAATAAAAAATAAATATAGAATTAAATTCAATTCAATGTATAGAAAATATAGTTTGATTATAGCATTTGCATTGGCTATAGTATTGTGTGGTTCGGTTATGGCGAAACCGTCATTAGAAGAACTTGCTAAATATGTGTATCCTCAAAATCGCGTAACCGCCCCTGGTGCAGTAACATATATGTCAGATGGAAAGTCTTATTGGGCTTTGGCCGACGGGGGAATGAGGATCGTTGAATATGACACAAGGACCGGAGATGAATTGAAAACGGTGCTTGATGTTTCTAAAACTCGTGATAATCAAGTAAAAAGTATTGAAAACTTTATAGTAAGTCCCAATGCGTCACAGATAATGATATATGAAGAGTCTCAACCTGTATATCGTCGATCATTTACGGCAAAGTATTATGTGTATGAAGTGATGCATAATGTGTTGACTCCATTGAGTACAAATCATGAGGTTCAACGAGCTCCTATTTTTTCTCCCGATAGTCGTATGGTCGCTTTCGTTGCAAATAATAATATATATATAAAAAAATTGGATTATGGGACCGAAGTCGCAGTTACAACTGATGGAGAAGTAAATAAGGTAATTAATGGAGTCCCCGATTGGGTGTATGAGGAAGAGTTTGCCACATCGGTTTCGATGGCGTGGGCTCCTGATAACTTAACATTGTGTTATATCAAATATGATGAAAATGATGTACCGATGTATTCATTCCCGCTATATGGAGGAGCATGTGACCCATTGAGTCAATATGCATTATATCCAGGTGAATATTCGTACAAATATCCAGTTGCTGGAGAAAAAAACTCAAAAGTGTCGGTTCACAGCTATGATGTTGAAAATAGAAAAACGAAGAATATTACATTCTCAGATTCAAGAGTTGAATATATTCCACGAATAGAATATGCCGGAACTCCCGAGCGACTTATGGTGACAACACTCAATAGGGCACAAAACCGTATTGAAATGTATGCTGTAAATCCAAAATCAACGGTAGCAAAGTCTGTGTATGTAGATGAGTCTAAAGCTTGGATAGACCCAATTACATGGGAGCAGGTTAAATATTATCCCAACTTTTTTGTAATCGCATCAGAACGCTCCGGGTATAATCAATTTTATCAATATAGTTATGCGGGAGTAGAGATGAAGCAATTAACTTCAGGAGATTGCGAGGCGACAGAATATTATGGCTATGAGTCTAAAACAGGATGCCATTATTACCAGTCAACTTCCAATGGCGCCATCGACCGAGTGGTGAAGCGTCTTGATGCAAAAGGAAGGGTGACAATCATAAGCCCGGATAAAGGATTTTCATCGGCATCTTTCTCTCTTGATATGAATTATTTTATACTTAACTACAGCAATGTGACAACTCCTAATAAATATACTTTGTATACATCGGCCGGCAAGGAAGTGAGGCTGTTGGTTGACAATGATGATTTTGCATCAAGTTACGGTAAGCTTCCCCAAAAAGAATTTTTTACAATGCAGTCTGATGGATACACTCTTAACGGCTCTATATTGAAGCCCCTTGATTTTAATGCTTCGAAGCGTTATCCTGTTATAATGTCGCAGTATAGCGGTCCGGGCTCACAAGAAGTGCTTAATCGGTGGAAAATTGATTGGGATTATTATTACGTAAGTCAAGGTTATATAGTAATAAGTGTTGATGGACGAGGAACCGGTGGACGTGGCGCTGCGTTTAAAAATGCAGTATATCGTCAATTGGGCCATTATGAAACAATCGACCAGATTGCTGCAGCTCAATATGCATCAACACTTCCCTATGTTGACGCAAATCGCATAGGTATTTATGGATGGAGCTACGGTGGGTATGAGACGTTGATGGCTGTCACGCATAAAGGAAATCCTTATTCGGCCGCAGTCGCTATTGCACCGGTAACCAATTGGCGTTATTATGATTCAATATATTCAGAGCGTTTCATGTTGACTCCGCGTGAGAATGAGACGGGATATGAAGATAGTGCGCCAATAAATTATGTGGAAAATCTGGAGTGTCCGTTGTTAATAATGCATGGTACGGCCGATGACAATGTGCATTTATCTAATGTGATGGAGTATGTTTCGCAAATGCAGGCTCACGGTAAGTTTTGTGACATGTTTTTATTCCCCAATATGAATCATAGTATATATGGTTGTAATGCGAGACCATTGGTATATATGAAAATGTTGTTGTATTTTAATCAGCATTTAAAATAAAGCGAAAGGAGTGTTTATGATGGACACAGAAAGACAACATGCTAATAGTTTTGGAATTTTTAGCCTATGGCGATATTGGGCATTGTCGTTGGGTGCAATTACGTCGCTGATGTTTTTATCGTTGTGGGTTTCAAAATTATGGTTGCCTTTGGTTGCTTTCTTGTTGGAGTCTTTGTTGTTTATGTTGATTAAAATAAATAACAATGCAAAGGTGCCGGTATGTACGTTGATGCTTTTTATAGCTACGCGAGTGTTGCTATGGTCAACGTTTATTATGTTATTAATTAATGTGTACTATCTTTTTATTATAGAGCCGATACATTTTGAGGAAGGACTTGCTAATCGAGATATCCCCTTTATTACTTTACTTGTTGTATCTCCGGTTACATTGGTAATGTCGTTGTGGGCATATTTTCGCCATGCACGTTTGGAGTTTTGTGTAGATTGCCAAATCCGTCACGGAGTGGCGGTTGAACGAGGATTCCTTGGTGAAATATTTGATAGAGAAAGTCGTTATCAAATAAAATTATTGATAATGTTATCTTCATTCCTAACAATCGTAGGATGGGGATATTATTTTATATATTATAGTAATGTAAACATCAATTCTCCCGACCGATTCTTTTTTATCTGGACTCCGATATTAATTTATTTATTGTCGTTAGTGTATATGGGCATAAGATATGTAAGTATAGATGCTTACTATAAGAATAATGCTCAAAACGGCCCTTTACGTCATGGGGCATCGTCGATGGTAAGATACATGATAGTATGTGGGAATAAATTATTCTTGAAACTGCCTGATGGGAGTGAGGAGTTGGAGAGCGGAGAGCCGACAAGAGCTGACACCCCGGCAACAATTTATATCCCAAAACGCCAGCGTTTGACCGATTATGATGTTGAGTATTATTTCAGAGGATTGTCAGGTGTGTCAGGTACGGAATTGAAGTTTCTTTATCGCAATGACAACTATTATGCCGATAGTAATATTTATCATTATGTGTGTCGAGTAGAACAAATGGAGGTTATAGATAATTCGAGATTGAAAGGCCAGTGGATTACAATGAATCAGATTGATTATTTGATAAATACTAATCGAATGGCTCCTCTTATGCGTAGTGAGATTATGCGATTGTTTACGATAGCTATTACTTCAAAAACGTATAATAGGCATGGGCTCAGATTATATAAAATAAAAAATTATAAGCCGTCTATAGGTTTGCTTGATTTGTTTGGCTCTGATGTAGACTATAGCGACAATGTTTGGCTATATGTATCTAAAAACAATGAAGATCAACCGTTCTATCGCTTGAAGCGTATGTGGAGAAAGTATGTCAAAGGGTACGAAAACTAAATTGTTGGTGATTACAGGCCCGACTGCATCCGGAAAAACAAGTCGGGCCGTTGATATTGCAAATGTGCTTAGGGGAGAGATAATAAGTGCTGATTCTCGCCAGGTATATTCAGGAATGGATTTAGGGACGGGAAAGGACTTGTTTGAGTATGGTGGTGTGCCTTACCATCTTATAGATATCTGTCCTGCAGGGTATAAATATAATTTATTTGAATATTTACGTGATTTTAATATCGCGTATAATGAGATTATAGACAGGGGAAATTTCCCTATCCTATGTGGAGGTACTGGGCTGTATATAGAGTCGGTGTTGAAAGGACTTAGATTGCCTGAAGTGCCTGAAAATATTGAACTTAGAAGTCGGCTTGAAGGTAAATCGTTAGATGAGTTGACTGACCTGTTGAGCAGTATGAAAACGTTACACAATGTGACTGATGTGGATACGTGTAAACGGGCTGTTAGAGCAATAGAAATTCAGACATATTATCAAGAACACCCCGAAGTGTCTCAACATGTCACGCCTTGCCCAATGTCGGATGTTGTGATTGTGGGTGTAGATATAGATCGGAATAGTCGTAGAATGCGTATAAGTGAGCGTCTAGAATCTCGGTTGAAATCGGGTATGATTCAGGAGGTTAGGCAGTTGCTTGAAAAAGGCATTTTGGCTGAAGATTTGATTTATTATGGCTTGGAATACAAGTACCTCACATTGCATGTCGTTGGAAAATTGTCTTATGACGAAATGTTAAGCAAGTTGGAAATTGCAATTCATCAATTTGCCAAACGGCAAATGACTTGGTTTAGAGGTATGGAGCGTAGAGGGTTTCATATAAATTGGTTGCCCTGGGATTTGGGTAAAGAAGAATTTGTCAGCAGAATACTAGAACTATTATGAAATATCTGCTGTTGTTGTTCATGATGTGTTGTGTCTCAATGTCTTTGTCAGGTCAAAGGCATGAGTATTACATGCAATCGGATATGTCTGATGGCAAGGAGGTTGCACTTGATGGTACAGCATTGAAAGTAGTAATAGAAGCAAGGGTTGCTTTGACCGAAAATAAAGAAGGAAATGGGTATAGTAAAGATTGGTGGGGAATTGCTTTAGGTTGTGGAGACGGAGATTACTATTATGTTAAGATGCAATGTCGCAACACTGCATTTAACGACTTTACTGACTCAAAAGTCGCTGATATCGCGGTTTTTCGCCATAAAGATGGTAATGATGAATTATTATCGGATGTTGTAACCATTGACAATGGTTTGGACTTTTATCGTGGATATAACACTATTGCTGTTGAGTGGGTGTCAGAAGAAAAATTTGAAATATATGCCGGAGATAAATACCCACGGCATATTATGACATTTAATATCGATGAGATGATATCGGGCTCATGTGCGATAGTCGGAGATGGGACTATGTCTATAATGTCGTTGGTTGTAGACACATATGAAAATCCGGCACTTCCTTTAATAACTAAATTTACTGACATTGATTTAAATACACGTTTTGTCGAAAGTAAAAATCCGGTTGAAGGATATTGGGTATATCTTGATCGAAGTACAGATGATGATAAAGCTCGTCTTGGAGGACGCTATCGATTGGCAATAGTTCAAGATGGTGAAGAATATTTGATTTTATATTGTGATGGTGCGCAAGTAAATAACTTTTCATGGCGTCCATTTATGATAAAAGGTAGATTAAAACCAACCGTTTTTACTGATCATTATGACTTGGAGTGGTATGATGCAATGATGATGCCGATAAAAACAGATATACATGCATCGATTATAAAAGGGTCAATATTATCGTTAGAGTTTCCTCTTTATGGCACTCAGCTAAGATTTTCAAAAGCTGTGAAGTAAATTACAAACTGCAGGCGCGATGTTGATATGTCTACATCACGCCTGCAGTTGTAAAGTATCGAATAATTGTATATATAATTATTTGATTATTTTAGAAATCGCTTGTTCGATTGAAAGAAGTTCTTGAGTTCCGTCGACCATATTTTTTAGTGTGAGTTTGTTCTCAGCAAGTTCGCTTTCCCCAATAATGGCAACGTAAGGGATGTTCATAGAGTTGGCATATGACATTTGCTTCTTCATTTTAGTATTATCGGGATATATTTCTGCCGATATACCAGCTTGGCGCATAGATTTAATCATGGCCATAGATGCAATAGACTCATTTTGACCGAAGTTGGTGAACATAACTGTAGTTGCATCACAAGCATTAGCTGGATATAAGTCGAGGGTGTTGAGTACATCATATATGCGGTCAGCTCCAAAAGATATCCCTACGCCTGAAATATCGGGCATCCCGAATACTCCAGTAAGGTTGTCATAGCGTCCGCCACCTGTGATTGAACCAATCTGTACGTCGTTGGCTTTTACTTCAATGATTGTGCCAGTATAGTAGTTGAGTCCACGTGCGAGCGATACGTCGAGGTCGAGGGATGCATGTAGCCCCAAGGCTTTAGTCCCATTGATGACCTCGCGTAATTCTTCTATGCCTTTGCGACCAATTTCACTTGTTGATAATGTCAAATCCAGTTTTTCAATGCGTTCATCAAGTGTGCCGTCAATTGCCAATATCGGTTGTAGTGTCTTGATTGCATTTTCACTTAATCCGCGCTCTCGCAGTTCGGCATTGACATTGTCTAATCCGATTTTATCAATTTTGTCAATAGCAACAGTAATATCGATAATTTTTTCAGGCGCACCAATCAATTCAGCTATTCCGGCAAGCACTTTGCGATTGTTGAGCTTAATAGTTATGTTTATCTTCAAGCGACTGAATACTTCGTCAATTAATTGAAGTAACTCAATCTCATTGATTAATGAATCGCTGCCAATAATGTCGGCATCGCATTGATAAAATTCACGATAGCGACCTTTTTGTGGACGGTCGGCACGCCACACCGGTTGAATTTGAAACCGTTTGAATGGGAATTGTAGCTCGTTGCGATGTTGCACAACATATCGGGCGAATGGTACTGTGAGGTCATATCTTAATCCTTTTTCACATAACTGTGATGTGAGACGTCCGTTGCAATCACCGGCTTCGAGCAGAGCCTTATCGGCACAGCGCAGATAGTCGCCGGAGTTTAGTATCTTAAACAACAATTTATCGCCTTCTTCTCCATATTTACCCATTAGAGTCGATAGGTTCTCCATTGCCGGAGTTTCAATTTGCTTAAATCCAAAAAGATGAAATACTTCACGGATAGTGTCAAATATATAATTACGACGAGCCATTTCTGTTGGCGAAAAGTCACGGGTGCCCTTTGGAATTGCGGGCTTATTATATGCCATTGATTATTAGATATTTATAAGTTATTAAAAATTATTTGCTGAAAATTCGCTTTACTATTTATAAGTAAATCGCATAGTTTTAGGCAGGGATATTCCCGTACCGTTTTCCACAT
>CAZLUB010000013.1:0-40537 GCA_964562595.1 uncultured Muribaculum sp. | reverse complement strand
GGGCTGTGGAACTCGCTCGGCGTGCTTCGCTCGGACAGTCCTCGCCCTGTTTCCGAAAGTCATTGACGCCGTCGGCCTGAAAGTTTCAGGCGCAAGGGGATGAATCAACAAATAAGCCCCCGGTGTTCGGCCGAGGGCTATGTATGCAGTTATTTACGCTTTTGGAGTTGTTCTGCGTAACAATTGGGGTAGTCAATGTGCTGTCGTGGGCGTTTTAGCGCGTATATGACAAGCAGCACACCGGCAATGATGAACGGGATGCTTAATTGTTGCCCGATATTGAGTGTCATGGTGGCCTCACGAGCAACCTGATCGTTTTTGATAAACTCGATAAAGAATCGCGGCAGGAAGATTCCTATGAAAAATGTGCCGAGAAGCAGTCCCGGTCGTTCGCCGGCATTTTTCTTCCAATACATCCACATGAGCAATCCAAACAATGCGAAATAGCATAGAGCTTCGTAGAGCTGGGTCGGGTGACATGCTTGACCCATATAAAATTCCATCCATTCACGAGAACGAACAAACATGAATCCCCATGGCAGTGTTGTGGCGGTACCGAAGATTTCAGAATTGAACAAGTTGCCAATGCGTATCAGCCCGCCTACCAATGCAATGGCGACAACTACTCGGTCAAATGCCCAAAGAGGGTTACGCTTAGTGACAAAATAGGAAAACATGAAAACTCCGATGATATTTGCAAGTGTTCCTCCATGACTGGCAAGCCCACCTTCCCAAATGTAAAGGATGCGTATCGGGTCGAGTTTGTAAACGTCCCATTCATAAAAAAATACATGCCCGAGTCTTGCCCCGACTATGGTAGCTACGACGAGATAGATTAAAAATGTGCCGAGCCATTTTTCGGGCGCGCCTTCTCGCTTAAACATGCGGGCGACTAAGTCGTATCCGATAAGAAATCCGATTGCAAACATCAACCCATACCAGCGAATAGTGATAAAGCCATCAAATATCGCCGGATCGGCATTCCACGTGATATAATTGAGCATATTTTATATGTTATGATTGAAATATATGGCAAATGTAGCAAAAAACTTGCATATATGCTGATGTTTAAAGCAAAAACAGCCGGACGACGATGAGGTGTCCGGCTGTAGAATGTGTAGATATGTCGGTTTTATACAAGATGGCGTATGAGTTCTTCTCGGTCGCCATGAAGCATGTCGATTACCGGAATTTCAATCATGGTGTAGGCTCCCGGTTTCTGAATCATTGATGCCCGAGCAACTCCGACGAGGATTTGCGCGGTCAAGGCAGGATTGTTTATAGACATGTTAAACTCAAAACGTTGATTTTGGGTAGAGCCGGACACGCCTTTTCTGACCATGTTCACGCCATGTCCCATGTCTTTAATGGCATCGACTGATGGCACTTGAAACACGTGGGTCTCGTCGTTGGCAAAGTAAGGATCGGCTTTGACAGCCTTGGCGATGTCGTCAATATTGTATCCATCGAGCACTTCAACGTAGACCATGCGGCGGTGTATGCCTGTGCCTAAAGGAATAGTCATAGATAGGGCGTTTCTCACGCCTTCTTTTGATTTTACGGCAACGGTATGCCCCATCGACATGCCCGGGCCGAAGTTGGTGTAGGTGATGCCTTTAGGTGCTGCCGCTTGCATCAATGCCCTGACAATGGAGTCGCTACCCGGGTCCCAGCCGGCAGAAATGATAGACACCGAGTCGTTTGCTTTTGCAACCTTGTCGAGCGATGTTTTTAACTCATATATCGAGCTATGTATGTCGTAGCTGTCGACTGTGTTAATGCCGTTGGCAAGTAGTTCTTTGGCGTGTCTCTCAACCTCGCGTGTGGGTGTACATAAAATGGCAACGTCGACACTATCGAGTTGCATAACGTCAGACACGACTTGGTAGTCGTTTAATTCAGCAGGTCGGTCATTGGGATTGCGACGAACGATTCCTGCAATTTCAAAGTCGGGTGCCTGTTGCAATGCTTCAAGCACATACTTTCCAATGTTGCCATATCCAACTATGGCTGCGCGAATTTTAGTCATAGGTTATTTATTTTGTTAATTGAGTTGTTGACCGTTAACGATGGCCTCTGTGTCGCGAGCAATCATCAACTCTTCATCGGTCGGTATTACAACAACTTTCACGCGAGAGTCGGGTGAGGAAATGACTTTTTCTTCGCCTCGGCTTCCGGCGTTGGTGTCGTTGTCAATGTTAACACCTAAGTAGGTCAGACTGTCGCAAACTGCTTTTCTCAGAGACATTTGGTTTTCACCAACGCCACCGGTAAATACGATAATGTCAACGCCATTTAGCACTGCTGCGTAGCTACCGATATATTTGATGATGCGATAGATATACATGTCAAGAGCCAATTTGGCGCGTTGGTTGCCTTGGTTGATGGCAGCATCTATGTCTCGCATGTCAGAAGATACTCCCGATACACCCATGACACCACTTTGCTTGTTGAGCATATTGCTAAGCGCCTTTGCATCGTAACCTTCTTTTTCCATTATGAAGGTTAAAGCTCCGGGGTCTACATCGCCTACACGTGTACCCATCATCAGCCCTTCTACCGGAGTAAGTCCCATTGATGTGTCGATACTTTTCCCATCTTTTATGGCTGAAATGGAACCGCCATTGCCGATGTGGCAGGTGATAATGCGTTGATTTTCGTAGGGAACTCCCAAAAATTCACATACACGGCGAGATACATATCGGTGGCTTGTGCCATGGAATCCAAAACGGCGAATGCCATGCTTTTGGTACATTTCATAAGGCAATGCATACATGTAGGCTTTGGCTGGCATGCTTTGATGGAATGCCGTATCAAACACTCCTACTTGTGGTACATTAGGCATTATAGCGCTGATGGCTTCGATGCCGGCCATGTTGACCGGATTGTGTAACGGAGCAATGTCGTAGCACTCTTTTATCATGGTGATAACATCGTCGTTGATGAGAACACTCTTGTTGAATTTCTCTCCGCCATGCACAACGCGATGTCCTACTGCATCGATTTCATCGAATGATTTGATGCAGCCGTACTCTGTGCTCGTCAATGTGTTGAGTATCAGTAGTATGGCTTTGTGGTGGTCGGGGATTGGCTCTTCAATGGTCATTTTGTCGCCATTGGGTAACTTGAATTTGAGTAATGAGCCGTCAAGACCGATTTTTTCAACGCCACCTTCGGCGAGTGTAGCATCACTTGTTGTGTCAATGAGTTTGTATTTGACGGAACTGCTTCCGCAATTTAATACCAATATGTTCATGGTCGTATATAAATTTAAGCTTCTTGTTAGTTGTTGGCAAGTCCAATGGCTTGATTGCAAGTTATGATTATTGTTTTGTAAATGTCCTCAGGAAAACAACCGCGAGATAAGTCGTTTACCGGAGCTGCAAGACCTTGTAGAATTGGTCCGACAGCTTGTACTCCGGCAAGACGCTGTACCAACTTGTAGGAAATGTTGCCGGTTTCTAATGATGGGAACACCAATACATTGGCGGTACCTTCAAGAGGACTTCCCGGCGCTTTTTTCTTGGCTACTCCGGGCACGATTGCTGCATCGGCTTGTAACTCTCCGTCAATAAGCAGGTCGGGTCGCTGTTGATGCACAAGTGACACAGCTTCAATTACTTTGTCTACACGGGCGTGGCGTGCACTGCCTTTGGTCGAAAAGCTGAGCATTGCAATACGGGGCTCGACTCCGGCAATGTCACGAGCTGTTTCGGATGCTGAGATTGCTATCTGAGCAAGTTCTTTGGAATTGGGGTCGGGAAGCACTGCACAGTCGGCAAATACAAGCAATCCGTTGTCGCCAAAAGGAGAATTTTCAGGAAGTAACATAATGAATGCTCCCGACACAACATCTATGCCCGGCTTGGTTTTTATGACTTGGAATGCGGCACGCAGTACATTCCCGGTGGTGTTTAGAGCTCCTGCAACTTGTCCGTCGGCATCTCCGTTTTTTATCATGAGGCATCCTAAATAAAGGGGATTGGCTACGGCAAGGCGTGCGTCTTCCATGGATATGCCTTTATTTTTGCGCAGCTCATAAAAAATAGGAGCGTATTTGTCTATAATGGCGGTATCAGCGGGATCAACAAAACGAGCTTTACAAATATTTGTCAAGCTCAGTTCGCGAGCTTCAGCAGTTATGGCTTCGGGGTTGCCGATTAAAATGATGTCGGCAATACCTTCTGAAATAATACGGTCGGCAGCAGTGAGGGTACGAGGTTCGGTGCCTTCAGGGAGCACGATGCGTTGACGTTGTTTTTTAGCTTTTGAGGTAAGCTTGTCAAATAGTCCCATAATTAAAATATGTAGTATATAAAGTTTTTTACTAAGTACAAAATTAAGATTTTCATCTCACATGATGGGCGGTTTTGATATAAAATTTACTTTTTTTTTAAATAAGCTACGGTATCGTTATTTTATCGTGAGGTTGTGGTGTTGGCCGGATTTAATTATCTTTGTCAAGATGAATATATTGAAAAAAATATTAGTTTTTTTATTATCGGTCGCCTTATCTAATACACACCATAGCATTGCAGCTCAGATGCCGGTGGCGCGGCCATGGGTGAATGTGCGTGTCGGAGGTCATAGTAACACTGTCTATTCGATGCATCAAGATAGCGAAGGAATGATGTGGATTGGATCTAATGCCGGATTGTATAGTTTTGATGGATATACTACGCGAAGCCATTTTCAAGTAGACGGAGTGACTAATTCTCAGATATATAGTATTATAGAAGTTGGAAATAAATTGTATCTTGGCTCAAATAACGGTATATTGATTTATAATCTGTTGACCGGAAGTTATGAGCCGTCGCAAGCCGATTATATTGCTGAGATACGGTCGATGGTGCTTGATGGAGATGAATTGTGGATAGGGACACTTGACGGATTGTATAGGTATAATATATCAGAAGGACATTTGCAACGTGTAAATGCCGGATTGCCTCATGACGCTGTGTATGCTTTAATGCGTAGTCGCAATGGAGATATTTATGTTGGAACGTATGACGGGATGTGTAGATATGATAAGGAGACAAGTCGTTTTGTCCCGTTGATGATCTCGCCACTGCAGAGTGGAGAGAGGAATATGTTTGTCAATTCGCTTGTAGAAGACGAGTCACGTCAATGTATATGGATAGGAACGGAAGGAGAATTGTTGCATTTTGATCCGTCTACTTCAGCCGTCTCTAAGGTTGATTTGTTGCATGGAAATTCAGTGAAATCGTTGGCTTTGACGCATGACGGAGACTTGATGGTGGGTACAGACAATGGACTGTTTGTATATAACGGGCAGACGGCAGAGCGTTATCGCCATGATTCTCGATTGCCTAAGACGTTGGCCGATAATGTAGTGTGGAGTGTGGCTGTAGATCGCGACAACAACATGTGGGTAGGCACTGAGTGTGATTTTTCAGTGTCGAGAAGCAATGACTATTTTGAAATAGTTCAATTGAGCGATATCACCGGTAGGGGTGATGGCAATCAAATATATGAGTTTATGCGTGATTCGCGAGGCAACTTGTGGATAGGAGGCACCAATGGGATTATAAAATATCCGGTTGATGGTGATAACGTGTTGTGGTTTTCGCTTGCCGATAAGCGTTATCACTTGACTCATAATAGGGTGAGAGATATATATGAAGATAGTAATGATGATGTGTGGATTGCTACCGACGGAGGTGTCAATAGGTATGATTTTACTAATGACACATTTATTAATTACCGTATTACAAATAAGCATCATGATCGGAACGCCAATTGGTCTTATAGCATAATTGAGGATGACGAGCATCGCATGTGGGTTGGCAGTTATCTCGGTGGTATATTGATTGCTCGGCGCGACCGGCTTGTAGAAAGCAACGGATTCTATGAAGCTGATGGTGAACTAAACATGTCAAATGGCGGTCTTCCAAATGATTTTGTCAATCAGATGGTGGAAGATAGAGCCGGTAATAAATGGGTGCTGTTGTTTAGAGATAGTACAGTTATAAAGGTTGGTTATGATGGTATGGCGTTGAGACGTTATGATGTCCGACCTTATATTAAAGCTTATCCGTTTGCTATATTGTGCGACAGTTACAATAATATATGGTGTGGGTTTAATGGTGGCGTTGCTAGGTTGGATGAGGAAGGAAATGTTGTCAAAGTTGTACGTTTTCATGCTTCACCACATGCAAGTCTGCTTGCGATGGCACAAGTGAGTGGCGAACTGTGGGTGTCGACAACTGATGGATTGTGGGCAGTCGATATTGCGAGTGGACGATTGTCATTGTTGCCATTGCCCAATAAAGCGTATACGAGTATTTACTTTGACGCTGTAGAACAAAAAATTTTGTTAGGGAGTGTTGATGAATTGGTCAAGGTCGATCCCTCGATATCGCATAATGTAGTTGCGAAACAAAGAGATTTGTATATAACCGGGGTGATGGTCAATGGCGACTATTATGAGAGCGAAGACAAATGTGGACGGTGGCTTGATGCTATTGAATTGATGCATTGGCAGATCGAGCTTACCATAGAATTTAGCGGATTGGATTATACTCTTGACAATCTACGTCACTATGAATATAAACTTGAAGGAGTCGACAAGGCTTGGACGTTGTTGGCTGAAGGTGAAAATCGCATAAAACTATCCAAATTAACTCCGGGAAATTATGTGTTATCTATCAGGCAATCGGGAGATGTGGCATCTGGAAAGGATTTGCCCATACGCATAAGTCCTGCATGGTACCAATCGTGGTGGGCTATGACGGGGTATGTGATGCTTTTGGCGTTGACTTTTTTGTGGATTGTGAAATATGTGAAGCAACGTAATCGCAGGCGTGTCGAACGTATGGAACGAGAACGCACGCTTGAAAATGTGCGTGCGCGTATGGATTTCTTGACCGGCATATCTCATGAGCTCAAGACACCATTGTCGATGATAGTCGGTCCGGTAAGCAAAATGCTTGAGGAGGTGGCAGATGTCGACATAAAACATGGTCTTGAGGCAGTATACAAAAATGCTATGAACCTAAATGCTCTTGTACATAGGGCTATTGAGATAGATCGTGTTGAGTCGCAAGTTGAGCAATTACTTATTTTTTCACAAGTGGATGTAGTCGGATTTTGTTGTGGAATATTTGAAACATATAAGGAGGCCCATCCCGATAAAAAGTTTTTGTTTACATCCGGAAGCGAGCGTCTCGTTTCATGCCTTGATGTAGTGAAAATGGAGTCGATTATGAATAACCTATTGTCAAATGCGTGTAAGTATTCTGAAAGTGGGGCGACAATTTCTTTGACTATTAATAAGGTAGATGCTCAGCTGATAATCAACATAAGCGACGATGGCGTTGGAATTCCGGAAAAAGAGCAACAGTTGATATTCCAGCGTATGTATCGTTCATCGCGCACAACCGATATGCATGAAGGCACCGGCATTGGATTGTATTTAGTGAAGCAGTATGTTGAAATGCACGGAGGGTCAATAGATGTGTATAGCATTGAAGGGGAAGGGACAACGTTTACGTTGTCGATTCCATATAAAGATGGATTGTTGGAGATTGCTGATGAGGAAGTGGCTGATTATGAAAATGATAGTCGACCAAGAGTGCTAATCGTAGATGACAACCATGCCATTGCATCGTTTATTAAAGAATTGTTAAGCGCCGGATATAAATGTTTTATTGCCGCTGATGGTCGTGCCGGACTGGCGGTGTGTGGCAAAGTCGTCCCCGACTTGATTATTGCGGATGAGATGATGCCAGTAATGACCGGATTGGAAATGTGTAGGCGCATCAAAGCGATTCCGAAATTGTCATCCATACCAATAATTTTGCTTACGGCTAAAGACGATAGAGCCACTGAAGCGGAGAGCGTTCGTGCGGGTATCGATGTGTTCATGTCCAAACCTTTTGAAGCCCCTATTTTGATGGCTCGAGTGAGGCAATTGATGGAGACAAAAGCAAAAATACGTGCCGATATTCGCATTGAGCAGCTGACATCTGCTCGTCCGATAGAAGCAGAGTCGTTGTCAGAGAAACTTCTTGCTCAAGTGACTCAAGTAATCGAGGATGCAATTGCCGAACCCGGGCTCAATGTGGGATTTGTGTGTGAGGCAACAGGAATGCATTCCAAACAATTGTATCGTCTGATTAAGAAATATGTAGGCACTACGCCGATAGATTATATTCGTCAACTCAGAATGCGCAAAGCCGCCATGCTGCTTGAGCAGGGTAAGTTTACGGTGTCGGAGGTGATGTATATGGTTGGTTTTAGTTCGTCGTCTTATTTCTCTAAATGTTTTCAATCTCAATTTGGGTGTAGTCCGCGACAATATGCTGAAAGACAGTGAAATGCTCTAAATTTGACGTTGGCGGATTGAGCGTTTTTGTCCGATTTTTGTCCTGCTTTGTCCTATCTGTACTTGTCTTGTAAGGGTGAAGATTTTACCTTTGCATTGACCAAAAAACACAGAATGAATCTAACCATAAAACAATTAATTCTAATTACCATGGCTTTTGTTGCATCGGTGGGCATTGTTGCCGCTGATGCCGACTATCATATCTATGTCGACAAGAATGGTGTGATGCGTCGCAATGACAATAAGAGCGAAGTGTCATATTATGGAGTGAATTATACAGTCCCGTTTGCACATGCTTATAGGGCTTTGGGATCACTTGGTATTGACCACAAGGTGGCAATAGACCGGGATGTGTATCATTTTGCCAGATTGGGTTTTAATGCTTATCGCATACACATTTGGGATGTTGAAATATCTGATGCAGATGGCAATATTGTTGAAAATGAACATCTTGATTTGCTTGATTATCTGATAGCAAAATTGCATGAGCGAGATATTTCAATTGTAATTACGGCGCAAACTAATTTTGGAAACGGATATCCCGAGCGCAATATCGACACCGGAGCTTATTCGTATGATTATGGTAAATGTGAAATGCATTTTGCCGAGGCCTCAATTAAAGCACAAGAACGTTATATTGAACAACTTGTCAGGCATGTTAATCCCTATAATGGAAAGTCTTATGCCGAAGACAACCGCATAATAGCTATTGAAATAAACAATGAGCCTTGTCACACAGCAACGGAAAAAGAAGTTAAAGATTATATCAATCGTATGGTTGGCGCGGTTAAGCGTGGAGAGTGGAATAAGCCTATATTATATAATGTGTCACATAACATGGAAGTTGTTCAAGCTTATTATGATTCTAAGGTGGATGGAACAACGTATCAGTGGTATCCGGTCAATCTGGTTGCCGGTTATACGCGAAAAGGCAACTTCTTGCCTTATGTAGATGATTATGAAATTCCATTTTCGGGAATACGTAATTTTAATAAAAAAGCTAAGTTGGTTTATGAATTTGACCCGGCCGACAATCTTTATTCTTATCTGTTTCCGGCAATAGCGCGAACATTTCGTAAAAAAGGGTTTCAATGGATTACACAGTTTTCCTATGATCCAATCGACATGGCGTGGGCCAATAGCGAATATCAAACCCATTACTTGAATCTGGCATATACTCCACGAAAAGCATTAAGCATGATGATTGCCGCAGAAGCCGCCCGAAGCATACCCCGTGGTGCTGATTATGGCAAATATCCTGTCGATACTATTTTTGGAGATTTTATGGTTAGTGCGCGTCAAGATCTGAGCGTGTTTAATGATGGTCGTAAATATTTTTATACCAACAATAATATCGTTGAACCAAAATCACAGAAAACGTTGCAACAAGTGGCCGGATGGGGTAGTTCTCCAATTGTTTCATATGAAGGAACCGGAGCTTATTTTCTTGATAAATTGGCCGACGGAGTGTGGCGTCTTGAAGTCATGCCTGATGTGGTTTTGACATCTGATCCATTTGCCAAACCGTCATTGCAAAAGCGTGTCGGAGAGATAATATATTCGGATACGCCAATGTCGATATATTTAAATGACCTTGGAGATACATTTTATTATAAAGGCATAAATCAAACACATGAACGTCAAGGCCAAGCAATGGATGGTGAAATAAATGTTTACCCCGGAGTTTATTTGCTTGCGGTTGATGGCAGTAAAATTGAGCAATGGAACGGGGCGATGCACTATGGAGATGGAAATAAGAAAATTGGTGAATACGTAGCGCCAAAGGAGAGTGTGGAATTTCCACAGTTGGTGCATCAGCCACTCAATGCGATAGAACAAGGCCGTAATTTGACCATCAAGGCAACGGTCATAAGCGGGGTGGATGTAGATTCGGTATTAGTCTATCCCGAGGATGTGTCGATGTGGCGAAAAAATAATATACTCTACAGAATGAACAAAGTGGGTAATTATGATTACGAGATAACAATTGACGGCCGACAAATGAGAGATAAGGATTTTGCCTATAATATTGTAGTATATGCACAAGGGAAGGCAATGACATATCCTCAGGGAGTGGAAGGAACTCCACTTAGTTGGGATTTTCAAGGAGATGGAGTCGGAAGTTACTACAATACGGCAATTTTATCGTCTCAATCGCCAATTGTACTCATAGATGCGTGTCGCGGACTTGATGGGGTGGAAGTTTCCACGCTTCCTACCGCCTGGAATGGTATTGAACTTAATGCATTATGGCGTAGCCCTATATCAACCAATGTAATATCGGTAAACGCCACTTCATCAGATGTCAATCGTCGTATTTTGTTGAAAAAATATGTTTCACCACTGATTGACTGCCGCCATTCGGCAGCGCATTGCAGTACGTTGAACGTTGATATAGAACGAGTTGAAGGGGTGTCGGAATTATATATATCTGCAGTAAATCGAGATGGTTTTACCTATCAGTTGAAATTGCCCGTGAAGTCGGGTCGGCATACGATAGACATAGATAAAATGTATTTAACAACTACGATTTTGAGTCCGGACCCATATCCGGTGTTTTTGAAACGGGAATTTATGCCCGATGCAGATGCCGCAAGTCCATTGAGTATTATAGATATTGAATCGGTACAACTGATTGCTCTGCAGAAAGCCGGAACGTCGCCCGTTAGGATTGAAATATCCGGATTGTGGCTGAAATAGAATTATATAAACTTAAATATTAACTTAATAATTAACCAAGAAAAGCTAAAAACATGAAAAGAGTACAAGTGACTACTTTGAGCTGCTTTGTCAAGATGGTGTTGCCAATTCTGTTGGCGATGGCTTTACCTCTAATGGCAGTGGCGCAAAATGACCGAGTTGTTTCGGGTACAGTCGTTGACGAAATTGGAGATCCTATGGTAGGTGTCACAATTATGGCAACCGGTACTTCTGCCGGTACATCAACCGATTTTGATGGTACTTTCAGATTGAAAGTGCCTAATGGAGTGAAAACATTAGAATTCTCATATATTGGTTATGAGAAAAAGACAATGGCCATAACTTCTGGAAATGTGAATGTTCAGTTAACTCCCAATGCGCAAGTAATGGAAGAGGTCGTTGTTATCGGTTATGGTTCGCAGAAAAAAGATGACCTCACCGGGTCTGTAACTGCAATTGGCGAAAAAGATTTTAATCAAGGGGTGATTTCATCACCGGAACAATTGGTTAATGGTAAAATTGCCGGTGTGCAGATTACTAATTCCGGAGGCTCTCCTACGGCCGGAAGTACGATACGTGTGCGTGGTGGAGCTTCATTAAATGCTTCAAATGATCCTCTTATAGTGCTCGATGGCGTGCCTATGGAAGTTGGAGGCTCTGTAAGTGGAAGTGGTAATTTCTTGAGTCTTATAAATCCTAATGACATCGAATCGATGACAATCTTGAAAGATGCGTCATCTACTGCTATATATGGTAGCCGTGCTTCAAATGGTGTAATAATTATAAACACAAAGAAGGGTGGTGGTGATAGAATAAAAGTTGATTTCCAAACGACCAACTCTTTGGCAACTCGTACAAAAACAGCTGATATGCTATCGCGTGACGAGTTTGTCAAAGTGATTGAATCGCGAGGGACCGCCGGACAGATTGCATTACTTGGTGATGCTTCAACTGATTGGAATGACGAAATTTATCAGAACGCGTTTGGTACAGACAATAATATCAGTATATCGGGTCGTGCAACAGATTGGTTGCCTTTCAGAGTGTCATTGGGAGCCATGTATCAAGATGGTATATTGCGTACAGATAATTCGACTCGTTATACCGGGAATTTGAATCTTGCACCATCTTTCTTTGATGATAAATTGCGTATAAATGTAAATGCCAAAGGTACATATAGCAAAAATCGTTTTGCTGAGACCGGTGCAATTTGGGGAGGAGCGGCAATGAATCCGACTATCCCGGTGCATTCAGGCAATAGTGAAATGTTTGGAGGGTATACTGAAGCATATGATGCTAATGGGGTGCCTGTGACCGGTGCTCTTGCCAATCCGGTAGGCTTGTTGGAACAATATAAATCGACATCTGATGTCTACCGTTTTATTGGTAATGTTGATGTCGACTATCGATTGCATTATTTGCCCGATTTGCGTCTACATGCAACCGTAGGTTACGATTATTCAAAGGGAGAAGGCAAAGTATACACTCCGGCAACAGCCTATTCCTACTATACGACCGGAGGACGTGACTATGTATATGGCCCTCAAGAAAACAATAATAAATTGTTGACGCTTTATGCCAATTATAATAAAGATATAGAAGAAATAAAGAGTACACTCGACGTGACGGCCGGTTATGATTACCAATTTTGGAAATATGCCAATGCTGATTATGTTGAACTTAATTGTGCAGGAGAAGTACAATCCACATCGGCCGCTGCCGACCAGCGACATGCATTATTATCATATTATGGACGTTTGAATTACACATTCAACGACCGTTATCTGTTGACTGCAACGATGCGTCGTGATGGAAGTTCCCGATTCCATGCCGACAAACGTTGGGGTACATTCCCCTCTGTAGCTCTTGCTTGGAGAGCTTCTCGAGAGTCATTCTTTGAGCCTTTGACCGGTGTCATGAACGATTTGAAATTGCGTGCCAGTTATGGTGTTACCGGTCAACAAGACGGTATAGCCAATTATAGTTATATTCCGGTTTATACAATAAGTCAAGATGGAGCGCAATATCAATTCAATGGAACTCCAATTTACACATACCGCCCATCGGCTTATAACTCAGAACTTAAATGGGAAACAACTAAAGCATGGAACTTTGGTGTCGACTTTGGATTCTTGCAAAATCGAATCAGCGGTTCTGTCGATTTTTATGACCGTAAGACTGAAGACTTGCTGGCTACAGTTCCTCTGCCTGCCGGTATTAACTTTGACAAGCAAATGTTGCAGAACGTAGGCAATGTGAAGAGTCGTGGTGTGGAAATTGCAATCAATGCAACTCCTATTGAAACAAAAGATTTTACATGGTCTGTTAGCGCCAATGCCACTTGGCAAACAAGCGAAATCACCAATCTGACACTTGTGCCAGGAGCTGACAGCCCTGATACCGGAGCCGGTCCTTGGCTCGATAGTCATCAAGTGCAAGTATTCTCGACCGGTGAAGCTCCTTACGCATTTTATGTTTATAAACAGATATACGATGAGTCGACCGGCCGTCCGATTGAAGGATTGTATGCCGACTTGAATGGTGATGGACAACTTACAACAGATGACCGTTATCACTATCATTCGCCGGCTCCTGATTGGATGTTGGGCTTGAGCACCTCATTACGCTATAAACGATGGACTTTAAGCACCTCGTTGCGTGCGCAGTTGGGCAACTATGTATATAATGGCATGGCTATGAACACCGGCGCATGGGAGACTGTAAGCTACAATAGTTATCAACTCAACAATTTACATAGTAGTTATTTGGAAACGGGATTTAGCACACGACAGTGGCTGTCTGACCATTATGTGGAAAATGCATCGTTTGTAAAAATGGACAATCTACAATTGGGATATGACTTTGGAAAGGTGACAAAGTGGTTTAGCCTCAACGTGTCGGCAATGGTGCAAAATGTGTTTACTATTACCAATTACACGGGGGTAGATCCGGAAACGGCAACCGGCGTAGATTCGTCGGTGTATCCACGTCCACGCACTTATTCTCTTACAATCGGACTTAATTTCTAATCTTACAAAATGAAACAAATCATGAAAAAGATATATTTAATATTGTCATTAGTGTTGGCCTCTGTTATGTGGTCATGTACGGATGACCTCGATCAATATCCTGTGATTGAAACCGATTCCAATAAAGTTTATGCTGAGGCTGACAATTATAAGATGGTATTGGCTAAGATATATGCCAGTTATGTAATAGCCGGTCAGGAACAAGGTGGAGGCAATGCTGACCTCTCGTCGATTAATGGATATGACTTCATGCGCTCTTATTTTAATCTTCAGGAAGTAGGGACGGATGAGATTGCCTATTCATGGCTTTCGGGCAATCAAATGTCGGGAATTGCATTTATGAATTGGGATGTAAACGACCCATGGGTTGCTGACACCTACTATCGGTGTTATTATACAATTGCTTTATGTAATGAATTGATACGTCATTGCGGCGATGGAGAAATCGCAAAGTTTACTGCCGAAGAGCAAGCCGAGATTAAAGAGTATCTTGCAGAAGCTCGATTCTTGCGTGCAATGACTTATTATTTTGTTCTCGATTTGTTCCGTCAAGGTCCGTTTGTCGATGAAAATACTCCTGTGACCGGTTATATGCCTGAGGCTTATGATGGCAAGCAGATTTTTCAATTTATAGAAAGTGAACTTGTCGACGATGTGGAACATGCACTTCCTGAAACTAATGAGTATGGCCGTGCATCGCAAGCAGCAGCGTGGGCATTGTTGGCAAAGATGTATCTTAATGCTGAAGTTTATACCGGAGAAAGCCGTTACACTGATTGTATCAAATATTGTAAAAAGATTTTCATGGCAAATAAGTATTCTTTGGAGCCGGAGTATGCCAAGTTGTTTAATGCCGACAATCATAAGCGCACCAACGAGATTATATTCTCTTTTGTAGTTGATGCTACGACTACAGTGTCATGGGGTGCTACTACATATATAATATGCGGCTCTTGTGGAAATACATCGACTCAAGATCCCGCTAAGTATGGATTGTCGAGTGGTTGGGGCATGTTCCGTGTAAGAGGTGAACTTATCGAAAAGTTTGGAGATGTTGCATCTTCAACCGATTCGCGTTGTATGTTCTATACCGATGGTCAGGCACAGTATCTTGATAAAGCCATGGATGACCAGTCACAAGGCTATTTCAGCGAAAAGTTTACTAACCTTACTGATGAAGGTGAAGCGGCTTCAAGCACTCAGGCTGTGGGTTGCAGCACTGATTATCCGGTGTATCGTCTTGCCGATGTCTATTTGATGGCTGCAGAGGCCGTGTTGCGTGGTGGAGAGGGATACACACGCAGTGATGCCCTCGGTTTTGTGAATGATGTGCGAGACCGTGCTTATGGTGACGAATCGGGGAGAATCACAGATGCTCAGCTGTCACTCGATTTTATACTCGATGAGCGTGCTCGCGAATTATTATACGAAGCTACTCGTCGTACTGACTTGATACGCTATGGCTATTTTACGTCGGGTGATTATATTTATCAATGGAAGGGTGGAGTTGTCGACGGAAGAGCTGTTGATAGCAAGTACAATATCTATCCTATTCCGGCAAGTGAATTGACAGCCAATACTAATCTGAAAAATGCAAATTACTAATTATTAATGTTGTTATCAAAATGAATAAGTTTCAACATATATCAGTCGCTATTGTGGCTTTGTTGGCTACAGCGATGACATCTTGTGACAAGGACGGAGACTTCTTGACGACCAATGGCGGTGGCGCACTTGTGTTGGATGGTACGCAGTCTGATATTGTACTCGATTATGATTATATCGATGCTTTGGCCATGACGCTCTATTGGAACGACAATGGCAAAATCTCGATAAGCGACCCATTGGTAGCTGCTCCTAATAATTCAATCTCAAATACAATACAATTTTCTGCAAATGAAGATTTTATGACAACTGTAGATTTCCTGATGGACGCAGGTGTGTATCAGAAACAATTTACAGTGGGCGAACTTAATAATATTTTAGGCCGTGCTGGATTGGAAGGTGGCGTAAAAGCTCCGGTGTATATTCGCATAAAGGGTGAATTAGGTAAAAATATAGCTCCTCAGTACAGCAATGTATTGGTGGTGAATGTAACACCTTATGTACTAGACATGACTGTCGGATATATATTGACATCGTCAATGGAAGATACAGGCAAGACTCTTTATAGTCCCAACAGCGATGGAAAATACTATGGATTTGTTGGAGCCGGAGCTTGGGAAAATTGGTATTTGCAAGAAGGCGATGGCATTATATGGGGCAACTTGGGTGTTGATGGATTTCCTTTCTATCTGTCCTCAGCCGATGATAAATGGAATTTTTGGTATCCCGGATTATCAGGCTGTTACTATACGGTAGTTGATACTGAGGCTGCAGAGTGGAGCGCATTATACATCCCGTCATTGACAGTCAGTGGAGACTTAGAGGGCGAAATGACTTATGATCGCAAAGCTAATAAGTGGTCTATAACATTTGATGCACCAAGTGCCGGTGTTTACACTGTAGAGATAGGTGGAACTGGCAAGCAGTATAACGTATTGACTGCTACTGACGATGCCGCTGCAGTTGATACTCCTGTAGCATTTGGCGGAAATTGTGATGCTTTGTCATTTGGCTCTGATGCATCTTCAATAACTATAGATGTTGCCAGCGCCGGAGAAACAACAATCACAATAGACCTCAATAATCCTCGCCAATGGACTATTGTTGCTGAGGCCGGTGGCATGGCTCCTGTTGAGACCGTTAACGAATATCTTTACATCTCGGGTATTGATGATGGCATCAGCGGAAGTTGGACATTTGATAATTATTTGATTCTTTATAATGAAGATAATCTTAATTATGGAGGAGTTTGTAATATAAACTCTAATTGGGGTTATATGTTCTATAAAGAATCGGAAGATTGGTCAAGCAGTATCGGTATGCTTGAAGGAGGAAATGCTTATGAAGGCTCTCTTGAAGTCGGTGGTTCAACCAATATCGCTGCTCCTGAGCCTGGACTTTATACGTTGGATGTGTCGCTTTCAGCTTTGACTTATAAGCTTACGTTAATCGAAAGTGTTTCTTATACCGGACTGAATGATGATTGGTCGGTTACTCCCATGACTGCTACCGAAACTCCGGGTGTTTATACTGCCAATGTGGTTAAATCGGCAGAAACTCCGTGGGGTGTTAAAATTTTGATTAACGAGAGCTGGGATTTGTTCTTTGGTGGAGGCTCCGGAACATTGAGAATGTATCAAGATGGGTTTGACGGAGACAATGAACTTGCCAATGGAAACTATGTGTTAACTGTCGACCTTTGCAAAGGAACATATTCTTATACTGCAAATTAAACTTATAAAACGATGAAAAGTAAAAATAATATAATTGCCGCAATTGCATTTGCCACATGTGGAGTATTTGTGGCTTGTACTCAAGACAGCCCTATAACAAATCCGCCTATAGAGGAAACTGCTATAGAAATTGATAGAACAGCGTTTGCCAAAGGTGCTGACGTGAGTTGGCTGACCCAAATGGAAATGGAGGGAGAAAAGTTTTATACTGCCGACCGTGTAGAGACTGAGTGCATGCAGTTGCTACGTGATGAATGTGGCGTAAATGCAATACGTCTGCGAGTATGGGTTAATCCGGTAGAAGGATGGAATGATGTTAACGACGTGTTGATTAAGGCTCGTCGTGCCAATGCTCTTGGGCTGAGGTTGATGATAGATTTCCATTTCAGCGATACATGGGCCGACCCTGCAAATCAAATAACTCCTGCAGCATGGGCGGATTACAATATTGATCAGCTGAAGACAGCTGTGTCTGACCATGTTACTGACATGTTGACTCGGTTGAAAACATTTGATATTGAGCCGGAATGGGTACAAATTGGGAATGAAACCCGTGGCGGTATGTTATATCCACTTGGTTCAATAGACAATCCCAACGACTTTACCGTCTTGGTAAACACCGGTTATGATGCGGTCAAGGCTATTTTCCCTAATGCAAAAGTTATCGTACACCTTGACTCAGGTGATAACTTGGGTATTTATACACGAGTGTTTGGCACATTGAAAGCGTGTGGCGGGAAATATGACATGATTGGGATGTCGCTATATCCCGATCCGTCGGCATGGGAAACAGCAGTTGATAATATAATGTCAAATATAGCCACGGTAAATACTACTTATGGCAAACCTGTAATGATATGTGAAGTCGGCATGGCTTATAATGAAGCTGATAAGGCTGATAAAATGTTGACCAAGCTAAAGTCGAGTTGTGAGGCAAGTGGTGTCGTGGAAGGAATATTCTACTGGGAGCCACAAGCCCCCAGCGGATATAATGGCGGATATGATAAAGGCTGTTTTGTTGATGGCGCTCCAACCAAGGCTTTGGATTGTTTCAAAAATTGATTAATCTCATTCGCTATAAAGTATGAATAATAATAAATGGATATTGGCAGGGCTACTGGCACTTTGTGCGGTAGCTCCTGCTACGCTATCTGCACAGCGCCAAGAATCATTGTTGAAACAAGGATGGCTATTTACAAAAGGTGAAGGCAGTGCTGACACTCAATGGCAGGAAGTAACAGTGCCCCACGACTGGGCTGTATATGGGCCATTTGATAGGGCTAATGACTTACAGGTCGTGGCTGTAAAGCAAAACAATGAAACTGAAGAAACTATTAAAACCGGTCGCACCGGAGGATTGCCATTTATCGGAAAAGGTGAGTATCGGACACAATTTGAAATTGCAGATACTGCATGGCGTTCGGTAACGCTTGTTTTTGATGGCGCAATGAGCAATGCTCGTGTCAAGGTAAATGGAAGAGAGGTCGCTTATTGGCCTTATGGTTACAATTCGTTTTATATCAATCTTGATGGGGTGGTGCGCCCCGGTATAAATGATTTGCAAGTCAATCTCGAGAATTTCGAAAAGGCATCTCGTTGGTATCCCGGAGCAGGCATATATAGAAATGTGCATTTAATAGAAACTGCTCGCGTGCATGTAGGAGTGTGGGGTACTTATGTAACTACGCCTAAGGTGACAGATGAATATGCTGCTGTTGAGATTAAAACTTCGATAGAAGGGGCTGATAAAGGCCAATGGGTGACAGTGACGACTGACATTTTGGATGCAACAGACAATGTCGTAGCTCGTGACACTACTATATATGCAAGCCATGGTCAAGTTCATCGGCAAAGTCTTATCGTGGAAAAACCGATATTGTGGTCGCCGGAGAATCCTTATCTCTATAAGGTGTTGACACGTTTGATGGTCGATGGTCATGAGGTTGATTGTTATAGTACGCGTTTTGGTATCCGCACTATTGAGTATGTTGCCGATAAAGGCTTTTTCTTGAATGGCAAGTTAACAAAGTTTCAAGGAGTCAACAACCACCATGATTTGGGCCCTCTCGGAGCGGCAGTCAATCGTTCGGCTTTGCGTCATCAATTGACGTTATTAAAGGATATGGGTGTTAACGCAATACGCACATCCCACAATATGCCGGCTCCCGAACTTATCGAGTTGTGTGACGAGATGGGATTCATGACTATGATTGAGCCATTTGATGATTGGGGTTTTCGCCCTAAATCTCCCAATGGTTACGGAGCAATATTCAACCAATGGGCAGAGCGCGACATGACCAATATGATAGTACAATATCGCAATAGCCCGTCGGTTGTTATGTGGTCAATTGGTAATGAAGTCCCGAGTCAATGGGGACCTGATGGACTTAGCGAATTGACTATGCTTCAGGATATTGTGCATCGTCTTGACCCTACACGCCCGGTAACATGCGGCATGGACCAAATCGGATCCATCCTTGATAATGGCTTTGCTGCGGCTCTTGACATCCCCGGATTTAATTATAAGCCTCAGTATTATAAAAAGGCTTATGACAAACTCCCTCAAAAGTTGATGTTGTGTACGGAGTCGGCGTCGACAGTCTCATCTCGCGGAGTATATCATTTCCCTGTGGAGAGCGGAGGAGATATAAAACACACTGACCATCAGTCGTCAAGTTACGATGTAGAGCATTGTTCTTGGTCAAATATTCCAGATATAGACTTTGCTATGGATGAAGATCTGGATTATCTGATAGGTCAATTTGTATGGACCGGATTTGATTATCTTGGAGAACCAAGCCCTTATGACACTGATGCATGGCCCAACCATAGTTCGGTGTTTGGTATAATTGATCTTGCATCTTTGCCCAAAGATAGGTATTATCTCTATCGGTCGGTGTGGAACAAAAAAGCGGAAACTTTGCATATACTGCCTCATTGGAACTGGAAGGGTAGAGAAGGCCAGATAACACCGGTGTTTGTATATACCAACTATCCCAAGGCTGAGTTATTTATAAATGGCAAAAGTCAAGGAATAAGGGAGAAGAGCGATTCGACCTACCTGACTCGATATCGTTTGATGTGGAATGAAACGGTGTATCAGCCGGGTGAGGTTAAAGTGGTTGCCTACGATGCAAATGGAAATAGAGTGGCTGAAAAGTCAATATGTACTTCCGGTAAGGCTCATCGATTGGTGGCTACTCCAAATAGGACATCTGTAGCTGCCAATGGAGACGAATTGGTTTATGTTACAATTTCGGTGGTAGACAAGGATGGAAATCCAGTGCCGACAGATAGCCGTTTGGTTAAATATGAAGTTAGTGGCGCCGGCGAATTTGTTGCTACGGCCAATGGCGATCCAACATGTTTGATGCCATTTCATAATCCGGAGATGAAGCTCTTTAGTGGTGCTGCAACCGCAATAATACGAGCAGATGAAGTCCCCGGAAAGTTGAAATTTGGTGTTAAGGCTAAGGGTCTAAAGCCTGCATATGTGGAAATTGACGTAAAATGAGAGAAATGAAGTAGAATTTGACTGAAATATCTATTGGGTTATTAGAATTATTGCTTAAATTTGCTACACAAACTAATTCTTAACTCACAATAATAATCTTAAATAGACATGAAAGAAAAAATTCAACAACAATTTTGCGAACGTTTTGGTGAAGGCGGAACTCTATATGCTTCAGCCGGTCGTATCAATTTGATTGGAGAACACACTGACTATAACGGCGGGTTCGTGTTCCCCGGAGCTATTGACAAGGTGATAATGGCAAAAATCAAAGAAAACGGCACTGATAAAGTTCGTGTATTCTCAATAGATATCAACGAGTATGCCGAGTTTGGCCTAAATGAAGAAGACGCACCTGCACAACAGTGGGCACGCTATATCTTTGGTGTATGCCGTGAGACAATCAAGCGTGGTGGGGTGGTAAAAGGTTTTGATGCCGTATTTGCCGGAAATGTACCTCTTGGTGCCGGACTATCTTCGTCTGCTGCTCTTGAAAGCTGCTTTGCCTATGCTCTCAACGACATGTTCAATGACAACAAGATTGATAAGTTTGAACTTGCTAAAATTGGCCAATCTACAGAACATAACTATTGTGGTGTAAATTGTGGTATCATGGACCAATTTGCTTCAGTGTTTGGCAAGAAAGACCACTTGATGCGTCTTGACTGCCGTTCACTTGAGTTTGAATATTTCCCATTCAAGCTTGATGGATATAAACTTGTGCTTGTAGACTCTAAAGTTAAGCACGAATTGGTTGACTCTCCATATAACAAACGTCGCGAATCGTGCGAACGTGTGGCTAAAACTCTTGGAGTTGAGACATTGCGTGATGCTTCTATGGAAGATCTCGATGCCGCAAAAGATAAAGTTACTGAAGAAGATTATAATCGTGCAAAGTATGTGATTGAGGAAAAGCAACGTGTGCTTGACGTGTGTGATGCTCTACAGAGAGGTGACTATGCTACTGTGGGCGATCGCATGTATAAGACACATGAAGGCATGTCTAAACTCTATGAAGTGAGTTGTGTCGAGCTTGATTATCTCAATGATATAGCCAAAGAATGTGGTGTTGCCGGTTCGCGTATCATGGGAGGCGGTTTTGGTGGTTGCACAATCAACCTTGTAAAGGATGACCTCTATGATAACTTTATTGCTACTGCTAAGCAGAAATTCTGTGAAAAGTATGGTCATGAACCTCAGATTTATGATGTAATAGTTTCTGACGGAGCTCGCAAGTGTGAATAATCATTCAATCATCAAGATATGAAGATTCAATCTACAAGTGTTATGTCGCCTAAGGGTGACATAACACTATTTACATTAACCAACGCTGCCGGAGCTTCGGTGGTGTTGTCGAGCCTTGGAGCAGGTATTGTAAGTGTTATTGTTCCTGACGCGTTGGGTAATTTGGCAGATGTGGCGCTTGGATATAAAAATCCGGCCGATTATATCGGTGACGGCCCATGTTGTGGAAAGACCCCCGGCCGTTATGCCAATCGCATTGCTTGTGGAAAGTTTAATATAGATGGTGTTGACTACCAATTGGCTATAAATAATGGTCCTAATGCCCTTCATGGAGGTCCTGAGGGATTTATGAATCAAATATGGGAAGCTGAATCCTCAGGTGATCAAGTGAAGTTTACCTATAAAGCAAAAGATGGAGAAGAAGGCTATCCCGGAAACTTGGTAGCAGAAGTCGTTTATGCTTGGAGTGACAATAATGAACTTAAAATAGAATTGCGGGCAACTTCTGACAAGAAAACGATAGTGAATCTGACCAATCATGCTTATTTTAATCTTGATGGAGAAGGAAGCGGCTCTTGCTTGGAGCATATATTAAAACTCAATGCTTCAAAGTATTTGCCAACAACCGATTCGCTCATACCGACCGGAGAAATGGCAGAGGTCGCAGGCACTCCGATGGATTTTACTTCGCCAAAGGTTATAGGTCAAGACATCAAGCAGGATTTCCCTGCGTTGAACTATGGCAAGGGTTATGATAACTGTTGGGTAATAGATAATTGGAACAAGCATGAATTGGCTCTTGCCGCAGTGTTGACTTCTCCAAAGAGCGGACGTGTGCTTGAAGTCGAAACTACTCAACCGGCTGTGCAGGTATATACCGGTAATTGGTTGGCCGGCAGCCCGGAAGCAAAATGCGGACGTAGCTACAACGATTATGATGGAGTGGCAATCGAATGTCAAGGAATGCCTGATGCTCCCAATCATGGTAACTTCCCATCTCAATTGCTTGGCATAGGTGATGAATATAAACAAGTAATTGTGTTCCGTTTTAAGGCTAAATAATAACTCTAAAATAATAACTTTTATATGAAACCAACTCTATTTGTGCTTGCTGCCGGTATGGGTAGTCGTTACGGCGGCCTCAAGCAACTTGACCCACTCGGCCCTCATGGTGAAACCATTATGGACTATTCAATCTATGATGCTATTCAGTCGGGCTTTGGAAAGGTCGTTTTTGTAATCCGTCATGATTTTGAGCAGGATTTTCGTGAGAAGATTTTATCTAAATATGAAGGACATGTGCCGGTTGAGGTAGTATTCCAATCAACCGATGCTCTTCCTGAAGGATTTGTTTGTCCTGCCGACCGCTCAAAGCCATGGGGAACCAATCATGCCGTGCTGATGGGTAAAGATGCAATCAAAGAACCATTTGCAGTTATAAATGCTGATGATTTTTATGGCCGTGATGCTTTTGAAGTGATTGCAAAGGAACTTTCTCGTCCACGCGACCGCAAGGGCGATTATTGCATGGTGGGATTTCGTGTGGGAAACACGATGACAGAGAATGGTTCTGTTGCTCGTGGCGTGTGCGAAAACAAAGATGGACTATTGACATCCGTTGTTGAGCGTACTGCTATAAGCTACAATGATAAACACGAAATTGTGTTTACTGACGAAAATGGTGTTGAACAGACTTTGACTCCCGAAACTCCCGTGTCGATGAATCTTTGGGGCTTTACTCCCGACTACTTTGAGTATAGCGAGAGAGAATTTGTAAACTTCCTCAAACGTGACATCAACACTCCTAAGGCAGAGTTTTTCATCCCATTGGTGATTGATGCTTTGATTAATTCAGGAGAGGCTACAGTGAAAGTGCTTGATACCGACTCTAAGTGGTTTGGCGTTACCTATGCGGCTGACCGCCCCGGAGTGGTGGCTAAGTTTGCAGAACTGCATGCAACCGGTGTCTATCCGGAGAAAATGTTCTAAAAATATTTATATCAATGAAGACGCCCGACTCTATATAGGAGTTGGGCGTCTTTAATATAGCGTGTTATTAGCTGAAATCTTTTATGAAGATTAGGAAACCGAGTCTATTTTCATTATGTCGGCTTCAAAAGTATTACGATTGATGGCTTTGTTCTTAAGTCGATTTCGGTAAGTGTAGATTGTGTATACTGAGTAGTTAAGTACTTGTGCTATGCGAGTACTTTCTTCTACGCCAAGGCGCATAAATGCAAGAATCCGAAGGTCGGTGTTGAGCAACTCTCCATCTTTTGGCAATATAACCTCCTCGGGTCGTAATAGAGAATTTACCCCATCGATAAAATTGGGATATATGTGAAGAAATGCACTGTCAAAGGTTGTGTAGAATTCTTTGCTGTGTTCTTCTGCAAAACGACCAGATTTTACCATTTTATATAATTCGTCGGTGTGTCCTGTTGAAATCTTGCGTTCAGACATTTTGCAGAATTGGTTGAGCTTGTCCATGTAGACAGAGCATAGGTTGAGAAATTGGCTTAAATACATTTCCTTGACGCGGTTGGCTGTTTTAAGGTGCAGTTGCAACAAACGCATGCGTTTCATCTCATGTCTTAATGCGATCATGGTCCCGGCAAGTATAAACAATAATACGACTAAACCGATTAATAAAGCATACAATCGTTTGCGACTATGCTCGATTTCAGACTTGTGGGCTTGTTCTATTACCGGAAGTGCTATTGAGGTTTGTAGCATGCGCATGGAAGCATTGCACTTAACGGCATTGGCCAATGCGATTGTCAAGTAGTTATACCCTCGGTTTATATCGCCTTGTTCATAGAGTTGTATACCAAGTTCTTGAAGAGAAAGAACTTCGCGTGTTGCTGATTTTAAATCGGATATTGCCGATTTGATTAGGTAAAATGTATAAGCGTTATCGTCATCTCGCTTTTTTGCTATTTGACTCATTATGTGGTTGGCTCGAGCGGCAAGATTGGAGTCGTCAGGAATAGAATCAAGTAATGCTTGCAATGAGGCTTTAGCCTCGGAGTATTTCCCAATTAAGAAATAATATTCGCCTTGATTCAACTTGTAAGTGGGGGAGTCGCTTGGGATGACTTCAAGCAACTTTTGTTGAAGATCGAGTGCTTTGTCATTCCATATCCGACTCACTTCAGGATAGTTGGCGTAGAAAGATGCTACGTAGCTATACATCTGTCGTCCTGATTCGTAGGCGGTCTCTTTTAATTCTTCAGGAGGATTGTCGCCTAAAGTTTTTTCATATAGAGATACGGCATCTTGAATAAAACCAATCAACGGCAAGTTGACCGATGATTTCAATCGAAACCGTTTAGCCATGATGTCATCGCCAAGTTTGATTGCAAGGTTATATCCGCGTTCGTAATTGGATAGGGCGGAATCTGTGGCATATCCGGTGTATTCATCGGCAAGGTACATCAAGGCGTCAAGTCGTTGTCGAGGTGATATGTTGGGCGAGTTGGCACTGCTTGTGAGCGAGTCGATTCGATTTTGACGTGTCGCAATATATGCATCGCGATTTTTTAATACCTTGTCTAGATTATCAAGCATTTCTTCTACATCATTGTCGCTGATGTGTATCGCTTGAGCATTGGTTGATACTCCTATGGCCAACACCATCAATGGTAATATGAGTTTCAGTATGCGGTACATTGTTGCGTGATAATGTTTTTTGTAAAAATACACATTTTATTTGAAACCCAATTCTTTTTTGTGAAAAGAGTTGAGCATTAAGTTTTTTTGGAATTTTATTTGTCGGAGATAATGGCTTTAAAATGGTCGGAAATTCTTATATTTGTGCAGAATTTACCTGATGAATTATTTGACAAAGTTGTATTATGGGCATTATGACTATCGACAGCCTGCCTCGTACGGTAATCGTGTCGGAATATATTGATAATATAGCTATTTTTGAAAATGTAAAGCATCTGAGTGGGCTGATTTTGCCGGCGAAGATTGATTTTGTGCTGTCTATTTTGTGCGAGCAGGGTGAGTTGTCTATAATGGTCGATTTGGAGCACCGTGAGTTGCGTGCTCGGTCGCTGATGGTATTAAAGCCGGGGCATTTAATTAATAGTTTTAAGGCTTCGCCCGATTTTAAGGGACATTGTATAGTCGTGTCAAGTTCCGCATTTGGAGATACGATACCGTCGTTGTCGCGTTTTCTACCCACGATAGTCCATTTTATGAAAAATCCGGTGTTGCAGCTTTCTGCATCAGAGGTTATAGAGCAGGTTGAGTTACGCAATATTTTGCGTCGAAACATGCATGCTGAGGAGCATCCATATAAAAAGCAGCTTGTTGATGCTCTTTTAGAATCGTTGTTTTATGCTACAATCAAGATATATACATCTCATTTGAAAGAGTCGTCTGGTATGTCGATGAAACGAAAAGAGGACTTGTTTATGAGGTTTATCGATTTAGTGGAGAACTTATATCGGCAAGAACGCTCGGTAGCATTTTATGCTGATAAGTTAAACGTGAGTCCTAAACATTTGTCGTCTGTCATAAAAGGCGCAAGTGGGCGCACTGCAGGAGAATGGATTGATTCATACGTGATTCTTGATGCAAAGATGTTGTTACGCAACACGGGTATGACCATACAGGAAATAAGTGCTCGCCTAAATTTTGCTAATCAATCATTTTTTGGAAAATATTTTAAGCATATAACCGGTATGTCACCGAGAGAATTTCGGGGGAAATGACATAGCTTAGCGGTTTAGCGGAAATGACCGTAGACGTGTGAAATCACGTTTTATAACACTATAAGTTTTGAAAATGGGGTGATATGTTGTAACTTTGTGACCCTAAATCCAATTGCTGCACATGTTAAAAATCAAGAGACTATATACATTCATGTTACAGAGTTTTTTGCCTCTGTTTGTCATGACTTTCTTTATATGTCTCTTCATCGTATTGATGCAGTTCTTATGGCGATTTGTCGACGAATTTGTTGGCAAGGGGCTTGAGGTGGTGGTTATTGCCGAATTGTTTTTTTATGCGGCATTGACATTTGTGCCATTGGCATTGCCGTTGTCTGTTTTGTTGGCTTCGTTGATGACATTTGGCAATCTCGGCGAACGGTTTGAACTGACGGCTATGAAGGCTTCGGGAGTGTCTTTGTTGAAAACCATGAGGCCGTTGATTGTGTTAATGGCATTTGTTGCCATTGGGGCGTTCTTCTTTCAAAATAATGTGTTGCCCGTTGCACAAGCCAAGATGTACACATTGCTTTATTCAATCAAGCAGAAGTCTCCTGAAGTAGAAATCCCTGAAGGTGTGTTTTATGACCAAATACCCGGGTTCAACTTATTTGTAGAAACAAAAAATCGTGACACCGGAGTGCTATACAACATGATTATTTATGATGTTAGTAAAGGCTCGGAAAATGCTACAATAATACTTGCCGATTCCGGAAAGTTGAGTATTACAGATGATAAGACCCATTTGTTTTTGAAATTGTGGAACGGTGAACAGTTTGAGAATTTGCGAGAACAGGCAATGTCATCGACTAATGTTCCATATCGCAGAGAAGAATTTGCAGACAAAGAAGTGCTTGTAAAGTTTGATGCCAATTTCAACCGCATGGATGAAAGTGGTATGCGAAATCAATATGTCGGTAAGAATATTAAAGAATTGCAAGCAACGATAGATTCGGTAAATCAGAGGGTTGACAGTATAGGAGCACTTTACGCGCAAAATCTGAAAGAAATTCCCTATTTTGGATTGCCATATTACAAACATACGCATCTTGATGGTAAACTTGTAAAGATAACTCAACCGCAAGTTGTATTGAAAGAGCCAATTGATGTAGACTCTGTATTTAGAGGGATCAATCCATCATTTGCACGTTCCTACCTTACTCAGGCATTGGCAAAGGCCAATCGAGCAAAGCAAGATTATGAGTTTAAATCGATGTCTATGCAAGATGACCGTAGGACAATACGTCGACACGGCATAGAATTGATGAAAAAATTTACTTTGTCGATGGCTTGTTTGGTGTTTTTCTTTATTGGAGCACCGCTTGGCGCTATTATACGCAAAGGGGGGCTGGGGACACCATTGGTCATCTCGGTGTTTTTATTCATATTTTATTGGATTGTCGATAATACCGGATATAAGATGGCGCGAGATGGCCGTCTTGAAGTGTGGGAAGGAATATGGTTGTCAACATTTGTGTTATTGCCGTTAGGTATATTCTTTACGTATAAAGCTGTTAATGACTCTGCGGTGTTTAATCGTGATGCTTATGTCAATTTCTTCCGCAAACTTTTTGGTCGTGCAGGGATTCGTCATCTGGAAGTTAAAGAGGTTGTAATGGATGAAGTGGAATTAAAAACCGGTGTAACCATGATTGAAGCACTGATATCACGAAGTGGGGAGTTTGTGCGACGATATGCTTCCCGGCAAAGCTATCTGTCATATTGGACTGAAGGATATGATTGTGGCGAACTGAATGGGTTGCGAGCTCAGCTTGAAGCCACTGTTGAATATTTTAGTAATTCACACGATCGAATGGTGATTTTGAAGTTGATGGATTTTCCAATACTGCGTAGCTTGTGGTTTTATCATCCCTCCTCTTATAGGTGGATTGGATGGTGCTGTGCCATGTTATTTCCAATCGGAATTGCCGGGTATATAATCGGAGTGAAAAGTCAGTCGAAATTAAAAGAGGAAATAAAACATATAATAACCGTAGGTGGTGAATTGCTTGTATTGATGCAACAATCATCGTCGGAAATGTCGAATAAAGAGTAATGATAGATATGCAACCTACAATTAAACTTGACTCGATAGAGGATGCGATAAAAGATTTTCGTGATGGCCGTTTCGTTATCGTTGTTGATGATGAAGATAGGGAAAATGAGGGGGATCTTATTATTGCTGCTGAAAAAATAACGCCTGAACAGGTGAATTTTATGCTTAAGAACGCACGAGGTGTGTTGTGTGTGCCAATCACTATGTCTCGAGCCAAGCAGTTAGAACTGCCTCACCAAGTGGAATATAATACGTCGGTGTTGGGAACTCCGTTTACGGTAACTGTTGATAAATTGGAGGGTTGCTCGACAGGTGTGTCTATTAATGACCGGTGTGCGACAATCAGAGCATTGGCCGACCCGACGTCAACGCCCGACACTTTTGGCCGACCGGGGCATATATGTCCGCTATATGCTCAAGATAATGGAGTGTTGAGGCGTTCGGGGCATACGGAAGCCGGAGTGGATTTGGCGCGTTTGGCAGGATTACAACCGGCTGCTGCTTTAATGGAAATAATGAGTGATGATGGCTCAATGGCGCGGTTGCCGGAACTTCGTCGCCGAGCCGATGAGTGGGGCTTTAAGTTGGTGTCAATCAGAGATTTGATAGCATATAGATATAAGTTGGAGTCGCTCGTCGAAAAAGGGGAAGAAGTTGACATGCCTACCCAATATGGACATTTCCGTTTAATCCCTTTCAAACAAAAAAGCAACGGATTAGAGCATATCGCAATCATAAAGGGTGATATACGACCGGAGGTGCCGGCATTGGTAAGAGTCCATTCGTCGTGTGCAACAGGAGACATATTTGGCTCTTTGCGTTGTGATTGCGGGCAGCAGTTGCATAAAGCATTGCAGATGATAGAGGCAGAGGGTGTTGGCGCTGTGGTATATCTAAGTCAAGAAGGGCGAGGTATCGGATTGATGGATAAAATCAGAGCTTATAAGTTGCAAGAAGGAGGAATGGATACAGTTGATGCTAATATTCATTTGGGACATAAGGCTGATGAGCGAGATTATGGTGTCGGAGCGCAAATCCTGCGTAATATAGGTGTCGCAAAAATGCGTCTGATGACTAATAATCCGATAAAAAGAGTCGGTCTTGAAGCTTATGGCCTTGAAGTCGTGGAAAATGTTCCTATCGAGGTTGTTGCTAATGAGTATAATTATAAGTATATGCAGACTAAAAAAGAACGAATGGGTCATGATCTTCACATAGACGGCATGTGTAAAGATTGATTCAATATCGGATAGTTGATATAAAAAATATGCAATCGGCTTACGCATTAAAAGTGTAAGCCGGTTGTGTCTATTTATGTGTTTTAGTAGTGCTTAATCTGAAGAAATCTTGTTGATTAGCTGATAGTTGTGGATAAAAATGATTATATGATAAAAAATGTTACTAAAATATTTTGTAAATAAAAATAATGTAACTACTTTTGTTGCGAAACGAAACTTTATAGGTTGCGATTCGTTCACTTGATTATGTGCGGTCTAAAGTCTTGGTTTCATTTCGGAATATTTAGAATAAAATGAAGTCATGGTAAACAACGGAAACAAACATTATGATGTTATAGTGATTGGTGGTGGAGCTACAGGCACCGGCACCGCTCGTGATTGTGCTATACGAGGTTTGAAGACGTTGCTGGTCGAACGACTTGATTTTACTGCAGGAGCAACAGGGCGTAATCATGGTCTTCTACACAGTGGAGCACGTTATGCTGTTACCGACCAAGAATCAGCATCGGAATGTATTTCCGAAAATATGATTTTGCGTCGTATCGCTCGTCATTGTGTTGAAGAGACCGGTGGGTTGTTTATAACGCTGCCAGAAGATGATTTGTCGTATCAATCGACATTTGTAGAATCATGTCGTAAAGCCGGAATTAATGCAGAAGTAATAGATCCTGCAGAAGCAAGACGTTTGGAACCGGCTGTGAATAAGGATATAATCGGAGCTGTGACTGTGCCAGATGGCGCAGTTGACCCGTTCCGATTGGCTACCGCAAATGTCGTTGATGCTCAAATACATGGAGCCGATGTGCTGACCTATAATGAAGTTGTCGGTTTTATCAAAACGCAAAATCGCATAGCGGGAGTCAAGCTACGGCATTCGAGAACAGGTGAGATTACATCATATGAGGCCGATATTATAATAAATGCCGGAGGTATTTGGGGACATCATATCGCAGAAATGGCCGGAGTGACCATAAATATGTTCCCGGCGAAGGGTGCATTGATTATATTTGGTCATCGCGTTAATAATATGGTGATAAACCGATGCCGTAAACCGTCAGATGCCGATATTTTAGTGCCGGGAGATACAATTTCTCTTATCGGAACAACATCGAGTCGCATTCCGTATGATCAAATTGACAATATGGAAGTGACTCCGGAGGAAGTTGACGTGTTGATGCGTGAAGGGGAAAAGTTGTCGCCTGCATTGGCTTATACGCGTATATTGAGAGCATATGCCGGTGTGCGTCCGTTGGTCGTAGCCGATGGAGATGCCTCAGGTCGAAGTATTAGCCGAGGAATAGTTTGTTTAGACCATGCAACCCGTGACGGTCTAGAGGGCTTTATAACTATTACCGGTGGTAAACTGATGACTTATCGATTAATGGCAGAGTGGGCAACCGACTTGGCTTGTAAGAAACTTGGACGTGATGTGAAGTGTGAAACCGCACAACGACCATTGCCCGGCTCGGAAGATAATATCCATTCAAAACCTGTTAAGCAAAAATCTCATATCATTGAACTTAGTACCGAGCAGAAAGCTGCTGAAGGACGTCATGGTACGATGAGTCGCAACATTCCATCTTCGGGAAGTAGCGATGATGCGCTTGTGTGTGAATGTGAACAAGTCTCGGTCGGAGAGGTGGATTATGCCATAGAACAGTTGCACGTGCACAACTTGATAAACTTGCGCCGACGTACGCGCATGGGTATGGGTACATGCCAAGGTGAGTTGTGTGCCTGTCGTGCAGCCGGATTGTTGGATAAGGCCAATGCTTGTGCCGATCGAACACTTGATGATTTGTCTTCTTTCTTGAATGAACGTTGGAAGGGCATGTATCCTATCGCATGGGGAGAAACATTGGTGGAAATCCAGTTTACTTCATGGCTGTATAATGGTGTGTGTGGCTTAAATCAAGTGGCAGAAAATAACAAATTAGAAAATCAAGCGAAATGAAGTGCGAAACATTAATAATTGGAGGCGGTCTTAGCGGCTTATTGTGCGGCATATCACTTGCCGGTAAAGGACGTAGTGTGGCAATCATTTCGGCCGGACAAAGTGCATTACATTTTTCTTCGGGCTCATTTGAGTTGGTAGATGATGTGACACGCTTGGAACAGTTTGATGCATCACATCCTTATGGCAAGATGGGTAAGGATACAGTGTTAGATTTAGCTCGTAAAGGGTCGGAGTTGTTGGCCGGTGCCGGAATCAAACTAAATGGAGAGGCCGGCAAAAATCATTTCCGTTTGACGCCGATAGGCATGTTCAAGCCGGCTTGGATGACTCTTGATGACTATGCGATGTTTGACTCAAGTGAAAAAATGCCGTGGAGCAAAATTGCAATAGTAAATCTGGAAGGTTATCTTGATTTTTATCCAAAGTTCTTGGCAAATGGGTTAAAGAAAAAAGGAGTAAATTGTGATTTTTACACTATAAATTTGCCTCAACTTGAGGCGTTGCGCCGTAGTTCTACCGAGATGCGAGCAACAAATATTGCTCGAGTGTTGGTTGGCGATGCGTTGTCTCAATTTGCTAAAAAAATAAATGCATCTATTTCCAATGTAGATGCAGTGTTGCTACCGGCGGTTGTGGGATTGTTTGATAGCGCTCCTGTTGATGAGTTGCGCGCAATGGTGAATGTCCCATTATATTTTGTTCCGACAATGCCGGCCTCAGTGCCCGGTGTGCGTACCCAGATACAATTGCGCAACTATTTCCAGTCTCTTGGTGGTATTTATCAACTTGGCGACAATGTTAATGGCGGTGTCATCGAAGGAGGACGTTTGAAGAGCGTGTCGACTATAAACCATGGAGATATGCAGTGGGAGGCTGATAACTTTGTTTTGGCAACCGGTAGTTTCTTTAGTCATGGATTGATTGCAAGTGCCGATCGTGTGTATGAACCAATTTTAGGTCTTGATGTTGATGTAAAAGGTGAACGTACTGAATGGTATGATAAAGACCTATACAAGACTCAGCCCTATATGAAATTTGGTGTAGCTACCGATCGCGATTTCCATGCTATGTTAAATGGAAAAGTTGTTGAAAACTTGTATGCCGTAGGCTCTGTTTTATCAGGACAAAATCCGATCGAAGACGGAACCGGAGGCGGAATAGCAATAACGACTGCATTGCATGTGGCTGGAAAGATAATAAATTCATAACAGCAATAATTTCAATAAAGATGACTTATCAGGAAAGTAATATAAGCGCCAATAATTTTGAACAGTGCATTAAGTGTACCATCTGTACGGTGTACTGTCCTATGTCGGCAGTAAACCCTGACTATCCCGGACCGAAGCAGGCCGGACCCGATGGAGAACGTTATCGATTGAAGAAACCTCTTTTTTATGACGAGGCTTTGAAATACTGTCTTAATTGCAAACGTTGTGAGGTTGCGTGTCCATCAAATGTAAAAATAGGAGATATCATACAATCTGCGCGAATCAAATATAGTAAAAAGTCGCCGGCGTTGCGTGACATTATGTTGGCAAATACCGATTTTGTAGGTACAATGGCTACCAAGATGGCTCCTATTGTCAATACGGCATTGGGACTTAAACCGGTAAAGATGGTGATGGATGCCACATTGGCAATAGATTCTCATCGCCAATTCCCGGCATATGCGTCATCGACATTTGAAAGTTGGTATCGCAAAAATGCTAAAAAACAACAGACTGAATTTTCTAAAACAGTATCATTTTTTCATGGTTGTTACGCCAACTACAATTATCCGCAATTAGGGCGCGACTTGGTGACAGTGATGAATGCAATCGGATATGGAGTCCACCTATTGGAAAAGGAACGTTGTTGCGGAGTCGCCAAGATTGCCAATAAACTTATAAATCAGGCAACTGCTGATGCTAATGCCAATATGCGAGCAATTCGCAAGGCGGTAGCCGATGGCGGAGATGCGATTGTTACAACGAGTTCTACATGTACATTTACTATCCGAGATGAGTATCCTCACTTACTTGGAGTGGAAAATTCAGACGTGCGTGACAATATCATGCTTGCTACTCGCTTTATATATCGGTTAATCGAGAAAGAAGGGGTCAAGTTGGCATTCCGTGATGATTTTTCTATGAAAGTAGCATATCACACTCCTTGTCATATGGAAAAACTGGGATGGGCTATCTATTCAACGTCGTTGCTAAAGATGATTCCCGGGTTGCAATTTGTTATGCTTGACTCTCAGTGTTGTGGCATTGCCGGCACATTTGGTTTCAAAAAGGAAAATTATACTTATTCGCAAGCAATCGGTGAGCCATTGTTCAAGCAGATAAAAGAATTGGGTGTCCAAGTGGTTGCTACTGATTGCGAGACATGTAAGTGGCAGATTGAAATGTCAACAGGAGTCAGTGTAGAAAACCCCATTTCCATTTTAGCGCAAGCCATAGATGTCGAAAAAACAAAAAAATTAAATAACCTAATCTAAACAATTTTTTAACCAATCATTAATATCATGTTTAAATTCTTAGCACCTCCCTCTTATAAGCCCGAACGCACAGGAGCGGCGGCGGATGCTGATTACAAGAAACTGCGTTGGCAAGTATTCTTGGGTATTTTTATCGGTTATGCAGGATTTTATATCGTACGCAAAAACTTTTCAATGGCGATACCCGAATTGGCTCAATTCGGATTTGAAAAGGGTGAGCTTAGTATTGTGCTGTCAATGAACGCAATAGCGTATGCACTGTCAAAGTTTTTGATGGGCAGCGTTTCTGACCGTAGCAATGCTCGAGTGTTTTTGCCATTGGGGCTTGTTTTGGCTTCAATCGCAATGACATTTATGATTGTGCCTGTTGTTGCATTCGGTCCCGAACAGAAGGGATTGGCCATAGTTGTCATGGCCGTGTTGAACTTCTTGGTGGGATGGTTTAACGGCATGGGATGGCCTCCGTGTGGTCGTGTGATGACACATTGGTTCTCGGTTAAAGAGCGTGGTACGATGATGTCGATATGGAACTGTGCACATAATGTAGGCGGAGCCTTGGTTGGTCCTATGGCTGTTTATGGAGCTATATGGTTTGGCTCTTGGTTTTATGGCTCTAATACCAATCTATATTTCTTGATAGGTACTTATGCATTCCCTGCTGCGGTTGCTGTATTCATTGCAATATTGGCTTATATGCTTATTAGGGACACGCCACAGTCTTGCGGCTTGCCTTCAATCGAGAAATGGCGTAATGACTATCCCAAAAATTATAGCGAAAAGCATGAAACGGTGTTGACTGCTAAAGAGATATTCTTTAAGTATGTGTTTAACAACAAGTTGTTGTGGTTTATTGCTATGGCAAATGCCTTTGTTTACATGGTGCGCTATGGATGTCTTGACTGGGCACCTACATTCTTAAAAGAAGCTCAAGGATATGATATTAAACAGGCCGGTTGGGCATATTTCGCCTATGAATTTGCCGCTATTCCCGGAACATTGGTGTGTGGGTGGCTTAGCGACAAAGTTTTCAAAGGCCGTCGTGCATTGCCGACAATAATATTCATGGCATTGGTTGCTGTATTCATATTGTTATATTGGCAGTTCTCTGAAAATTATATAATTGTTACGCTTTCTCTGATTGCAATCGGATTCTTTATCTATGGTCCTGTTATGTTGATTGGTGTACAGGCGCTTGATCTTGCTCCGAAGAATGCCGCCGGAACAGCAGCCGGTCTTACCGGATTCTTTGGCTACTTCTTTGGAACTGCGATTTTGGCCAATATCGTAATCGGTTATGTGGCAGAAGCAGCCGGTTGGGACTGGACATTTGTGCTGTTGCTTGGTGCTTGTGCATTGTCAATAGTGTTTATGGCATTTACTTATAAAGATGAACAATATCTCGTAGAAAGAGAAAAATAACGATAAATTATGGCAAAAGAAGACGTATATCATTCATTAGGTGATAGCAAAAAGAAATTCCTGTCGTGGCAGATACGCACTATTCTGGTCACGATGGTTGGATATGCAATATTTTATTTTGTAAGAAAAAATTTCTCCTTGGCAATGCCCGGCATGACGGCTGAATTTGGCATTACCAACAAGAGTTTTGGTTGGATTATTTTTGCCGGTTCGTTGGTGTATGGATTCTCCCGATTCATCAATGGATATGTAGTAGACCGTATTAAGGGGCGTATTGTAATGGCCGTTGGTTTGTTGCTATGTGCTCTTTCTAACTTTGCATTTGGTTTTGGAACCGATTTTAGCGCATTTGTTACCGGTGTGCAAAATGGACCTAAGATGGTTGAGTTCTTGCTGTTGGTGATGGGTATTACTATTGTGCTTAATCAATATTTCCAAGGAATGGGTTATCCTCCATGTGCCCGTATTCTGCCACATTGGATTCATCCGTCTGAATTGGCAACCAAGATGTCGATATGGAATTGTTCTCACTCTATAGGTGCCGCTCTTGCCGTAGTAGTGTGTGGATATATCATGGGCACTATGGGAGTGAACATGAGTGATAATGTGGAAGTCGTAAAACGCATTACAGAAAATCTTACCAACAACGGAGTTGCCGATGCGGCAGAGCAGGCGTTGGTTTATGCTTCGCACATAGGAGCATGGAAGTGGTGTTTCTGGATTCCTGCATGTTTGGCAGTTGCCGGTGCTATCTATGTATTTATCGGATTGCGTGACGAACCCAAGGATGCCGGTCTTCCCGATCTTCCCGATACCGGATTGGGCGGTCTCGAAAACACAAAAAGTCCTAAGGCTCGCAAGAAATTTGAAATGGAGATGGTTTGGAAAAACCGTTGGGTATGGACATTCTGTGTTGCCAATCTCTTTGTATATGTAGTGAGAATGGGTATCCTTGATTGGGGACCAAAATTCTTGACAGAGAGTCGCGGTCTTTCAATTAAAGATGCCGGATGGACTGTTGCCGCATTTGAGATTGCAGGTATTGTTGGCACATTATTTGCAGGATGGGCTACAGACCACTTGTTTAAAGGCAAAGGCCATAGAATGTGTGTAATGTGCATGTTGGGTGCCGCATTGTTTATGACTATATTCCGCTTCCTGCCAGAGTCTGCAAGCTTGACGGTGACAGCATTGGTCCTTGTCGGAGCAGGGTTCTGCATTTATGGGCCTCAAGCGCTAATCGGTATTGAATTGGGTAATCAGGCTACCAAAGAAGCATCGGCTCGCGCAAACGGCATTGCAGGTATACTCGGCTATTTAGGATCGGGTCTTTCTGGATTGTTGGTCGGTTATGTAGCTGATGCATGTGGTTGGACACGAGTGTTTGAAACAATTATCGTAGTTGCTGTTATAGGAATGTTCATTTTGATATCGATGTGGAAAGCACCACGTGATGGTTATGAGCGTGCCGCAAACATCAAGTATGACGAAAAATAATAGGAAAAATTTTATGGATTTTGATAAATATATGTCTCCAATGAGCGAAGAGCAACTGATGCAGGCTTGCGCACACATCAAGCATGTAGCTCTTGACATGGATGGGACTATATATATGGGGTCGACTTTGTTCCCATTTACCAAGAATTTTTTGAAGCGACTTTCCGACAGTGGAATAGGCTACTCGTTTCTGACAAATAATCCCACCAAAAGCATTCCGGATTATTTGAAGAAACTTAAAGGCTTGGGCATTGATGCTCAGCCCGAGGTAGTCTACACTACGGCCGTCGCTACGATAGACTATATAAAGCAAAATCATCCTGAAGCTAAACGCCTCTTTGTCTTGGGCACGCCGAGTATGATTAAGGAGTTTGAAGAAGCCGGATTTGAAATGGCTGAAGATGACCCTGCCGATCGCCCGGATATTTTAGTCGTGGCTTTTGATATGACTTTATGCTATGAACGGCTTTGTCGTGCCGCTTGGTGGGCATCGCAAGGAGTTCGTTACATTGCGACAAATCCCGATCGAGTATGCCCGACCGATCAACAAGTCGTGTTGGTCGACTGCGGATCGATGTGCAAGTGCATTGAGCATGCTACCGGTCGAGTACCTGATATTGTGATTGGAAAGCCCAATCCCGATATGCTCAAATGCATCCAGAAAAAGTATGGCATTGCTCCCGAAGAAACTGCAATGTGTGGCGACCGCATATATACCGATGTGGCGACAGCTCACAATGCGGGGTCGCTTGGCGTGCTTGTGTTGTCAGGCGAAACTACTTTGGATACTGCTATTAATTCTGACCCTCAGCCCGATATTACGGCATTGAATATCGAAGAGTTCGGAAAACTGCTTTTGAAGGCGCGAGGAGTGGAATATTGATAAAATGATTTCTTTTGTAATAAATAAATTTATATCTTAGTACCATAAAACATAAATTATTAACCTTAGTTTTTAACAAATTAAAATTAAATTAAAATGAAAAAATCATTAGTGCTTTTGTTAGGTCTTGCTATGGCAACTCCTATGTTTGCAAGTGAAGCTACTGAAGCAGCTCCTGCTTCTCAAACTTCTAAAGTTGAAGACTTGATTGCAAAAATGCCTGTAAAGGTTTCCGGTTACCTCCAAACAGGTTGGAACTACACTTCTAACGATGCTAAGTCAACTTCTTCTTTCCAAGCTAAGCGTCTTCGTCTTATGGTTGACGGTAAAGTTGCCAGCAACATTTCTTTCCGTCTTCAAGTAGAAGCATTCAACAATATCGCAGGTTCAACCAACGGTAACGGTCAAAAGAATCTTCAAGTAATGGACGCATTTGCTACTTGGAAGATTAAACCTCAATTCCAATTGCGTGCAGGTCAATTCTATACTCCAATGGGATTTGAAAACTATGACATCTCTCCTGCTACTCTTGAAACTGTAGACTTCTCTAACATTTGCTACCGTATGGCTTGCCGCAACGCTATCTCTTATGATTTTGTTGACTATGGTCGTGACCTCGGTATCATGGTTATGGGTGATGTTCTTCCTTCAGAAGAAGGTTTCAACTATTTGTCATATAACTTTGCTTTGACCAATGGTCAGCTTCCTTGCAAAGACGACAACAACCAATCAAAAGACCTTATCGGTGCTATCTCTGTTCGCCCGGTTAAATATTTGACTATCAAGGGTTCTTACAACTGGGGTGAATACAATGGCAATGGTTATGTAAACCAACCGATGAACCGCATGATTGTAGGTGCTTGGTATAACAACCCGACCGGTCTTGATGTACGTGCTGAATATGGTATGCTTAAGAGCAAAAAAGACGGTGTAACTGCAGCTGACGAACAAGGTGCTTATGTATTGGCCGGCTGGCATGCAGGCAAATGGCTCCCTGTAGTACGTTGGGATATGTACAAAGATAAGCAAAATGAAGCTTCTGTTAACAACTACAACCGTATCCTCGCCGGTGCTTCTTACCAAGTAACTAAGAACTTCAAGGTGCAAGCTAACTACAACTATACAATGTACACTGACGATGCTGAAAAGGCTATCGGTTACGACTGCGCTCACCAAGTTCAAATCATGGGTCTCTTCAAATTCTAATCTGAACCCCTTATATAATACATAATTTAACTTTAAAACTAACACATTATGAAAAAGTTTTTATTGGCTCTTTCAGTTTTGATGCTTGCTGTTGGCGTTAACGCTCAGCACATTGGAACAGAGTATCGTCTAAAGAAGGTCGTTGAAGTTCCCGGACGTCAAGGTATTGCCGCTGATAAGGATTACTTCTATGTATCTGACACTCGTGGTCTTTACAAGTATGACAAAAACTGGAATCTTGTAGCAAAACGTGTACAAAGCGAATCTGATCCTTTGTTCCCAAATCCAAAATTGGCTAACCACTTTGGTGATATCGACGTTCATGATGGAAAGATTTACACCGGTAATGAAAAGTTTGAATTCGGTCGTGGTTACAACATCGCAATCTCTGTTTACGATGCAAACACTTTGGAATGGATCGAAGATATACCCTGGTGTGCTGAATCAGGTCAAGTAGAAGTATCTGGTCTTGCTGTTGACCGTGACAAAAACATGATCTGGATGAGTGACTGGGTAGACAGCCGTTATGTATATTGCTACAGCTTGGAAACCAAGCAATATTATACTAAGATGCAATGCCGCCCAATGCCTTATTGGACTCAAGGTATCTTCATCGCTGATGGCAAGATGTTGTTTGCTGCTGATGATGGTGAATCTACTTACCACATCGCTGACAACCTTTACATCGCTGACCTTTCAGAAGTTCCTTACACCGGTCTTGTTGACGGTCAAGAACCTGAAAAGGAAAATCCTTGGAGCGTGAAGCTTAAAAACGGCAAACCGGTTATCCGCAAGGGTAAAATCGCCGGTGGCGCTAAGGCTGGCCGTTTGGAAACTTTCCGTGAAATGGTTGACTTCCGTCGCGCAGGTGAAATCGAAGGTCTTTGCATCGATCCTTGCACTGACGA
>CAZLUB010000012.1:0-44258 GCA_964562595.1 uncultured Muribaculum sp. | reverse complement strand
TTACGCATAAAATAAACCCCAAAGTTTTTTTGTCCAAACTTTGGGGTTCACTTCAGTTGTATCTTCCCGGCCTTTTTTATATTATAACAGAGGTTTAATGGCAACAAAAATTATGGTGTTGATAAAAAGTAATTACCTTTGTAGTGAAATATGAAAACAAGCGTGAGAAATATTGAATTGTTGGCTCCTGCGCGTGATGCAGAGATTGCAATCGAGGCTGTCAAGCATGGGGCTGATGCAGTTTATATCGGAGCACCGGCACATGGGGCTCGAGTAGCTGCAGGCAATTCTTTTGATGATATTAGACGAGTAGTGGAATATGCTCACAACTTTGGCGTCAAGGTCTATGTTACGGTCAATACCATAGTTTATGACAATGAACTAGAGGCTGTAGAGCGTATGATTGCGCAATTATATGATGTTGGAGTGGATGCGTTGATAGTCCAAGACATGGGAGTGTTGCGTATGGATTTGCCTCCAATTGCACTTCATGCCAGTACGCAGTGTGATACTCGAGACGTTGCTCATGCTCGCTTCCTTCAAGACGTAGGTTTCTCTCAAATTGTGTTGGCGAGAGAGTTGACATTGCCGGAAATATCTGCAATAAGTGATGTCGTCGATGTGCCCTTGGAAGTATTTGTACACGGGGCGTTATGTGTTAGCTACAGCGGTGATTGTCATGCCAGCATGTCAATAAAGTCGCGTAGCGCCAATAGGGGGGAATGTGCTCAGATATGTAGATTACCTTATGATTTGATTGATGGTAACGGTTGCCGGCTTATTGAAAACAAGCATTTGCTGTCGTTGCGTGACTTGAACCAAAGCTCCCGTCTTGAGGCTTTATTGGATGCCGGAGTTTCTTCATTTAAAATTGAAGGACGATTGAAAGATGTTAAGTATGTAAAAAATACTGTTGCATATTATAGAAAAGAACTTGATCGGATCATAAGTGCAAATCCTGAAAAATATAAAAGAACGTCATTTGGTTGTAGCGAGTTGACGTTTACTCCTGAATTGTCCAAAAGTTTTAATCGAGGATTTACACATTACTTTCTTGATGGAGTTCGATCAAATATTACAATGGCATCTTTAAACACCCCTAAGTCAATGGGAGAAAAAGTGGGAAAGGTGGTGTCAGTGGGCCGAAATTGCATAACAGCTAATGTAGATGTCGCGCTGAATAATGGAGATGGAATGGTCGCTTTAACTCAAAATGGCAAAGTTATAGGCTTTAGACTTAATAGGGTTGATGGGCAGGCGCTTTATCCGGCTGTTATGCCATCAATAGGAGTTGGCGATACATTATATCGTAATAGTGATAAGAAGTTTGAAGATAATTTGTCACAAGAGAGTGCATATCGCAAAATCCGTGTTGATATGAAGTTGCGTCTCACATCTTGGGGCATAGCTCTTGATGTGTCAGATGAACGTGGCAATTCTGTAACTGTAACTATGGAGTTGGTTATGGATGCCGCAAAAACACCTCAAAGTGATGCAAGGAAACGAGTACTTGGTAAATTGGGAGAAACAATCTACTCGTTGTCAAATGTTGAAGATAAACTTGGGAATGTGTTTATTCCGGCATCTCAATTGGCTGTATTGCGTCGTCAGGCAACGGAGTTGCTTGACCAAGCCAATGATATGGCATATGTCCGGCCATTGCGAAGGAGAGAAGATTTGAAGGCCAAATTTCCAGGGAATGGCATATTGACTTATCATGAAAATGTATCAAATAATTTGGCTCGTGAGTTTTATATGTCTCATGGTGCTGTCGATATAGAGCCGGCTATAGAGGTGTCTGCTGTCAAAAATTCCTCTACAGTAGTAATGACAACTCGCTACTGCCTTCGTCGTGAGATGGGTCGTTGCCTTAAGACTCCTGGAGGTAGTGAGTGGGCCGGGCCATTGACGCTTAGGTCGGGGTCGATATGTTTAGGGCTGGATTTTGATTGTAGTGAATGTAGAATGATGGTAGTTAATCTTTGTAATACGAATAAAAAAAACTAATTTTGTGTAGCTAATAATAATCAAAAAACGTAATAAAATGAGTAAGGAGAGAATTTTGGTAACCGGCGGAACCGGATATATTGGCTCGCATACAGTCGTAGAGCTTCAACAAGCCGGTTATGAAGTGGTAATTATTGATAATTTGTCCAATTCCAATCGAGATGTTCTTGATGGGATAGAGCGTATAACAGGGATTCGCCCTGACTTTGTAGAGGCCGATTGTACCGATATTAAAGCTTTGACTGCATTGTTTGATAAATATAACGATATCAAAGGTATCATCAATTTTGCAGCAAGCAAGGCGGTGGGAGAATCGATGCAGAAGCCGATACTATATTATCGTAACAACTTAAATACTCTCATGAATTTGCTCGATTTGATGGGTGAACGTGGTGTGAAAGGCATAGTGTTCTCGTCTTCATGTACTGTATATGGCGAGCCTGATGAAAACCCTGTTACCGAAGCAGCTCCTATAAAGAAGGCAACATCTCCTTATGGTAATACTAAGCAAATATCAGAAGAAATAATTACGGATGCCATAAATGCAGGAGCTCCTTATAAGAGTATTATTCTGCGTTATTTCAATCCGGTGGGTGCGCATCCAAGTGCTGAAATTGGGGAATTGCCCAATGGTGTGCCACAAAATCTTATACCATTCTTGACCCAAACAGCAATTGGAGTTCGTAAGGAGTTAAGCGTATTTGGAAATGATTATAACACCCGCGATGGTTATTGCATTCGTGACTTTATCGATGTTGTTGACTTGGCGAGAGCCCATGTTATTGCAGTTGAGCGCATGCTTGAAGATAAAAGTGACAAGTCTATTGAGGTGTTTAATCTTGGAACAGGCAATGGGCTTTCGGTTATGGAGTTGATAAATGCTTTTGAGACGGCTACCGGAGTAAAAGTTCCTTATAAAATAGCTCCTCGCCGTGCAGGCGATATAGAACAGGTGTGGGCAGAGCCGGCTTATGCTAACAATGTGCTTGGTTGGACGGCAACGACTCCGATTGAAGATACCATGCGCTCGGCGTGGAAGTGGCAGTTGCGTCTTCGTGAACGTGGAGTGATGTAAACGTTCTAAAATATAAAAATATTGAGATGGCCTGAATATGAATTTGGGCCATCTTTTTTACGGGACTATAATTGAGCCTGTTTATGAAACAACAACCGCCTAATGCCCAAGTGGGCATTAGGCGGTTGTTGTAGAGTTGAAGTGACTATTTTTTTGCTTTTACTTTTTCAAGTTGGCGTTCGAGGGCTTCGAGAGTAGTGTCTATTGCTTCTTCAAAACTGTCTGCAATTTTAGATGCAAACAAGTCTTCTTGTTGTGGTAATGAAATTTTTATATTAGCCTCTTTATTCATGGATGTTTCGGGCTTTACAACTTTGAGCGAGACCTCTACATTGGTTATTGCATCATTATGGCGTGCTAGTCTGTTGACTTTCTTGTTGATGAAGTCGATAAGTTTTTGAGTAGCATCAAAGTGGATAGATTTAATTTTTACTTCCATAATGTCCTCCTTTTTTTTGTGCACGTGGATGTGCTTGTTGATAATTATGTTTAAGTTCACGATAGGTTATATGGGTGTACACTTGTGTGGTTGCAAGTGACTTATGACCTAACAATTGTTGTACGGCATAAAGATCGGCTCCATTGTTGAGCATGTCGGTAGCAAAAGAGTGTCGCAATACGTGAGGACTTAGACGAGGAGCGTGTGTCTGTCCTTTTAGCGCTTTATGCACAATATTATAAATCAACTTGCGGTAGAGAGGTTGTCCTGTCGGTTTTACAAAAAAATATTCAGGTCGAGTCTCTGCCGAAATCGTTGCATCACGTAACTTGCGATATTGCTCAATCTTGTCGCGAAGTTCATTGCCGAAAGGCACAATACGATCTTTATTACGTTTGCCGATAACTTTAAGTTCACATTGGGCCGTATTTACATCACAATCACGCAGGGTTAATAACTCTGAGCATCGTATTCCTGTAGTGTATATCGTTAATACGATGAGATGGTCGCGTATTGCAATGAAATCGTCTTCTGGTATAGTTGTATCTAAAATGGCTTGAGTCTCTGAACTACGCACGTATACCGGTAATGGCTTGTCGGCCTTAGTTAGAGTTAACTCCGCTGCCGGATTGGTTGTAGCGTTGTGTCTAAGCATCAAGTAGCGGTAGAATGCCCTTAATGCTTGTACTTTACGTTTTATAGTGCGCGGAGAGTCGCCATTGTTGGATAAATGAGATATCCATAAGCGCAAATCGGAAGTTGTAATGTCGAGTGGCCTGAGCAAAACGGGTTTGCCGTTTGTCGCAAATTCAACCCATTGCTTCAAGTCGGTAGAATAAGACGAAACGGTGTGAGCCGAAAGATTCAACTCACACCGTATATATGTTAAGAAAGAAGCTAACATGGTAAATTCGCAACTTGAGAAGTATAGTTGTTTTCTCTGTTTACGAATTTATGCTTTTTTCTTGAAATTTGCAAATATATTATCAGAAAAATTTGGGTTACTCTTCAACCAAGCGAAGTTTCTGTACATAAACAGCCTTCATCATCTTCTTACGATTGGTGACGCTTGGCTTTTCAAATGCCTGACGGCTACGAAGTTCTTTAACAATGCCGGTCTTCTCAAATTTTCTTTTGAATTTCTTTAAAGCTTTTTCGATATTTTCGCCTTCTTTTACTTGTACGATAATCATTTTGTTGTATTTAGTTTTTTAATTATTATCTGTTTTTTGCATTTGCGCGACAAAATTACGCATACTTTTCCATTTGGCAAAATTTTAATACTATTATTTAAGATAAAATCTTTTGTAATAGTGTGGATTTGAGTGTTATGCCGTTTTATGCTTCTTGCTCAGGAGTTTTTTCTATATTGACTTTTTTGTCAGACTCTGTCGTGTGATGGGGTTCTTTCATTTTAAGTTTTACGGTGTCAAACCCTTGTCCATATACACCATTGACGTTGGCTTGAGTAATGAATGCTGATTTGTCAATCGACTTTACAATACGAAATATTGTTACCGATTCTATTTTACGACACATCACCAACAACACTTTTACTTCTTGTTTGGAATACCAACCGGTACCATCGAGTACAGTACATCCACGTCGGGCATCGGTAATGATTGCATTGGCAATTTCTTCCCAACGTTTGGAAATTATGGTAAATTGTATTGCTTGGCGGTTGGTGTTGATAATCTGGTCGGCCATGAACGAAGCGAGGAATGTCACCATGAATCCATATACGACTTTGTCAATTTGATGAAAGGCTATGTAGCTTGAGGTGATTATGAGGAAGTCGCAATATATCATCATTCGGCCTATCGATACATTACTGCGTTTAGATACCATGGCGGCAACAATGTCTGTTCCACCGGTGCTACCATTATGGGTGAATGCGATGCCGATGCCGACTCCGGCCATTGCTCCTCCGATGATTATGTTCATGAATGTCTGTTGGGCTATGAGAGGTTCGGGGAATAGAGGTTGCATCAAACCAATCATTAGATTGATTACAGTAGCTCCAAACACAGTCCTTATCACAAACTGTTTGCCTACAATGTGGTAGGCCATTGCCAACAGTACGAGGTTGAGGCCATATGATGTGATGGCTACGGGTATATCGGTAAGAAAGTATACAAGAGACCCAACGCCGACAAGGCCTCCAATGACAACTTTCTCAGGAAGGACAAACGCTGTAAATCCAAATGCATAAATGAACAAGCCAAGTATTATAAACAGATAGTCTTTACTTGACATCCAAATGTTTTGTTTTGACAACATGGTGTATATTTGTGATTGTTGTTTTATTGGTGTTTTGACGGTGCAAATGTAATGCAAGCCGACGGGTTTTACAAACTTTTTATCTAATAATTCAAAAGCAAATTTTTTAGTTTGGGTTGCAATGTATTCAAATGGCAAAAGAGATTGACGATTGTAGTTGTCCGTTTTTAAGTCGGGTCTTGTGTCGAAAGTTATAACAAATTAATGTTGTTCGGGTTTTTCTGATATGACGCTTTTGCTTGTATAAATAGGTAAAAAATTGTATTTGCTGGAATATTAAATTAAATTTGTAGTTATATATAAGAGACATTTTATGATATGAAAAAAATTGCATTGTCAATCATTGTTGTGTTTGTGGCGGCATTGTCGTCGTCGGCACAAGTGTTTATAGATACAAATGAGACTTACAAGCCGATAAGTATTGGATTGAGGGTGGGTGGCAACACGTCCAACTTGTCAACCAATTATGAAAGTGTGATTCCTGATATGGGGTGGAACCATACACAGTGGCGTGGTGGATTCACATTGGGAACGGTGTTGGATGTAAGGCTCCGCAATTTTATTGCATTGCAGACCGGATTGTTTGTCGAAACTCGCAGTTGTCGATATCATTATCTTCAGGCTTCGCTCGTTGACGATTACATGTCGGCTTATGATGGGGAATATGAGAGTAATTATTGGCAGGTGCCTTTGATGCTGTCATTTAGGGTCAATTGGGGTTATTCTACAGTATTTGTATTTGATTTAGGCCCTTATTTTGCATGGGGATTTGGTGGAGATAATGCATACTCGATTTATACTACTCGGGGAGATGATGCGACTGATTATGATATCACACAGATGAAAGTCGATGGCGACTTTTTTGGAAAAGGAGGAGTGGCAAAGTCGTATGATTGGGGCTTTAAGATGGGGGTAGGTATTGAGTTGTCGGAGCATTATTATATTGGAGCGCATTATTTGGCCGGATGTCGAAATGTGATGAAGCAATATCCCGGCTTTGAAGGATGGGCTTCCGGACGCAACAAGGCATGGAGCTTTACGGTGGGATATAATTTCTAATGGGAACTTCTAAAAGTTACATTGCGATGATTTATGGGATTTAGAGAAATTCCATAAATAGCAGTCATGAAGTAGTGGCGTAATTGGAGGCTGTTTGCCTTATTTCAATGGTTTTAGTAATTTTGTGGCTATAAAAGATAAAACAGTGATATATCCGGCAACTTTTGAAAACAAAATAGGCTTTACAGCTATACGCAATTTACTGAAGGAGCGTTGTGTGTCGACATTGGGAAGTGCCTACGTCGATGAAATTTCTTTTTCGTCAGACTATGAGGTCGTACGACGAAAGTTGGGCGAAACTCATGAGATGCTATTGATTCACACCTCCGACGAGCCTTTGCCTCTCGATGGGTTGCACGACGTGTCTCAATGTATCGGGGGGATTAGAGTGCCGGGTACGTTTATCGCTTCCGGTGATTTGCTCAAGGTGCGTCAATCGCTTAATGCGATTGACGACTTGTCGCGTTTTTTTGCGTCGAAGCGTGATGAAGGTGGCATCAGTCAGTATGTCAATCTTGACAACTTGGCGCAGCGGTTAATGCCATTCCCTGAGATAATCTCCATCATTGACCGTGTCCTCGATCGTTTTGGCAACGTGAAGGATACAGCATCTGATGAGTTGCGGGATATTCGCAACCGTTTGTCATCAATTTCCGGAAGCATTAATGCCGCAATGCGTCGTGTGCTTTCCAATGCTATTCAAGCGGGTTATGTCGATGCCGATACGACTCCGTCGGTGCGTGACGGGCGATTGGTGATCCCGGTGGCGCCGATGCATAAGCGTCGCATCAATGGAATCGTCCACGACGAGTCGGCGTCGGGTAAAACTGTTTATATCGAGCCGGCTGAAATAGTGGAGGCCAACAACCGCATGCGTGAGTTGCAGATGGAGGAGCGTCGCGAGATAACACGCATACTTGTGGGGGTCGCTGATGAGTTGCGACCCAATGTAGACAATATGCTTGCCAACTTGTTGTTGCTTGGTGAGTTTGATTTTATACATGCAAAGGCTCGTTTTGCTAATGACATAGAAGCCAATATGCCTATTCTTGAGCCTATGCCTGAGATGGAATGGTATCATGCAACGCACCCTATACTTTTGATGTCGTTGCGCAAACAAGGCAAGGAGATAGTGCCCCTCGACATTACACTTGCCAAGGATTGTCGTCTGCTTATTATCTCTGGACCTAATGCCGGTGGTAAGTCTGTGTGCCTAAAGACTGTGGGCATAGTGCAATACATGGCCCAGTGTGGGCTGTTGCCGCCGATTTATGAAAACTCCCATGTGGGAATCTTCAGCGACATATTTGTAGATATTGGTGATGATCAATCTATTGAAGATGACCTGTCAACCTATAGTTCCCACTTGCGAAACATGAAGTATTTTGTCTCTCGGGGCAATGAGTCGACGTTGGTGCTTATAGATGAGTTTGGTGGTGGTACTGAGCCTCAAATAGGCGGAGCCATAGCACAAGCGATTTTGAAACAGTTTAATCAGCATGAAATGTGGGGCGTGATAACAACTCACTATCAAAATCTTAAGCACTTTGCAGAGGAGACCGAGGGCCTTGTCAATGGCTCGATGCTATATGATCGACATCTGATGCAGCCAATGTTTAAGTTGTCGATAGGCAATCCGGGAAGTTCATTTGCTGTTGAAATAGCCCGAAAGATAGGGCTTCCGGCCGATATCATTGCCGAGGCTGAGGCCATTGTCGGAAGTGACTACATCAACATGGATCGGTATCTGCTCGACATCGCTCGCGACCGTCGTTATTGGGAAAATAAACGCATGGCCATAAGACAAAAGGAGAAAAAACTTGAGTCCATAATGGCTCAGTATGAGGAAGATGCCACTCAGTTGCGTATGAAACGGCGTGAAATAATCAGCGAAGCCAAGGATGAGGCTCGTCGAATACTCGATAGCAGCAATGCTTCAATAGAGCGTACAATCCATGACATAAAACGAGCACAAGCCGAACGAGAAGCGACAATGGAGGCTCGTCGTAAATTAAAGGATGAGAAAGAGCGGTTGCTTGCCGAGGAGCAGGGCGACCATCCGTTGTTGCATAAGGCTCCTAAAACAAAAAAACGTCAGCAACCCAAACCGTCGACTCCATCACGCTCGGTCGTAGTGGGTGATAATGTGCGACTTGATGGTCAAGGCACGGTGGGAACAGTGCTTGAGTTGCAAGGCTCAAAGGCCGTAGTGGCATTTGGCATGTTAAAAACAAAGGTCGCCGTAGACCGTCTTTCAATTACTATGGTAAAACCCGATAGCGGGACGGGGCGTGGAGTGTCGCTTGTTGGCTCGTCGACAGTAGTCGACCAATCGCGTTCGCGTCAACTCAATTTCAAGCAAGAGATTGATGTGAGAGGAATGCGCGTCGATGAGGCTGTTCAAGCGATTACTTACTTTATTGACGATGCGATTCAATTCAATGCCGGTCAGGTGCGCATTCTTCATGGCACGGGTACAGGTGCATTACGACAATATTTGCGCCGATATCTCGACACAGTACCGGGTGTGCGTTCTTATAGCGATGAGCATGTGCAGTTTGGCGGAGCCGGCATTACCGTAGTCAAGCTTGATTGATGATCGGTATTAAATTTGATTGAGTGATTTTTTAAGTGCATTGCCGGTAGGTAATCGGCTTAAAAAAGTTAATCTTTGTCTTCTACTTGCGGCGACGGCGTTGTGCGCGAAGTTTATCAGCTTTCTTGCGGTGGAGGTCGGCTGCATTGTCTTCGCCAATAGTTTCGTAGAGTTTGGCAAGTCGCAGGTGTATGGCCGGCTCTTTTTCATTGGCGTTTAGTGCCACGAGATACCAGTTAAGGGCGTCGGCCAGTTCCTCGCGACTAAAGTAGATGTTTCCTAATTGAAGAGCCGCATCATGGTCGTTGCCATTTAGTCGTATCACTTGCGAGAAGCATTCGATTGCCTCGTTGTCGCTTCCGATGCCGGCCAGAGCCATCCCTTTGGCCTGCCATGCTTCGGCATAGTCGGGAGCAAGCGACAGTGCTTTGTCGTAGTTGGCGAGTACGGGAGTAATCTCCATGCCATCATTGAGACAGTCATCACCCATCATTACATACTCTTTTGCTAATTTATGTAGAGTTGCTGCATTTTGGGAGATTATTTCTCGGTAACTCTCAATTTGCTTTTGCATTTGAGTGATTGTGTTTAATTTGCGGCGTGCATAGCGCATGGCGACGTCATTATGCAGTTCGCTTCTTGCTTTCATCCCTTCGATGAAATGGTCAAATGCCTGCGCCACATCTCCGGCCTCAATCGCGTTGATTGCTTCATGGTAGTTGTCGTCGGCTTTGGCTCGCTCAAGCGCGCTGTCAATCAGGTGATTGTCGTTGAATGTCCGGCTAAACTCTACAATTGCCGGATTGACAAATATGTCACGTTCGTTAAGTGGGCTTTTCAGAGTGATGCCCTCAAAACTGCGACAGCGACTCAATGCCACGTAGGCTTGACCGCTTGTGAAGGCTCCTTTGCCAAAGTCGATTACAACATTATTGAAAGTCAATCCCTGACTTTTGTGAACGGTTAATGCCCATGCAAGTTTGATTGGAAATTGAATGAATGAGCCAAGCTCGATTTCTTTTACTGTGTTTTTATCTTCGTCAAACACATATTTTATGTTGCTCCATATACATGGCTCGACAACATGTTTATCGCCGTTTTCCAGTTCGACCATCAAACGTTCGGCGTCGGCAAAATACACTTTGCCAATCGTGCCGTTTACCCAGCGGTGGTCGGGGTCGTTTTTGATGAAAACTACTTGTGCTCCGACTTTGACGACAAGCTCCATGGCTGTGGGGAGTGCCGATTCAGGGAAGTCCCCGTTTATTTCGCCGTGGTAGATTACTTCAGGAGATGCGAGTTTGCTCAACTGTTCATCATTGATGCTGTCGACCATGTCTCTTCGAGTTGCCAGAGTCATTACCATTTTGCTTGTGTTGTCGGTGGTTTCCGATGTTGGCGACACGAGTCTGTTGAGACGTGCGATGTCCTCTTTTGTTGACTTGCTTATCCTCACTCTGTCGAGCATCGAAATGAAGTTATCGTCTTTTTGACGGTAAATTTTCCGTAGCTCTATTGGGATGATGTTTACATCTTTGAATGCGTTAGCTGCAAAAAAGAACGAATTGGGGTAAAAACGGCGTAATACGTCGCGCATGTCGCCGGTGACTACGGGCTCGAGTTGGAAAATGTCGCCTACGAGCAGCAATTGTTTGCCTCCAAAAGGCTCGCGCATGTTATTGCAGTACACGCGTAGTATTTTGTCCATGAAATCGATGATGTCGGCTCTCACCATCGATATTTCGTCAATGACGATCAGCTCCAGCTCATTGAGCAACTTTTGCAACTCCTTAGGGTACTTCATACGTTTGCGCAGATGCTTGGTTGTAAATTCCGGGTCGTCGGGCAGTAGTGGCTTGAACGGTATTCTGAAAAAAGAGTGCATCGTTGCACCACCTACATTGACGGCTGCTATGCCGGTTGGTGCAAGGACAACGTATTTCTTTTTGGTATTAGCACAAATATATTTCAGAAATGTGGATTTTCCGGTACCGGCTTTGCCGGTCAGAAACACAGATTGACGGGTATATTGTATGAGCTTCCAAACATTCTGAAACTCTGTATTGTTAAGGTCTATGTTGTCGATTGTGTCCATTGCCATAATATTATCTACAAATTTAACACAATTCTGAGATGGCGCAAAACAAAAAAATGCGCTTGTCTCGCGACAAGCGCATTCACTATGTATAACTGATGCTATTAATAACAGTGGGAGTGCGGCCTCCCACTGTTATACATTAAGATTTATTATTAGAATGAGGGCTTACCATTGTTAGGGTTGTAGAATACAACCTTAACAGTAGCGTCATAATATCCCCAAGTGTAATCAACTGCAAATGTTACAGGAATTACAATCGGGTTGGCAAGGTCAATCTGGTTAGTGTTGTCAAATGTCAATACTCCTTCTTGATCATTCTTTTGCCATGAGATGATGTTGGTGTAGTCGGCAGGAATAGTAACACCGCTGTAGTTGGTGTTCAATCCGTAAAGACTTTGACCGGTCACATTCATAGCAAGACCATTGTTGTCGTCACCTACGGTCCAATTGCCTTCGTTGTCAATCAAGTCAACGAGACCCTTCTTGCCATCGCGGTTTTCAAACAAGTTGAAGAACTTGAGCACTTTGACATTGTAGCTGAGTTCGTCACCAACAGGAACGTAAACGTAGCCGTTTTCGTCATCGGTAGTGAGACTCATCAAAGGATCGTATTTCTTAACAACATAGTCGCTGTAAGCACCGTCGCCGTCAAATGCAGTCGGAAGAACAATCATAGTATTGTTACTGTTAGCGATAGCGAGGGTTGCGGTCACAGGAACTTCCGGAGTCTTTCCTTGGTAAGAAAGAACGTTGTTGGTAAGAGTGATACCGTCAAATGTGCCAACGAGGCTGAATTCACGAACGAGGCCGGCTGCTGCGATTTCTTCTTCAGTGAGGTTCTTAGAGCCGTCAGTTACGTAGAATGCATTGAGCAACTTGATGTCAGCAACATTAAATGCAGATACGTTGGTGGCTTCGATGCTTGGGTTGTATTCACCTTGAGCCTTGCTGTAGTAACGGTTGCCACCGTCGTATACATAGTGGGTAGTGTGAGCGTAGTCGTAAGTAGGCAAGTTGAACTTAACAGTGCGAGTGAGTTCTACCTGCTGTCCGTACCACAAGGTCACAAGTTTCTTGTAAACCACTGTCTGGGTTTCGTTGTACAAGCCTGGTGTTTCATAAGTGTAGTTTGCTGCTGCATACCATCCGTCGGTTGCGTCGTTAGCAATAGCGAGTTTGCTTCTCCATTCGCTGCCGGTGTTGGTCTTAATCAATGTATCGTTTCCGTCGAAGTATTCAGTCTTAACGAATGTAGGAGCATTGGTGTCAAATACTTCAGTCAAGAATGCATTGTAGTTTTCTTCGCCGGCAAATGTACCAAGACCGTGAACTTCAGCGCCTTCATAAGCATATTGAGCATTGAGGGTTTCTGCAATACCGTTGATAGAAGCCTTGACTTCATTGTTGGCATCGATTACAAAGTCCTTGGCGATGGTGTATTCCACTTCACCGAGGTCGAGGGCTACGAGGTCGTGGTTTGGAGCAACTGTAGTTACTTCGAGAGTAGCATTTACGGTGTTGCTACCATTGCTGTATGATGCCTTCACGGTGTATGTCTTGTTCCATTCCAAGAATCCATTTGTATCGAAGCGGTGTCCGAGATCACCGAAGTTGGCGATAAACAATGAGTTGCTATGAAGTATAGGTGTAAACTCAGCAGTTGTGAGTTCTACCATACTTTCTGGAGTAGTTCCATATGACATCTTCTTCAAGTTTTGGAAGAACTGAGCGAGATCAATGTCTTCTGGGAGGTTTTCAGTCTTTTCTTCATCGATAGTGAGGGCGATGTTGCGAGCAGTGCCTTGACGGTTGATCATGCCCCAGCTGTTACCGGCAACTGCATCCAAGTTGTAATCCCAATAGATGGTTACAGGGTTGAATGTGATTTCAGAAACTTCCGGACCGATATAAATAGTAGCATAAGCACCTACGGTTGTGCCTGCAACTTCATAGAGATAGCGATAAATCATAATATCGCCAACATTTTCAGCAGAAACGTTGTTGAGCTTCACAGAAGCGTATTGCTCGTTGCCACCATAGTTGTTTTCTTCGCCTGCATCATTGAGAGTTACATCAAAGTTTTCAGCCTTACCGCCATTATCTTCCGGAATCTTGAATCCATGGTCGCCCGGAGTTACTGTGATGTCATAACCGAGTTCTCTCATTTCGTTGGTGTTGAGAACTTGACCGTCTACATTGTAACCTACATAGTGACCCGGCAATACAACTTCTGTTTTGGTAGAATTGTAGCCAAACTCGATGTCGCCATGACCACCAACTACAGTGAATTGGCCATTGTCAGTGATTTCTTCATCCTTAGTATTATAAATACCTACCTTAATTTCGGTTGCTGTAGAAGCCGGATAAAGGTTGATATACTCGGTAGAGATGTTGTTGACAACATTGCCGTTTGCGTTCTTGGCATTGTTGAGATAAAGAGCAGCGCTCCAAGAAACATTGTTAGCCTTGTTGTAGAAGTCGTCGGTGAGGTTACGAGCATCAAAAGTGATTGTCAAGCGACCATCTTCGGTAGCTGTTGCGTTGACGATGTCGAGAGCAGCGCCTGATTCGCTACGTGAAAGTTGAACGCCTTGCATCAAGAACTTAAGGTTGCCTTCCGATTCTCCGTTGGCAAGAGATGCGATTGCCTTGGCACAGTCGGCAGGATAAACCTGGAATGTCATGCTGCTGCGAGTTTCGATGATTGATTGACCAATCTTGGCATAGTTGATTGTAGCTTTACCGTCGGCGTGGGTAGGTACGTAAACGATGCTCTGTACTTGTGAAAGAAGAGCGTCAACGTCTACTTTTACTTTATTTACATCGCCTTCCAATGTGCTGATGCGATTATTGGCGGCATCGATGGCGCTTTGGAGGTTTTGGTCAGCCAATTCGAGAGATGACTTGAGGCTTGAAATCGAATTTTCAAGTGTAGTAACTTCGTCTTTCAAAGAAAGTTCAAGGTCTTTGATGCTGCCGCTGAGAGTGGAGTAGTTTTCCCATACAGTAGTATTTACGCTGTTGATTGCGTTTTCGAGAGAGGTCTTAATGTTGTCGATCTTGGTATCGATAGCGTTAACACTTGATTGGAGAGCTGTAACGTTGTTTTCAAGAACGTCAACTCGTCCACCGATGCCGTCGATTTGAGCTTGGAGAGCTTGATCACGAGCAATAGAGGCTGCATTATTGGCTTTGTCGGCAGCTTCACGGTCAGCGAGCTCTTGTTGGAGTTGAGCTTGGAGTGCACTGAGGACAGCTGATTGAGCTTGTTGTTGAGCAGTGATGATAGCAACGTCGGTAGCATGTTTTGTAGCATATTCGCCAATGAGAGCTTCAAGAGCATCAATAGCCTTGAGGTTGTCGGCTACTTGGTCACGGATTTCTTCTTGGAATGAAGTAAACTCAACTTGGAGTTCTACTAATTCACTACTCAAAGCAGCAACGTCGTCACCAAGAGTGGCAAGAGCTGTAGTGAAAGCTGCATCTGCTGCGGTGAGTTGGTCGATAGTTGCATTTACTGCAGTTTGGAATTGTTGTTGAAGAGCAGCGTTTTTAGCGATTTCAGCAGCATTTTCTTGTGCAAGAGAGTTGTTTTCTTCGATTTGAGCCTGCATTTCAGGAATCAATGATTCGATAGCTTCAATGCGGAGTTCGAGGGCTGCGTTCTTAGCTTCGAGAGAAGCGATTTGACCGGCAACAACAACTTTATATTGAGCAAACTCTTCTTGATGTTTGAGAATGTCTTGCTCGATGCCTACAACTTTGTCGCTCAAGTTGTTTACGGTAGTGTTGAGTTCTGCCAATTCGCCCTGCAACTTGGTGATAGAAGATGCGTTAGTCTCGATAGCGCGTTTGTTGGTTTGGATTTGGGCCAACAACTTAGTTTCAAGAGCAGCGATGTCACCTTTCAACTCGTTGTAATTGTTAGCAACTGTTTCGCTGAGGGTAGCAAGGTTGCTTGAAACGGTGTTGATTTGGTTCTGAAGATCGGCATCTTTGTTGTTGAGAGTTTCAACAGCAGAATTGAGCTTGTTGGTAAGTTCGGTTTTAGCGTCTTCAACTTTCTTTTCCATGTCTTGACGTAGAGCGTCGATTTTGCCTTCAAGAGCAGACTTGAGAGTAGCGATTTCGTTGGCAAGTTTTTCTTGTAGGTCAACGATGTCTTGAGCATGCTTTTCTGCAAGTTGAGTGTATTTGTCATTGAGAGCTGCATCACCGTTTTCCATATCTTGGCGCACCTTGTCGAGGTCGGAGTTGACGTCGTCAATTTGGCCTTGAAGGTCAGAGATGCTGCCATTTAAAGTTGCAACTTCGTTAGCCAAAGAAGTTTCCAATGCTGAGATCGCTTCGTTGGCTGCTGCGATCTTGTTGGCAAGTTCGGTGTCGGCAGCGGTGAGGTTGGTCTCAAGATTGTTGATTTTATCAAGTAGGGTGGAGTTTACATTGTCGACTTTGTCATTTACATCATCAACTCTGTTGTTGACATCATCGATGCGATCGTTGGTATTGCCGAGTTCGGTGTTGATGTTACCGATTTCGGTGTTGATACCATTGATTGCTGCATTGAGGTCGGCATCAACCTGCTGAAGAGCGGCGATGTCGGCTTTGTTAGCATCAATTAATTTTTGCAAACTCTCTGTTGAAGCATTAAGGTTAGCAACAGTTTCGTCGAGCTTAACCTTCAACGGTGCAATTTCATCGTTTAGGATTTCCTTGTCGATTCGTTCATTCAAGTCGCGAATGTCTTCATCATAGTCGGTACATCCTACCACAGCCAAAGTCGCTCCCACCAGGAACATCTTGGCTACATTAAGAAAATACTTCTTCATAAGAAAATAATGATTAAACATTTAAATTTAGAATTGTGATTATATACTTTTTATAAAATTATTCGAGTGTGCAAATAACAACGCGGTTTTTTACGTTTTCAGACCCAAAAGGTTGTACGGTGTCGCCTTTGTAATCAAGGTGAATGCGTGATGCGTCGATGCCTGCCTTAACAAGATATCCTTTTACGTTTTCGGCGCGTTGTTGTGAGAGCACTTTGTTGCCTTTGGCAGTTCCGGTTTCCTTATCGGCATAACCAACTACGTCAACAGTGAAGTCGGGGTTTTGCTTGAGCCATTGAGCCATTTTGTCGAGTTTTGCAGCTTCCTCTTTACGAATCTTTGACGATCCGATCAAGAAGAAAACGTTGTCGGAATTTTTCTCGATGGCTACTTTGCGTTGTGCAATCTTTTCAGCCTCTGCTTTTTCGGCTGCACGCTTGGCTGCGAGACGTTCGGCCTCTGCTTTTTCAGCTGCGATGCGTTTTGCTTTGGCGCGTTCTGCCGCTTCGGCACGTTCGGTGGCAAGCTTGGCTTCTTGTTCGGCGGCTGCCTTTTCGGCAAGCATGGCAGCGTATGCTTCAGAAGGGCGAGTGTTTTTGCCTAATTGCAGTGTTACGCCGGCGAGTAAATTGAAATGCCAATCGCTGTTTTCAGCTTTTTTTGAGTTAAAGTGGTCAGAAAGCATACTTGCGTTACCCTCCAATCCGATAGAAATCTTTTCGCTGCAGCGGAAATTGACACCGACACCTACGCGTCCGGGGACAAAAAACTTGGAGTCGTCCCATAGATATTCGAGTTCGGGCCCGGCGTTGGATATGGCAACAGCCTCGTCGTTGTCAAATGCATACATTGCACCGACTCCGGCAAATACATAAGGGTTGACAACACGCTTGTGGTCGTAACCGGCCAACAAGTTGCAAATGTCGACAACGAAGTCGGCGCTAAGTTGAGCAAACTTGAAAGCATAGTCTTGTTCCGGTGAGCACATGATGCCCTTGCCCTGCCAGCCTCCTACGCCAACTCTTACTCCGAGAGCGTTGTGGAAGTTGTATTTTGCTGAAAGATAAGCTGCCGGAGAAATTAAGTCACCGATGGCGCCTTCTCCGAGAGTGTAAGATGCACCACCTTGTAACTGCAGATTCCAATTCGGCTTAAATTCCACCGACTCGTCCGATTTGCTTTGCTGAGCCAATGCCGAGTTTGACAGTAGGCATGTGGCTGCTACGATTGTTAGAAGATGTTTGATTTTCATATTATTGGTAAAACTTGGTTAAATACAATAATAAGGATGGAAAGCAACAGGTATGACGCCAAAAGGGCATGCATCGGCACACGCGTGCCAATACATGCCCAAAAGGTGTATGCAAAAAAGTGATTTAGATTACGTGAATTTGTGCTTTTTGAATAAAAAACACTGCTTGATTTTACATTATTTGATGATAGGAATAAATATGCGAGGTGTAAAACGTCATCAGAAAGGGCTAAATTCCCCCCCGATGGATTGTAACTTATTGAGTATTAATAAGTTAGCTGGGTGATTTTGTGAGATGACGTTATAAAAATCCATTTTATGGTGTTGTATTTATAAATGCAAAAGTAATAATAACAAGCTATTTTGCCAAATTTTCTTGAAATTTTTCTTGAAAATTTTAATTGATGTCAAAAAAATCATGAGAAAGTAGAGCTTGGTCAGTGAAGGTTGTCATATATACATATAAAGATACTGTGTCGGCACAGTATCTTTATATGTTGAAATTGTCGTATTAAAGTGATTTGTTATGAACTTCACAAATTGAGAAGCTTCCTAAAATTTATAACCGATACTCAATACTATCTGGTTGTTGCTGTTGATGACCTCGGCCGATGGGGAGGCTTCAAGCATATTGCCGTTGTCGACTATTGGAGAAAATGCGTGATAGGTGTTTTCTCGACGACGGTGAACATAGGCTAAGTCGCTATAAAAACCTCCGGAGCGATACCCGATGCCGGCAGTGATGTGTTGAATGGTGTTGTCGAGTGTGTAGCTTGGTATTGTGCCGGCAGTGTATACGTTGACTTTGTCGTTGGCAACCTCATCTTTTACCGGTGATGATTGCCAGCTATATCCGGCGCGCACGCTAAATTGTGGCGTGATTCGGTATTCTCCACCCAGGCGAATGATATTGGTGGCTTTATAGTAATTTTCTACGTCGGCGGTCACATCGTAGTATTCGTTTCCATTGATATCGGACATTTTCATCGAGTTGGTGCCGCGATATTCATAGTCAAAACTTAAGATGCCTCGTCCGCCAACAACACCGGCTACGCTGGCAATCATGCGCCAAGGGGTCTGTAACTTGTAGTCGTTCCATCCTTCTGCGCCATTGTTGGTGCCGACATAGCCTTCGACGATGTCATATAACATATCGTTTGGCTCATATGAGTAATTGACTTCGGCATAGTAGCTGTCGGTCAACTCGTAGTAGGTGGGTGTGTGTACGGCAAAACCTAAGCGCAATTCGTTGATGGGCTTGGCAATGAGACCGAGCTTAAAGTTATAGCCCGAGCCTGTGGTGCGCAGGAAGTTGTGCAGCTTGTAGTAGGCATTTCCATCTACTATGTAGTAATTTCCATCGGGTTGTGAGGTTTCGGGAGCCGCAACGTAGGCATTTTGGAGTTCTTCGTCATACCAGCTTTCCTGGCTGTAGTCTAAATCGGTGATGCCTACTCCTATGCCCCAGTATACCACGTCGCTTATATTTCCTCCGAAGTTGATAGAATACTCGTCGATGTAACCTTTTTCTCTCATCATGAATTGAGAGTTGCCGATTGTGCCGTCGCCCATCAGTCCGGTGAAATTTTCTCCTTGGCTATCGGGATTTATCATGTAGGCTTGGTAGGATAGGATGCTTGACCATGGCGCATAGGATGATTGATAAGGGTTGTAGTACTCGGTTGAGTTCATCTCATCGGCATAGCAACCGTAGCTGTTGGCCAATGCGGCTTGATAGTTGCTTAATGACGCGTTTAAAGAACCGATGCTTCCATGAAACACCCGGTCAAACTGTGCTACTCGCGAGAATGTGCATCCCCATGTAAAGAATGGCATCACCTCGCTGTCGAGTTGAGCGACACCGACGTAGCCAAAATTGTTAAATGAGAATTTTGTTTGGGAGTCAGTCATCTTGAATCCCTGAGCTACAGTGCTTGAATTTTGGAAGTCAAGATTGAGCGTGACGCCAACTTCGCTTTTTCGGTATACGCCTATGCCGGCCGGGTTTTGGTTGAGTGTCGATAAGTCGCCGCCAAGAGCTCCAAAAGCACCTGCCATTGACATGTAGCGGGCAGTGCCACGCATGTCGCTCTGCGAGAGTGTATACGCATCGATTGCTCCTTGTGCCATCATTGCGGTTGGCATCAGGCCAAGTGTTGCTAATATGATTGACTTCTTCATGATGTGTTGATGTGAGATTGTATGTTACGATTATTTAAGATTACAATTAAGAAGTTGCTTAAATGTTGTTTTGAGATTGTTTAAGAGCAATTTCTGAATGGAATTTAAACAGCAACCTGTTTTCAAGCAATGCTTCTGAGGATGCCTATCGGCGACCGCCTCGTGCTCCGCCACCGCTGAATCCGCCACTGCTTCGGGTTCCGGCACTACGGCCTCCGCTTGAGAAGGATGAACTGTTGCGTGACGAGTTGTTGTAGCTGTCACGGCTGCGGTTCGAGCTGTTGCTGTTGTTATAGGAACTGCTGTTGCTGCGTCGGCCGGTTGTTGTGCCATAATTGTTTTGCGAACTGCCAGATGGGCGTGATGCATTATTATTTACTCGTGATGGTGATGCCGGGCGGTAATTGCCATATCCATTTCGCGAAGACGATGATGACTGTGACGATGCAGATGCCGGACGGCGGCCTGCCTGATCAAGACCAGTGTAGCCGTTGCGCACGCCCACGGGGCGACGGCCGGAGGGCGTAGGCGGTGTTGGCTGCCATGCATGGTGGTGCCCATGCCCAAGACCCCATCCCGGATGGTATGCCGGCCCCCATGGGTAATATCCTCCATGCCAATAGCACCCCGGATAGTAGCTCCATGTCGGGCCCCAATACCAATCCCATGAACTCCAATACCATGGAGAATACCAGCTGTAAGACCATGACCATGGACGATATGGCCAATACCAACTATCCCAAGCCCATGCCGGCGAACCGAGATAAATGTTTACCTCTGTGGGCGACTCTTGTTGTGAAGAGTAGTAGTATTCGGTTAAGTCGGGGTCGTTGTAGTCGGCTATGATGTCGTTGTTGTGGAAGCGCTCGATGCGGCGTGTATAGGCAAACTCGTCGTTGTATGTTCCACTTGTCGAATCTGTGCTTAATGATGAACGGTTGCGACGATTGTATTCATCGACATCACGTGTTGAGGAGTCCGATACAAGATATTGGTAGGAATCGGCCGGAGCATAATCTTCACCACCAAGAGTAGGATTGAAGTTGGCTTGTTGGCGAAGACGTTGTTCCTCAGCACGCTTTTTTGCTTCGGCTTCAGCTTTGGCGGCTTTTATCTCTTTGTCTTTTGATGCGTCGTAATAAATGTCGTCATCGTAATAACTTTGAGCCGACACGGATAATATGCATCCGGCCAGCAAAGCCATAGATAATAATGTGGTTTTTACGTTCATCATAATATTGTGTTTTATTATTCAATATTTTAGACCCTCGCTATTGTTGATAGTTTAATCTAATTTAGTGATAAAATTACAATATTCCCTTTAATGAAGCAAACAAAGCGATGGCATTCACATCGTTAATATGAATATTTAACTAATTTTGGTTTGATAAATGGGGCTTAGGTCTTAAAAATTGACAGCGGTTTAGAATTGCATGAACTCCAAACCGCTGTCGTATATGATAGAATAATTATGTCAAATCATTATTCCCACTCGATGGTTGCATTTGGTTTGGGAGACATGTCGTAGCACACGCGGTTTACGTTCTTGACTTCCTTGAGAATGCGGTCGGTGATTTTCATCAATATCGGCCAATCCACCGGTTCGATAGTGGCAGTCATTGCGTCAACTGTGTTGACGGCGCGGATGATGACCGGCCAGTCGTAGGAACGTGCGTTGTCGCGAACACCTACCGACTTAAAGTCGGGTACAACGGTGAAGTATTGCCATACTTTCTTGTCAAGACCTGCGAGTGCAAACTCTTCGCGGAGAATGGCATCGGCTTCACGAACGGCTTCAAGACGGTCGCGAGTGATTGCCCCCAAACAACGCACCCCGAGTCCGGGACCTGGGAATGGTTGGCGATATACCATCTCGTAGGGCAGTCCTAATTCTACGCCACATGCACGTACCTCGTCTTTGAACAGTTGCTTTAATGGCTCTACCAATTGGAATTGTAGGTCATCGGGCAAGCCACCGACATTGTGATGGCTTTTTACCATTTTTGCGGTCTTGGTGCCACTTTCGACGATGTCGGGATAGATGGTGCCTTGACCAAGGAAATCTATTCCGTCGAGTTTGCGAGCTTCTTCTTCAAAGACTCTGATAAATTCACTGCCAATGATTTTGCGTTTTTGTTCGGGGTCGGCAACATCGGCAAGTTTGTCGAGGAAACGGTCGGTCGCATCTACATAGATGAGGTTGGCATTGAGTTGGTTGCGGAATACTTCGACCACGTTTTCTGATTCGCCTTTGCGCATCAATCCATGGTTTACGTGCACGCACACAAGATTGTTGCCGATAGCTTTTAGCAACAATGCGGCTACGACCGATGAGTCGACTCCTCCCGACAAGGCAAGCAACACCTTTTTGTCACCTACTTGGCGACGAACAAGCTCGATTTGGTCGTTTACGAAGTTGGACATGTTCCAGTTGGCTTCGGCCTTACATGTGTCAAAGACAAATGATTTTACTGCATCTTTGATAGCTTCTACATCATCGTTGAATTGAGCCAATTTGACATCACAGAGAGCCTTGTCGTGTCCGGCTGACATCACGGGTATGCCGGCATTGTAAATGTCGTGGTTTACGTCGATGGCTACGCCGTCAATGACATTGTTGGGGCCGCCATTGATGATGATGCCTTTGACATTGGGAAGGGCTTTCAGCTCATCGACGGTGATGTCGTGAGGATAGATCTCGCTATACACTCCGAGGGCACGGATGGCACGAGCCAACACCGTGTTTTCGTGACTGCCAAGGTCGAGAATAACAATCATGTCTTGTTTCATAATCTTGTAGCTTGTTATATGTGTTGATATATGATTTCGGGAAAAGTTGATTTGTGGTTGAAATGGTTATGCTTCATTATGTCCAGATGTCCATAAAAGGCAACTTAAGAGCCTCTATAGGAACTATCTAAACAAGAGAGGTTCTATAAATGGCGATGCCTGCGAAGCAAAATCAATTTTTGCATTAAAATAAGCGATTAGGTTGTAATTTTTCATGCGCAAAGTTACAATAATTGTTCGAAAAAAATCTCAAACAGTGGCAAAATGTGATAAAAATTTTGGGAAGAATATCTGCTGTAATAATAAGAAACTGTTTGAAATTAAAAAAAACGGCCGACATAAAAGTGTCGGCCGTTGTGAAATTGTCAAGATGTAAATTAAATAGTCTGTTCAATGTTCCAAACAAAGGCTCGAAGTCCGAGTTTGGGAGTCTCAACGTCCATTGCATGGAGTAAATCAAGGATACGTTGTACACGCGAGTCCTCGACAATCGTTATGATAGCCGAAGCCATTGACGGCCATGCATGAGAGCCATAGTGAGGCTCCCCTGATTTTGTGCCACGACCTTGAACGTCGAGCCAGGCAGTAAATCCTCGGCAGTTGTTTCTTTCAAGCATGTCGATGATTCGGTCGTAATAGGCTTGGTCAAATGTTATCAATATTGATTTCATGATAGTCAGTATATTGTTAGTCGGTTGTCAGATTTCTATAGCTTGGCTTTGCGCAAAGCCTTGCGTGTGCGTTTTACGCCGTTGGCGGCAAACAGACAGTACATGGCCGGCACGTAGAACAAAGTAAGGAATGTGGAGAATGTAAGACCGCCGATAACGGCAACTCCCATCGGTTGCCACATCTCAGCACCTTGACCTGAGCTGACGGCCATCGGAACCATACCTAAAATGGTGGTCAATGCGGTCATGATGATGGGGCGTAAACGAGATTCTCCACCATTTACAACTGAGATGCGAATCGACATGCCGCGTTCACGGTTGAGTGTAATATAGTCGATAAGCACAATACCGTTTTTCACTACGATACCGATAAGCATGATGGCTCCAATCATTGACATGACGTTGAGGGTGTGTCCGGTGAGGAATAGCAGCAAGAATACACCGGTGAATGCAAATGGGAGCGAAGTCATGATGATACCGGGGTAGGCATATGATTCAAATTGAGCGGCCATCACGATATATACTAATATGATGATGAGTATACCAAGCATCAAGAGGTCAGAGAATGAATCTTGTTGGTCTTCGTAGCTACCCGATAATTCGATGTTGATACCATCGGGTAAGTCCATTTTGTCGATTTCAACTTGAGAGGCCTCTACGATTTGGCTCATAGGCACGCCCGAAACGACGGTTGACACGGTGATGATACGTTCGCGGTCTTTACGTTCGATAGTTGGCGGCGAGAATCGTTCTACCACTTCGCCTACGTCTTTTATGCGTACGGCATTGCCGGCGGCATTATAAATGAGGATATTCTCAATGTCGGCAATTGATGTTCGGTGCTCGGGAGCATACATCACCTTTATGTCGTATTCTTCTCCGTCTTCGCGGTATTGAGAAGCAAGGCTGCCATTAATACGATTGCGGAGATAGGTGGCTGCCGTATTAAGATTTAGCCCATAAATGGCCAATTTTTCTCGGTCGAAATCAACTTGATATTCGGGTTGATAGTCAGAACGTGATATTGTGACGTCGGCAGTCCCTTTTATGTTCTCAAGAATGCGTTTCAAGTTTTGAGCCACGGAGTCAGTTTCTTCGAAGTCGTAACCATAGATTTCGTAGTCGAGGATTGATTGTCCTCCCATGCTGCTGCCACGGCTACCGCCGAGGTTGACTTGTACTTTCTTGAATTCGGGATATTGTTTAAGGTCTTCACGCATCGATTCGGCAATCTCTGTGATGCCACGTTCACGGTCGCCCGGGTCGAGAAGTGTGATGTTCATCGACACGATGTGGCTGCCATTGTCTTGGAGCGATGCATAGGTGTTGTCGCTTGAGGCTTGGCCTGTAGTGTAGTTGAGCACTTTGATTTCGGGGTATTTTGCTCTCCATTCTTTGGCAAGGCGTTCTGTCACTTCTTCTGAAATTTCAACTCGAGTACCGATGGGAAGCTCGAGTGAGACGCCGAGGCGTCCGTCATCTTGAGTCGGGAAAAACTCGGTTCCGACATATCTAAGCAAGAAAATTGATGCAACGAAAATGGCGGTACATAAAGTGATTGATGAAATTTTGTGGGTTACCACAAAATTCAAAGCCCGTCCATAGCCTCGGTCGAGAGCATCTAATGCATTGTTTACCGGGGTAAACAAAATAGTGTAGATTTTGCCATGCTTTACATCTTTGCGGAGCAATTGCGAACAAAGCATCGGAGTGAGGGTCAAAGCACACACCGTCGAAATAATCATCATGATGGTTACCATCCAACCGAGTTGCTTGAACAACACGCCGGTCATGCCGGTTACGAGAGTCAACGGGAAGAACACTGCAATAAGTGTCAATGTTGAGGCAATAACGGATATGGCAACTTCGTTTGTGCCATGTACGGCCGCCTGTTTTGGATCACTACCGCGTTCGATGTGGGTGGTGACGTTTTCAAGTACAACAATGGCATCGTCGACAACCATACCGATAGAAATGGATAATGACGAGAGCGATATGATGTTTAGGCTTGTCCCGGTCATCGCAAGGTAAATAAACGATGCTATCAATGAAATAGGTATCGTGATACATATGATCATTGTTGCACGCCATCGGCCGAGGAAGCAGAACACCACAATAACAACAAATAGCAATGCATATAACACGGTCTCAACAAGAGAGTTGATGGTGTTGTGGATGTTGTCGGAGGTGTCTATGATCATGCCAAGCTTCACGTCTGAGGGCAGGCGCTTTTGCAAGTCGGGAAGCATTGCTCTGACCTTGTCTGAAATTTCAACAGAGTTGGAGCCTGATTGTTTTTGGATGATAATCATTGCTCCCTGCACACCGTCGGTGTGGGTCTTTTGGGCGCGTTCTTCAAGAGAGTCGTCAATGCGGGCCACGTCATGAAGATATATATTTTTGCCGTTTTGCGAGCCTACGACTATGTTGCGCATTTGCTCAGGTGTGGTAAATTCTCCTTGTACGCGCAATGAATATGTGTCAGAGCCGATGTCAAAGCTACCGCCCGGAATGTTGCGGTTTTCGGCGGCAATGAGCGATGAAATGGTCTCAATCGACAAGTTATAAGCTTCGAGACGCACCGGGTCGACATAGATATGAATCTCTCGTTTTGGCGCACCGGAAATAGACACAGAACCTACTCCGTCAACTCGAGCCAGAGGATTTGCCACTGCATCATCGAGAATCTTGTATAATCCCGGCATACTCTCGTCAGCTTGCACCGAGAGTAGCATGATCGGTATCATGTCGGTGCTGAACTTAAATATGATGGGAGTTTCTACGGCATCGGGTAAATAATTTGTTACCATGTCCAATTTATCGCGCACGTCGTTGGTGAGAACGTCAATGTCATATCCAAATTCAAATTCAAGCGTGATAATGGAAATGTTTTCACGAGAGTTTGATGATATGTGCTTGAGATGCTCAACTGAGTTGAGCGTGTTTTCAAGCGGACGAGTGACATTTTGTTCGATGTCTTGAGCACTTGCACCCTCATAGGTGGTCATTACCATAATGGTGTTTGTCTCGATATCGGGAAGAAGGTCGATAGGCAGTGTGTAAAGTGAGAACAACCCCATGATGGTTACGGCCACGAAGCAGAGCGTGGTCATGATAGGGCGTTTCACCGCACTTGAATATAGGCTCATATTAATTTTATTAAGCTTTGATTAGAATTTGTGTTGATGAGTTTTAATTTGTCGCAGTGGAATCATTCGTTTCAAGGGGCGTGTCTGAAACTTTGTTGATTACCTTGACTTTGGCTCCGTTGACAAGGCGACTTTGTCCGGAGATTACTACTTCTGCTCCATTTTCAACGCCTGATAGCAGTTCGTAAGCATCGTCAAGACGTTGTCCGACTTCTACCTGAGAGAAAGAAACCGCACCGTCTTTTATAACGTATACAAACTTGTTGCCCGAACCACTTTGTTTGATAAGGGCGCGGTCGGGAACAACAACTCGTTGTGATGTGCCCAAGTTGAGGTTGACACGAGCAAACATGCCCGGACGTATGCGCTCATCATTGTTGGGGATTTCGATTTCAACAGTGAATGTACGTGTGCGTGGGTCGATAGTCGGGTGAATAAGGCCTACTGTTCCTACAAATACTTCGTCGCCATATACATCGAGCAGTACGTCTACTTTCATCCCTTTATAGATTTTGGGGAAATCTTTTTCGCTGATATTGACAATGACTTTTACCGGACGAATCTGTTCGATGGTAAGAATCGGGCTGGAAGCCGTCATGTCGCCCGGATCGAAGTTGCGGGCGGTGACTACACCATTGATAGGTGATAAGAGGACGGTGTTTTCTACCATGTTGTTGTATTGAACACGTGCAGCGTCAAGTTCGGTCTTAAGTCGGTCGACAGATTGTTGTGTTCCACCGCCAATGTTGAGTAGTTCTACAGCACGATTATATTCAAGCTCTGTGTTTTCAAGTCTGACACGTAGTTGGTCAATATTTACGTTGTCGAGCAAAACAAGGCGTTGTCCTTTGGTGACTTTAGAACCTACATCAACGAGAATGTCCTTGATTCGGTTGGGGGTTGACGTGGAGATGTTGTTGGTGTTGAAGGCTTCGACCGTGGCGGTGTATTGAGCCAATTGGTCAACGTCTTGAACGTAAACAATGCGGGTCTCTACCAATGGCAACTCTTCTACTACGGTATTATTTGTGTTGCTGTTGTCAGAGTTGCAAGCAACTAAACTTACAGCAATAGTTATTGCTGCTATAGTTTTGAAATTGTTTATTTTTGAAAGCATATTGCGTTATGTTTTTATTATTCTGCGATTTGTTTGTATTTGTCTAAGTCGGCATTGCCAAGTAACAATTCGAGTTCGCTGTTGGCAATCAAGTAGTTGTAGATTGATTGGTAATAAGCCAGACGGGCTTGGGTCAGAGCCAATTGCGAGTCGCGTAGATTGAGGTATGAAGCGGCACCGATTTTAAATGATTTTTCCATGATTTCATAAGCTTTGTCGGCTTGGCTCACACTTTCGGCGCTACTTGCCACTTGTTTTACATTCTTTTCAATATTGTCGATGGCGAGCTCAACCTGCATGTTGATTGAGCGTTCAAGATTTTGTCGTTGCCATTTCATTTCGTCAACTTGTATGCGTGCCTGCTTGATGCGACTGTATCGTTGACCTCCTTCAAACAATGGGATGTTGAGTGTCAATCCTACTACAGAGTAAGGAGTCCATGTGAAGTTTTTCAAGGCGTTTCCGTTGGACATGGACGTCCAATTGTAGTTGAACGACAAAGCCAATGTTGGAAACCATGCCATTTTCTGTATTGTAAGGGCGTCGTTGAGTTGTCGTGTCTGTATGTCAAGTTGTCGCAGGTCGCTGTTTCCGTCTAAAGAACGGTCGATGGATAGTGTGTTGGCATACATGTCGCGCTCATAGTCGGCCAGTTTTGTGTCTGGTTTCAATGGCATTGAGGCGTCAAGTCCCATGAGGATGAGGAGCTGCAAGCGAGCCTGCTTGATGGCAATGTCGGCTTGAAGCAATTCCGGTTCGATGTTTTTTACAGCTACTTGTGAGCGTAGTACGTCGTATTCAGATGCTGCGCCTACAGAGAACTGTTTCTCATATACGTCGGCATTAAATTTTGCATTGTCATAGCTCTCTTGAAGCACGTCGCGAGAGTCGTATGCAAGCAATAGTGCGTAATAAGCACTTTTAACTTGATTTACCAATGCCAAGCGTGATGTGCGAGCGTTTTCAACGTTCAATAAGATTTGGCTGTCGTTGAGTTTAAGTGTTTTCCATAATTGAGGAGCTATAAGAGGCATGGATGCAGAAAATCCGGCTGACCATGAGTTGTCAAGACCTACTTTTATGCCTGTTTTCCCACCACCTCCGCTTGCGCGTGATGCCGTTTCGCTATCAGAGTCGGTGTCAGTACCGCCTCCCATGCCGCCACCAAAGCCATCCATACTCATGTACATAGTTTGCTTGGCGATGGTGCGATTGTATGTGGCTCCGAAATTAATAGTGGGCAACAATTGCCCTAAAGTCTCCTTCTTGGAGTAGTCGACACGAGTCACTTCCATATCTGCGACTTTGATGGTCGGGCTTTCGGACAATGCAATAGCAATGCATTTATCAAGCGAAAGTGTTAAAGTGTCGGCCGGAACAGTCTGTGCACTGATTTGTAATGGTAAAAAAGCACACGCGCCGAATGCTACGGCACATAATAAATAAGGTTTCATATTTATATATAAAGGAATTTAGGAACAAACATATATAAAAAACAGCTAATAACTATATGAAAATTTAAAAATATACCAAAATGGAAAATATAATCTCCAATTTGGCATATTTTTATGGCCTATATTCCAAAAGGGTTAATCTAATATCAAAAAACCGGCATCTGATAGCCCTTTGCGTATGGTTGAAATGTGTTCTACATTTCGTGTTTCCATGACGATGCGCAAAGTGCAACCATTAATTTGAGTTCCAGCGTTGGTGCGTTCGTGAGTTACGGATATAATATTTCCGCCTAATTGTCCAATAACGTTGCACACCCCTGATAGTTGTCCCGGCTTGTCAAATAGGTTGAGTGTAGCGGTGTAATTGCGCCCACTTTTGGTGAGTCCGCGAGTAATGACCCTACTCAAGATGGTGACGTCGATATTTCCTCCGCTGACAAGGCATACGACTTTTTTGCCTTGTATTGGTAACTTATTGAACATTATAGCCGCTACCGATACAGCACCTGCTCCTTCTGCCACAATTTTTTGTTGCTCAATTAGGGCTAGTATCGCTGCCGCTATTTCATCGTCGGTGACAGTCACTACTTCGTCGACATAACGTTGGCATAGGTCAAAAGTGTTGACTCCGGGTTCTTTTACGGCTATGCCATCAGCAATCGTCTGCACCGATTGCAATCGCTCGATGTGCCCATCGACGAGAGATGTAAACATACTTGCCGCTCCGGCGGCTTGTACGCCATATACTTTGACATTGGGACGGAGAGTCTTTATTGCTAATGCCACTCCTGAAATCAATCCACCGCCTCCGATGGGTATTACAACGGCATCAACATCAGGCATTTCTTCGATGATTTCAAGGCCTATTGTACCTTGACCGGCGATTACTTTTTCGTCATCAAAAGGATGAACAAATGTGTAGCCATGTTCATCACGCAGTTGAAGAGCCTTTTGGTAGGCATCGTCATATACCCCCGGCACTAAACAAATGTCGGCACCATATCCTTTTGTGGCTTCTACCTTTGACAAAGGCGCACCGGCCGGCAGGCATATCAAGGATTTAATGCCATTGTGAGTTGCTCCAAGGGCTACTCCTTGTGCATGATTTCCGGCTGAGCAAGCAATCACTCCATGAGCTTTCTCTTCGTCAGAAAGTTGTGAAATTTTGTAGTAGGCCCCACGAAGTTTGAATGAACCTGTGTATTGAAGATTTTCAGGCTTGAGGTAGACACGGTTGTCAGAACTGATCTTTGGAGCCTCGATAAGGCTTGTGTGGCGAGCGACATTCTTGAGAACGTCGGCTGCGCGGTATATCTCACTTATGTCGAGCATTGATTGTTGGTATATGATTTTTACGTCACAAAAATATAAATAAAAAGTCAATCCATAAAATTTTGGAGTATTGTATTTGTGAAGTAAATAAATTGTGAGTCTTGTCGTTAAAAGTGCTTTGATGCCGACTTTTTGTTATTGTTTTTTGCTCTTTGCTGGTAATTTGTTGTAGATTTTTAATTTTATTAATGTCTTAATCGATGATAATTTATTAAATTTGCAAAACTTTATTATAAAATCTACATTAGGAAGATATAGAAACGTATTGTTTGTTGTCACCCTTCAAGTAAAAAATTATGTCAAACGTAACAAAAGAGATGGCGCTCGACTATCACCGAGATGGGAAGCCGGGCAAAATAGAGGTAGTTCCAACAGTGCCTTATTCGTCGCAACAAGATTTGGCGCTTGCTTATTCTCCGGGAGTTGCTTATCCTTGTCTGGAAATTGAACAAAATCCACAAGATGCTTATGAATATACGAGCAAAGGCAATCTTGTAGCTGTAATATCCAATGGCACGGCCGTTTTGGGATTAGGCGATATTGGAGCCCTGGCCGGTAAACCGGTAATGGAGGGAAAGGCTTTGTTGTTTAAGATTTTTGGCGGTCTTGATTGCTTTGATATTGAAGTCAACGAGAAAGATCCTGATAAATTTATTGAAATAGTGAAAGCTATTGCGCCTACTTTTGGGGGTATAAATCTTGAGGATATCAAGGCACCGGAGTGCTTCGAAATAGAACGCCGTTTAAAGGAAGAGTGTAATATTCCCATCATGCACGATGACCAGCATGGCACTGCTATTATCTCGGCAGCGGGTTTGCTAAATGCTCTCGAAATACAAGGAAAGAAGATTGAGGAAGCTCGTTTGGTCGTAAATGGCGCAGGTGCTGCGGCTGTAAGTTGTACTCGGTTATATATAGCGTTGGGTATACGCCCTGAGAATGTTGTAATGTGTGACTCCAAGGGCGTGCTCAATAAGAAACGTAAAAATCTAAATCCCCAGAAACTTGAATTTGCAACAGATCGCGACATAGATACACTTGCGGATGCCATGAAAGGAGCCGATGTGTTCCTTGGCCTATCGGTTAAGGATGTGGTTACGCCTGAGATGGTTCAGTCGATGAACGAGCGACCTATCGTATTTGCATTGGCAAATCCCGACCCGGAGATTGCCTATGACAAGGCTATTGCATCGCGTCCCGACTTGATTTTTGCCACCGGTCGTTCTGATTATCCTAATCAGATAAATAATGTGATTGGATTCCCCTATATATTCCGTGGGGCACTTGACAGTGGAGCGACTGCCATCAACGAAGCCATGAAACTTTCGGCAGTTAAGGCTATCGCTGCTCTTGCCAAGCAACCTGTGCCATCGGTGGTAAATGCGGCTTACAATATGTCTGACTTGAAGTTTGGCCGTGACTACATACTTCCCAAGCCTCTTGACCCTCGCTTGATTACTACTGTGGCTCCTGCCGTTGCCAGAGGAGCAATGGAGTCGGGCGTTGCTATGCGTCCGATTACCGATTGGGAAGCATACAATGATAAATTACGTCGCCTGATGGGAAGCGATAACAAACTCATGCGTCGATTTACTGAAGAAGCCAAGCGCAATCCCAAGCGAGTTGTGTTTGCTGAGGCCAATACCGACAATATGCTTCGTGCTGCTGTTTCGGCTTATAACGAAGGAGTTTGTATACCGGTGCTTCTTGGAAATGAAGAAATGATTGAAAAGCGTGCGGCACGTCTTGGAATTGATATAACAGGGCTTGAAATTATCAACTTACGTCACGATCGAGAGGCTGATCGCCGAGCTCGTTTTGCAATGAAGCTTGCAGAAAAACGTCAACGTGACGGATTGACTTATCCTGAAGCATTAGAAAACATGTTTGATCGTAACTATTTTGGTATGATGTTGGTAGAATCGGGAGAAGCCGATGCGTTCATTGCCGGCACTTATTCAGGTAGTCACATCCCTGCCGAAATTGCGAAGGAAGTAGTTGGTATACGCCCAAATTACAAGCATTTTGCCACGATGCATATCCTTAACACTAAACGTGGGGTTTATTTCCTTGCCGACACTATGATTAATCATGATAACGATGAGGAAACTTTGTTTGATATCACTCGTTTGGCTCGATATGCTGTTAATTATTATGCTCATGATCCTGTAATGGCGATGATTTCCTACTCCAATTTTGGAAGTAATAAAGAAGATGAGCCTTCGATTGTTCACAACGTGGTTGATAGGGTGCATAAACTATATCCCGATTTGCCCATAGATGGTGAAATGCAGGTGCACTATGCATTAAATAAAAAATTGCGTGATGCCAATTTTCCGTTTAGCCGTCTTAATGGTAAAGACGTTAATACTTTGATATTCCCCAATTTAAGCGCGGCCAACACAGCTTATCGCATGATGCTTGAAATGGGTCTTGCTGAGGCAATAGGCCCAATCCAGATTGGCCTTAATAAACCGGTTCATTTCATTAATGTCGATTCTCCCGTTCGCGACATTGTCAACCTTGCAACCATTGCGGTGCTTGATGCTGCAGTTCTTGAGAAGGTTGGTAACGACGATATCGATTTGTAAAATTAAAAGGAATTTAAAAAAAACAATCGGGTCCATGATTATCATGGACCCGATTGTTTTTTTGGTGATTGTCAATTTTTAATTAAGGGAGTTTCTATAAATTCCCTCAATATTAAATTAAAAATTGAGCATCAAAGATGTTTGAACTCTTAAAGTTGTTGTAACAATTCTTCAACGGCTCGACGAAGTTGAGCATCTTCTCCGGTCACTATTGTGGCAGGGTCGTTTGCAACTTTAACATCAGGCTCGAGTTGAGAGTTTTCGAGGTATGAGCCATCGGGCAATTGGTATCCGACTACCGGAATACCAAATATCAGCGACGGGTCTTGAAGGGTGACCCAGTTGACGCTGGTCATTGTTCCCGGCACCGGCATGCCGACAAGTTTTCCGAGTTTGCGATGAGAATATACCCATGGAGTGCCATGAGCATTGCTGTAGTTGGCTTCACACTGCACCATGATGCTTGGTTTGTTCCAGCGGCGAGATGGCATGTCGCATACCTCTGTTCCGCGTATCACTTGTGTAAAATATTTTTCTCCACTAAACAATACTTCAATATCTTCGTGCAGACGACCTCCGCCATTCCATCGGGTGTCTATGACAATGCCTTCGCGGTTACAATATTTGCCAAGAATGTCGGTGTATATACGACGAAAACTATCGTCTCCCATAGATTGAATGTGAACATATCCCAATCGGCCTTGCGACCAACGGTCGACATCGGCTTCTCGTTGTTTTACCCAACGAGTATATAGTAAGTTGCTCATGGCACTTGAACTTATTGGCAATATCACTTCATCCCATCGTTCTCCTGATGCCGGGTCATATATGCTGATGAGTGTTTTTTTGCCGGCAAGGTCGGTCAGTAATGTGGAGTAGTCATCGGTAGCCGTGATGTCGTTGCCGTTTATTTTCTCTATAATACAACCTTTTGTCAATTTGGTTTTTGCGTGATCAAATGGGCCTTTGGCTACTATCTCATCAACTCGCAATCCTTTGTCGTCGGTGTAGGTCCAGTCGTATAGCAGGCCAAGACTTGCGGTTTTGTCTACTGCTCCCGGACTACGGTATCGTCCGCCGGTGTGGGATACATTTAATTCACCAAGCCATTCGCTTAATAGTTCGGCAAAGTCATAATTATTGTTGATGTGAGGTAGAAAACGGCGATAGTCTTTGGTCAGGGCATCCCAGTTGACGCCATGCATGTCAGTTACATAAAAACGTTCTTTTTCTTCTTTGTATACGTAGTTAAACATATATTCTCTTTCGGCTGCGGCATCAAGACGCATGGTGGCAGAGTAGGTGATTGGTGTCATCTTTTCACTTTTGGCATCCATTTTCTTTATTGAAGAGGCTCCAAGCAGGTATATGTTTTTACCCTCTTTGTCCATTTCAATAATCATGTTGCCTGCATCAAGCTTGCTTACTAGTTTTGCTCCGGGTTTACGCAGGTCGATTTTCCAAAGGTCATAACCTTTTTCAAAGGCGGCAAGGTAATATAGCGTTTCTCCGTCTTTGGTGATAATGCCTCCGGCTATGTCGGCTGATGCCGGAGTCACTCGCACAAGGCGATCTCTTATGCCATCAAGTTCTACGATGATAGGCTTTACTTCATCTTTCTTTTCTTCGCTGTCTTTTTTCTTGTCGCTATCGGCCTTTTTGTCTTTGTTTTTGTCAGCTTCTTTTTCTTGCTCTTTTTCAAGTTCTTTGCGTAGCTCGTAATCTTCCTTGGATAGTCTGAACTTGTCGTAAGCGTCTTGATTTAAGAACACGAGCATCATGTCGTTGAGTGACCCCCATGAGGCGTGGTTGCGCATGCCGTAGCGGTCGGTAATAAACAGAATGGCATTCCCGTCGAGTACCCAACGAGGTTCAAGATCAAAATATCCTGACGATGTGAGGTTGTGGACTTGTCCGTTGGCAACATCTATTAGTGCGATGTCGCTATAAGGCTGATGGCCATTTCGGGTGATAATTGATGTAATCCAACGACTATCGGGCGACCATTGGAAAGAGAAACCTCCATTACGTTCTACATAGGTTTTGTCAGTGACAAGTCGCGTTTTGCGAGAATCTACGTCCATGACCATTAATTTCTGACGGTCTTGTATGAATGCCAATTGTTTCCCGTCGGGTGAAAATTGAGGAAATGCACGTTCGTGTCCGTCATTTTTGAATAATGCCTCTTCTTCAATTGTTGTTGCATTGGGGAAGTTTAGGTCGTCTTTACGGGCTATTTTAGCCTGATACAAGTTGATTACGCCGTCACGTTCAGAGGCATAAACGAGAGTGCGGTTGTCTTTGCCCCATGCGACATGCCGTTCGGTCGCCGCCGTTGAGGTTATTTGTTTTGTAGTAGTGTATTCTACTGATGTTACAAAAATTTCACCCCGTTTGATAAGTGCCACCTGCTTTCCGTCAGGCGAGACTGATGCTTCAGACAGTCCGCTGGTGACGCTGAGTTTTTGTATCGGCTCTTCATAGTCAGAGACGATGTCGATTTTTACCTTTTGTGGAGAGGCATTGCCTTGCTTGGTGTATATTTCTCCATCATAGGTGAAGGCTAATGTTCCGTCAGCCCCTTGTGACAAGAAGCGTACAGGGTGGGTCTTGAATGAAGTGATGGCTTTGGCCGACTGAGGGTTGTCGATAGGGAATGAGTATACATTCATGGAGCCACCGTCGCGCTCGCTTAGAATGTATATGGTGTTTCCATCGGGTGATAATATCGGATTACGGTCTTCTCCGGCACGGTCTGTCAGGTTGGTGTGCTTTCCGGTGCTGAAGTCATATTTCCATATGTCGCGAGTCACGGATGACGTGTGATGTTTTCTCCATTCGTCTTCAAACCCTTTTTGGTCTTGGTATAACATCCATGTGCCGTCGGCCGACATGTTGAGCATCAAAGCCGGAGTGCCGAGTATCATCTCGGTGCGACCTCCGTTGACCGGAACGCGATACACTTCACTCATGCGGGTGGTTGGGAACAATGCACTTTGTGCCGGGTCTTGTATCGCAGCAGAAAAAAACACATAACGGCCATCGTGGCTGAATGTCTCGGGTGTTTCTGAAGCCGAGTTGAACGTGAGACGTGTGGCGCTGCCGCCATTGGCGTCCATCACGAAAATGTCGCTACCTCCGTAACGGTCACTGGCAAATGCAATGCGCTTGCTGTCGGGCGACCATATTGGTGTCGATTCATACGATTCCAATGCCGTAAGGCGTGTGGCGTTTCCACCTTCGGTGGCAACTTTATATATGTCGCCTTTATAAGTGAAGGCAATTTGTCGGCCATCAGGTGATATTTTTACATCGCGTAGCCATAGTGGAGTTATGGCACTGGCCGCAAGTGTCGTACTTGCTATTGCAAGAGATAAAATGGTTCGTTTCATGTGTGGAAATATGTAGTTTTCACAAAGATACAATAAATTGCTTAAACAGAAAGATTGTTGCCCGACAGGTTATTGTTTTTTACCGATTGATTATTGATGGTAGTCGTGTAGTCTTAAGATGGTTATACGTGAAGATGTTTGCATGGGATTGATAGTTATGTCGCTGATTAATAAGCTTTTACCCCCCCCCTAATGAAAAATATTAAAATTTATGTGAATTATTAAAAATAAATAACTACATTTGTGGCATCAAAATAACATTGAGGGTAGATAAGTTTAATGTGACTCTGGTACTCGCAATGAAAAATTGAATATGTAGAATCTTTCTTTGCATTTTTTTTGTTCAAAAAAATTTCAAATTGAGATAATTTACTTAATTTTGCATCGGAAGCATTCTCAAGCTAAGAGAAACTCTGTATAACTCTGTATAACTCTGTATAACTCTGTATAAAAAAGGATTATGCGTATATGTAAAGTTTGCATATTGTTGGCTTTCTGTATATTGGTAAGTAGTGTAGCGTACTCGGAGAATCGCACGGAGATTCGTGTGGACTTCCGAGTAAATAGCGCTTCTATTGATCGTGACTATGGTGAAAATACAGAGCGACTATCTGAAATTACTTCGTTTTTGCAAAGAATAGAGCAGGATAGCACAATAACTATTGAAGACGTGTCGTTCTGTGGTTCGGCATCGCCCGAAGGTAGTTATCAATTGAATCACAAATTGGCTCGTGCTCGTCTCGAAACGCTTGAAAAGATTGTTCGCAGTCAAGTTGAAATTCCAGATAGTATAATTCACCGTGATGACAGCTATATATCGTGGGAGTTCCTAAAAGAGAAGGTCCTGGAGTCAGACATGGCGCAAAAGCAAGCTGTGCTAGATATTATTGCATTGGAACCTTATCTTGCCGATTATCCCGGCGGTCGCCACATAGATCATCGAATTGTTAAACTTCAAAAATTAGATGGAGGTAGGGTGTGGCGTCAGCTGCATTCGCTTTACTTTGAACGTATGCGTAACGCGTGCGTGATATTCATTACGTATAAGGAGCCTGTTGCGCCGGTTACGCCAATCGAGCCACCTGTAAAAGTAGAGGTGCCGCAAGAGCCTGAGGTTGACTATATTATTGTATCTGAGCCATATTTGCCGGTTGCCTTACCTGAGGGGTGGACTCGTGGATTGTATGTAAAAACCAATGCTATAGGTTGGGGATTGGCAATTTCTAACATTGGTGCAGAGATTGATTTGGCCAAGCATTGGTCTTTTGCAGTACCAGTATATTACTCTGCTCTCAACTACTTCACTTCGACTATTAAATTCCGTACACTTGCCATACAGCCAGAGCTTCGCTATTGGTTCAATGAGAGTAATCAGAAGTTCTTTGTCGGAGCTCATTTTGGTTGTGCTCAATATAATATAGCAGTAGATGGCGATTATCGCTATCAAGATCACGGAGGAAAATCTCCGGCTTTGGGTGGAGGTATAAGCATAGGCTACCGTATGCCGATCTCAAATAATGGCAAGTGGCATATCGAGTTTACGTTGGGTGCAGGAGCCTATGATTTGCACTACGACAAGTTTTATAATGTAAATAACGGTAAGCTTATCGATACATATCGCAAAACATATTGGGGGCTCGACAATGCGGCCATCAATATATCGTATCGTTTCGACCTTAAAAAACGCAAGAAATGAGAAAGACATTATGCTACATTTTGCTATGTGTGATATCGCTCCTTGTGTTTGCAGGTTGCGATGTCCACGAGTTCCCAGAAGAACGTCACGAAAGAGTGCCGTTCTTGCTACACCTCGACTTTACTACCGAGATGCCTCTATATAAGGAGATTGTCTATTCTCGCAGTGGTGATACTGAAACAAGAGGTGTCACCGAACGACATGATATACGATACACAATCAACGCCTATCGCGTGGGTAATATGCGAAGTGAAAACCGAGTTGCCGATACTACATTTGTGTTTACAAAATCGGATATTTCAGACTTGAACTATACGGCACATCTGCTCCTTGAAGAAGGAACATACGATTTTAAGGTGTGGGCTGATTATGTCGATGCTAATAGCATAGAGGATAAATATTATGATACACACGACTTCTCGGAGATTATTCTTGCCAACAAATATGAACATCCGGGCAGTAACGATTATCGCGATGCTTTCCGTGGTTATGCAACGGCAACAGTAACTAATCCGGCATATTACACAGGTTCTGTTGTTAATTCCATAGATAATCAGGCAACAGTAGAGATGATGCGCCCTATGGGTAAATTTAAATTTATATCAACAGATATGGATGTATTTCTCAGTCGCGTTGAGTTGATGATGAAAGAGCAAGGTATGTTGTTGAGCCTGAATACAGATTTAGATACCAAAGCCCATTACGAGCAGCTATTACAAAGCATCAATCTCGGTGACTTCTATGTCGTCTTCCAATATGCCTATGTGCCGTGTTCATTCAATATGTTTACAGATAAACCGGCTGACTCTTGGCCCGGATTCTCTTTTACAAGCCGTATGTATCCCGAAGATATATCTGAGACTACTCTTGGCTATGATTACATATTTGTTAATGGCTCGGGAACGACATTAAGCATATCATTGGAAGTATATAATAAGTACGGAGAACTGATGTCATCTACAAATCCGATCAATGTCCCGATTGTGCGTGGTAAGATGACTGTTGTTAAGGGCGAGTTCCTTACATCGATAGCCACCGGAGGTGTAAAAATCAACCCCAGTTACGATGGTGAAGATTACAACATTGAGATCAAATAACAAAATATAATCAAAAAACGCTATGACAAAAAAACTAATTTTAGGAACGGCCGCATTAGCCATGCTATTTGCGACATCATGTCAGAATGATCTTGATTTCGACGCCGCAGGTGAGAAATCAACGGTATCTTTTCAGGTAGGAACGCCTGAAATCGCATCTCGTGCCTATAGCGATGGCGCGACAGCAACTGTTCTTCAGTATGCAGTTTACGATCAAGCCGGTGAAAAGTTAGAGCAACTCACAGTTACAGATGGTGAGATTCATGGTTCTACCACTGTCAATCTTCAGCTAACAACCGGTAACACCTACTCTGTTATCTTCTGGGCAGCTGCTGAAGGTGCTCCATACACCGTCGATTTTGATAGCAAGACAATGACAGTAGACTACACAGGTGCTGTCAGCAACGACGAAAAGCGTGACGCTTTCTATAAGTATCACACATTCACAGTTAAAGGAGCTCAGACCGAAACTATCGAGCTCAAGCGTCCTTTCGCACAACTCAACATCGGTACTGCTGACTACACTGCTTCTACATCTGCCGGCTACACACCTATTCACTCAGCTGTTACTGTAAAGAATATCTATACCACCCTTGATCTTGTTGGGGGTGAAGCTACCGGCGAAACTGAGGTTGTCTTCGGAGCTAATGCAATTCCCGATTCAGAGAAGGAAACATTCCCGGTAAGTGGCGGTTATGAATACCTTGCCATGAATTATCTTCTTGTAAACGCAGAGAAGGAAGTTGTAGACATTGAGTTTACATATACAGATGGTAACGATGCAAAGACACGCACAGTAGGTTCGGTGCCCGTGCAACGCAACTATCGTACCAACATCTACGGTAATCTCCTCACAAGCGATGTGGAGGTTAACGTTGAGATTAAACCTGATTATGATGATGATAATAAGTATGGCGTAGTTGATGGTCAGGTATATGTTAAGGTTGCAAATGTTGATGAGTTTAATGCTGCGTTTGCTGATGAGAACGTTGACATTATCATTTTGGATGGCGATATCAACCTTAATGAGGTTGCGTCTCGTGCAACAGTAGCCGATCCTTCCTATACAGTAGCCAAAGAACTTACTATCGACCTTAACGGCAAGAAACTCTCAGCTACTTCTGCAGCAACAGGTAAGAACTATAATTTGTTTTATGTTAAGAATGGTGCTTTAACTGTTAAGAATGGTACAATTGAGTATAATCACGTGGGAAATAACATGGGTTGGAATAACTCTACAAACATTTTCCATGTTGAGAAAGCTACACTAAATCTTGATGGAGTTACAGCAAAGAACCTTGGTGGCTCAGATATGGCATTTGTTGCACACCTTAATAACTGGGGCGAAGTTACATTGAATGTTGAAAACTCTACCTTGGAGTCTAGTTACATCGCTGTTCGTGTGTTTAATAGTGGTAATGATATGAACAACGTAACGATAAAGAACTCTACATTAAAGGGTAAGTTTGACTTATGGGTACATAACTATACAGTAGCTGATTTTGGCACTGAAGAAAAAGCCGAAGCTCACAAGGCATTGCTCAACTTTGATATTTTCAATGGCACAAACACGTTTGAGTACACCGGAAAAGCCCCCGTACTTTACGGCTTTACTGATACAATCTACTTTGATGCAGAGGGTTGTCAGATCGTAAGTGATGCAAAGACTTTGGCTCAACTTCTTGTCTCCGACAATGAGAACATCAATGTTGTTTTGGATGCTGATGTCAATGTCAATATCACTTCGCTTGGTTCGCAAACTCCAGGTAGTGGTGAGTATAAGTTGGGTGGCGAAAACACTAAAAATATCACCATCGACCTCAATGATAAGAAACTCACAATTGCCACTACATACTGGTCGGCTATTGGAGCAAAGAACGCAGATGCTCTTTTCACTATTAAGAATGGTAAAATGACTAGTTCGCAGGAATCCGGTACGTGGAACTCATACGACTTGGTTTTTGCAAATTGCAACTATGCAATCGAGAATGTTGTATTTGAGAAGGCTGTTGCATTTACTAATGTCGGCAAGGAAACAACTCTTACCAATGTAACTATCAACGAAACTCACGATTACTATGCCATGTGGATATCAGCTGAGGGTCAAACCGTGAAAATCGACGGTTTAACTGTAAATTCGGAAGGTCGTGGTATCAAGATCGATGAACAATATGTTGACACACCAGCAAAGGTTACTTTAAACCTTGCAAACGCAACATTCAAGACTGCAAAAAAAGCAGCTGTTATTGTTAAGTCAGAAGCGGGTGCTGAGATTAATGTTGAGAATGTCAACATCTCCAATGTGGCTGCTGACACCGAATTTGCAGTATGGGTAGATGAGGATGCGAAAGCTTATGCTGACAAGGTTGTGGTAAATGGTGCATTCAAGAAGGTTGAGGGTGAACAAGCAGCCGTTATTGAAAGTGCTGATGATTTTGTCGAGGCAACCAAAATAATCGAAAATGGTGCAACATTCTATATTCCTGAGGGTAACTATGTAATTCCAAATTCAGCACAAGGTAAAACTGTGACTTTTGTAGGAACAGGAAATCCTGAGGACACTAAGATTTCTACAGCAAATACCACTGGTAGCTTTGAGGGTTGTAACTATGCTCTCGATGGCTCTACCGTAGTCTTTGAGAACATTAGCATCAACACGCCTTCGACAACATATATAGGCTATGCTCGTTGCAATGGGACATACAAGAACTGCGTAATTAACGGAACTTATACTCTCTATGGCAACAGCGTATTTGAGGGTTGCACTTTCAATGTATCGGGTGATGTTTACAACATCTGGACTTGGGGCGCTCCTACTGCAACTTTCACTGATTGCGTGTTTAATTGCGATGGTAAGGCTATGTTGCTCTATGGTCAGGCCAATACCGAATTGACTATGAATAATTGCATATTCAACGATAATGGTGGCCTGCCTGATTTGAAAGCTGCAATCGAGATAGGTGACGACTACGGCAAGTCTTATAAATTGGTAGTAAACAATGCTACAGTTAATGGCTTTGAAATTAACGATAAAGGTATTAACACAGGTACCACCCTTTGGGCAAACAAGAACTCAATGGGTAAGGACAAACTCAATGTTATAGTTGACGGCGTAGATGTTTACTAATCTGAAATAAATTTAGAGTAGGGGTCTTTTATTGGACCTCTACTTGCCAAATAAAATAGTATACAAATTGTTATATTAAACATTAAAAAATGAAGAAAATTTTATTAGGAACGGCCGCATTAGCCATGCTATTTGCGACATCATGTCAGAATGATCTTGATTTCGACGCCGCAGGTGAGAAATCAACGGTATCTTTTCAGGTAGGAACGCCTGAAATCGCATCTCGTGCCTATAGCGATGGCGCGACAGCAACTGTTCTTCAGTATGCAGTTTACGATCAAGCCGGTGAAAAGTTAGAGCAACTCACAGTTACAGATGGTGAGATTCATGGTTCTACCACTGTCAATCTTCAGCTAACAACCGGTAACACCTACTCTGTTATCTTCTGGGCAGCTGCTGAAGGTGCTCCATACACCGTCGATTTTGATAGCAAGACAATGACAGTAGACTACACAGGTGCTGTCAGCAACGACGAAAAGCGTGACGCTTTCTATAAGTATCACACATTCACAGTTAAAGGAGCTCAGACCGAAACTATCGAGCTCAAGCGTCCTTTCGCACAACTCAACATCGGTACTGCTGACTACACTGCTTCTACAAGTGCCGGTTACACTCCTGCATACTCGTACGTTAAGGTGCCTGTGTACAACACTCTCGATCTTGTAGAGGGTAAGGTTTCGACTGTCAACGGCACTGCCACATCTGAAGATGCTGTGGCAACAGAGTTCAAGTTGGCTGCTATTCCCGAAGATGAGACTTTCCCTGTAGACGGTTATGATTACCTCTCAATGAACTACTTGCTTGTTGCTGCTGACAAGGAGGTTGTTGATGTAGTATTCGGTTACAGCGAGAACGCGACTACAGTTGAAAAAACACGCACAGTAGGTTCGGTGCCGGTGCAACGCAACTATCGTACCAACATCTACGGTAATCTCCTCACAAGCGAGGTTGGCATCAATGTCGTTATCAAACCTGAATATGATGAGCCTTCATACGAAGCTGATGCACTTCACAAGGCTGCTTTGAACGGTGGAGAGGTAACTTTGTCTGAAGATGTTATTTTAACAGCTCCACTTGAAGTGGTTGGAAACATGGTTATTAATTTGAATGGCAAAACAATAACTGGAACTTATTCTAAGAGCGAGGGTCATATCATCAAGAATGAAGGAGTTTTGAAGTTGGTAGGCGGAACAATTTCTTCTACTGGAGCTAACGGTGGTTCTGCAATTGCTAACTATGGCGAATTGGTTGTTGAAGATACAGAGGTCGTTGGTGCGTCAATAAGAGAGAATGGCAATTGGCCATCATATCCTATCAATAACTATGGTAGTATGACCTTGAAGAATGTAACTATTACAGGTTATCAAGGTGCTATTGCTTGCGGTGATGCAGGTACAACGATTCTTGAAAATTGTACCATCAATAAGGAATACTTGAATACTTCAAGCCATGTATTCTATATTTATCATGCTGATGCACATGTTATCGTAAATGGCGGTAAGTATACACACAAAGGCATGGATGGTTCGTTGGCTTATGTGTCTAAGGGTTCGATTACTGTAAACGATGGTGAGTTTAGCGCAACTGGTGGTGGTTACGGAATGGCTCCACTTACAGGTGGTAGTGTGATAATAAAGGGTGGTTCATTTACCGCAAACCCTCTTGCTTGGGGAGGTAACATCACTGTAGAAGGAGGTATATTTGCTAATGATCCAACAAAATTTGTTTCTACAGGTTACAAAGCAATTAAGAAGGATGACAAGTGGTATGTTGCTGCTGAAGAGATTGATGCTGTAGCTACAACTACAACGGAGTTGTAGGCTGCTCTTACTAGCGGTCAGGATGTCCTTTTAGCTAATGATGTAACAACTGCTAAATCTGATGCAGGCTCAAATTCTTATGGTGCAACAGGTATCAATCAGACTAACGGTGGTACTATCGATGGTAATGGCAACAGCTATGGTGTTAATGCATGGGGTACTTGGGATTCTGCTATAAGCACAACCGGTGGCCTTATAAAGAATAT
>CAZLUB010000011.1:0-47060 GCA_964562595.1 uncultured Muribaculum sp. | reverse complement strand
TTATAAGATTATTCCAAAAATACTCTATAAATTTCTACTAATGTCTTGTTTGATGTTAATTTGACTATCTCAGTGTTGATTATAGTATTTGTTCTATATCTCGTAGCCTTGTTCTTTAATAAAATCTATATATATGCGTGAAAATAATTCATTATTGTTGCGAGGATAACGAACATCGGTAAATACTTGTGCCAATGTCCTTTTCCCATTCTCTGCAATGAGTTTTTTACTATCTTCTCGCGCTTCTTTTTCTGAGTAAATGTGGCGTATATCATCGATTGTGTAATCGTGGTATGTTTCATTGTGAATGATTCCGGCTACCGGTATGCGGTCGCTTATAGTGGGTTCCCCTTCTGGATAACCAACAGTTATGGATGTTAACGGTACGACATTTTTGGGTAACTCGAGAAGTTTTGCTATTTGCGGTGCATTATAAGTAGTTGTTCCCAAATAGCAGCATCCAAGACCGTTCATTTCGGCTATGGTGTTGAATTGTTGTGCAAATAGGGCAGTGTCAAGAACGGCCGACATGAATGATTGGAAGTTGTCAAATCCCGGAGTCGCATCGTTGGCGTTGCACCATAGTTTAAAACGGTTAAAGTCAACGCAAAATGTCAATATAACGCTGGCTCCCAAAACCGCTGGCTGGTTGAAATGAGTAGGAGCCAATGCTCGTTTCCCGTTGTCAGAGCGAGTGACAATTACTGAATAAAGTTGCATATTCCCGGTTGTCGGTGCATGTGCGGCTTGCTCAATGAGTGATGTCAGCAATTCTTGGCTTACTTCGCGTTGTGAATATTGTCGAACTGTGCGACGATTGAGAAAATATTCATTTATGTTATTCATTTGTCCTAAAATTTTAAGCGAAATTAGCCATATTTGTTTACTTGACCAAAAACAAAAAATAGCAGTTGAGAAATAAGATTGTAAAATATTATAAATTAAAATGTTTATATTACGATAGTTATTGTAATAAAAATCGTAAATTTGTGAGGTCAACATGATGTTGGCGTGACATAGAATCAAAATAGGAAGCGTTTTGCTTATCTCTTATTGAGAAAACGTAGGAAATTTTCACAATGATGAGGGGATAGTAAAGCGGATTCCGCGCTATAGCGTGGACTGCTTTTCCCATATTCTCATCATAGGTCTCCTACACCTTCTCAATGGATGTGGCAAAGTCAGTCCACGTATTCTTTTGTGTAATATTGGTGGTTGAATGGGCTGTGAGACCGATTTAGCGAGATGATGAAGAAAATAATTAGCACTATTCTTGTTCTGTTATCTGCCATTACGATGTATGCAGAATTGTGGGTGCCGGTTGGTGTGGGAGTGTGGCATGAGGGAATAATAACAGCTCACGAGACTAAGTTTGTGGGGATGACATGGGATGTTATTATTGAACAATCAAGTGAACGCTCATCTGTATTTAGAATGCAACCATATGTAAATCATTCTGTTGTCGATGCCTATTGTCAAAAAGATGATGTATATGTGCATATAGAAGAACGAGACAAGGTGTATATAGAGCCATTTACATATCATTTTTATATAGATGCAAATAACAACCAATATTATAATATCTCGCAAAGGTGTCCCGAAAATGATTTTGATAGCGTTTATTATGGAGTGGTTGCCACTGATAATACAATCACATTCCCGGTCGGTAGTTTTGAATTTGTCGCGCCATGTTGGTTAAATGACCCAACATGGATATCATCAGATATTCATAAAATAGTATTTCCCGAGGGATTGTTGGAAAATGCGTTATCTGATGAGACTTGGATAAATATCGGTAGTGGCGGATGGTCTGATTTTCAATCTATCGCTTACGATAATACTGTGGATTTTTGGGAATCGACACAAACGAAAGGTTTTTATCGGGCAAATCCATATAGTGAATTTAGATATAACTCCTATGATGGTGATTATTATGTGAAAATACATGCCGAAAATCCATCCAAAGTCTATCTTGAGCCGTTTAATAGAAGGTTTTTTGCCCCGGCCGATGATGTTTCAACTATAAGGACTATTTCCCAAAGATGCATAGAAAATGGGTTTGATGAATATGTTTATGGAGTGTATGCCGATGGAAAAATTACAATACCCTCTGGAGCTTTTATCGCAACTATTTCTGATGACACATATGAAGTAGTGAGGGGACCTTTAATTATTAACATGCCGGAAGGTTATTTGAGAGATATTGAAAACGGAGTGTATATGGGCTTGGTATCTTTTAGTGACGAATATGACAATTATCCGATTTCTGCTCTTAATGGGTCTACGAAGTATGATTTTGTCACATTTGTTGATGATATGCAGATGGGAAACGCAACGTTGTTATATTATGCAGTTGATCAGGCGATAGACAACCTTTTGATGCATAAATATCCTAAGAATCTCAAAAATGTGATGCTTATTACATTTACTGACGGGTTAGACCAAGGTTCTCTGGCCAAATGCCCCGAGCATAGAACTCAAAGAGAATATGCTTCTTATTTGTCGGAGCGCATTTCCAATACTTATGTTCAGGGACAAAAACTTCAAGCATATGCAATAGGGTTGAAGAGTAATGATGTGGTTGATGATGAGTTGTTTATGTATAATCTTTCCTCAGTAGCATCTTCTTCAGAGAATGTTTTCCAAATACAAAATGTCGATGAATTGCACGAAACGCTAGTTTCTCTGTATGAAGACTTGAATAGACAAACTACACAAAGAGTTATTACAATTTCTGTTCCTATGATGTCCCATGGTGATACTTATCGATTTACTTTGGACGGAACAACTGATGATGCCAATAATTCTAACATGTGGTTTGAAGGCATTTTTAATATAGATAATGTATCACTTGAAAATATAACCTATCATGGATTTGCATCAGCATCGGGAGAAATAATCAGTGCAGAAATAGATGGTGTTTATTTGAAATTTACTTTAGAGGATTGCCGTGATGAATATGGTGAAATTTTGCCGGTCGAAAATGGAGATATTGACCAATGGACATTGATTGAATCGCGTAATGTATGGCAGCATAATGTTGAAAATAATAAAGAAGAGATGATTAAAATTGAAGATGTCAAATCTTCGGTCGCAATTATGTTTGCTCTTGATTGCTCAAGTTCATTGGGAGACTTGTTCCCAGTTTTAAAAACGGTGGCAAAGTCATTTATCGACAGACTTTCCGGTGGAAATGGAGATGTCAGTGGAATGGATGCTGTTGTTGAGAAGACTTTTGATGTGCATGACGATGATGTGGAAATGTATGATTTGCGTGGTCTGAGAGTGACAAATCCGACTCCCGGCATATATGTGTGTCGCAAAGGTGAAGCCGTAAAAAAAGTTATAATTAAATGACGCTATACATTATTGGACTGGGGCGTTGCTGAGCCGGGTTTAGTGCTTGGCGACGCTTTAAGTGTCCTTTTAGGAAATGCAGCTGTTTTTTATGATTCTTTTGTGTTCGATGATGGAATTATTTATTTTGAAGACAGATGGGTTGGTGCTTTATTTTGGAAAACTTTTGTTGTTTGATAAATTTGTAATTTATTGATAATGAGGTGTGAATGTTTTTGTTTTGGAAAACTTATCAACAATCAATGAAAAATATAGTTTTAAATTTTGACAAACCAAAAATATTATCTACGTTTGTATCGTGAATTATTTAAAAACTTTTCTTTTCCTTAAATTTTACCAATTAATTTAGTTTAGCCGTGGATAAAATCACGTATAATTATGATGAGGCGTTTCAAGCCTCATTGAAATATTTTGATGGTGACGAATTGGCAGCGCGTGTTTGGGTTAGCAAATATGCATTGAAAGATTCGTTTGGGAATATATATGAGGATACGCCTGATGCCATGCATCATCGCATTGCCGATGAGGTGGCTCGTATTGAGTCGAAGTATCCCAATCCAATGTCAAGCGATGAGATATATTCACTCATCTCAAAATTCCGCTACATCGTGCCTCAAGGTAGCCCAATGTCGGGAATCGGCAACCATTATCAGGTTGGGTCGTTAAGTAATTGTTTTGTGATAGGGCTTGATGGTCGTCCCGATAGTTATGGAGGGATCATAAAAATCGACGAAGAGCAAGTACAATTGATGAAACGACGTGGTGGAGTAGGGCATGATTTGAGTCACATACGCCCCAAAGGGACACCTGTTAAAAACTCGGCATTGACATCGACCGGTTTGGTTCCTTTTATGGAACGTTACTCCAACTCTACCCGTGAAGTCGCGCAGGATGGGCGTCGCGGAGCGTTGATGATGACGGTGAGTATAAAGCATCCCGATAGTGAGGCGTTTATCGATGCTAAGATGACTGAAGGTAAAGTTACGGGTGCAAACGTGTCGGTGCGCATTGATGATGAATTCATGCAAGCTGCAGTAGATGGCGTTCCATATCGTCAGCAATATCCGGTCGTTGGAGATCCATTAATGACTAAAGAAATTGATGCAAAAACATTGTGGGCCAAAATAGTGCATAATGCATGGAAATCAGCTGAACCCGGGGTATTGTTCTGGGATACCATTGAGCGAGAATCAGTGCCCGATTGTTATGCCGATCTCGGCTTCCGTACAATATCAACCAATCCGTGTGGAGAGATACCATTGTGTCCATATGATAGTTGTCGATTGCTTGCAATAAATCTTTACAGCTACGTTAAAAATCCATTTACTTCTGAAGCTTATTTTGATTTCAACCAGTTCCGTGAGCATGTAGCAAAGGCTCAACGAATAATGGATGATATCATTGACCTTGAAATGGAGAAAATTGATTTGATAATTAATAAGGTGGCATCAGATCCGGAAACAGATGAGGTTAAGCAGACTGAACGAAACTTGTGGAACAAAATAAAGACAAAAACGCTTAAAGGACGACGTACAGGTGTAGGCACAACGGCCGAGGGAGATATGCTGGCTGCTCTTGGTTTGCGTTATGGAACAACTGAGGCTACAGACTTCTCTGTCGAAGTTCACAAAACATTGGCTTTGGCGGCTTATGGCTCATCGGTAGGCATGGCTCGTGAGCGTGGAGCATTTGAGATTTTTGATGCTGAACGAGAAAAAAACAATCCGTTTATCAACAGATTAAAGGAAGCCTCTCCCGAATTATATGCCGATATGGTCAAATATGGACGTCGCAACATTGCGTGTCTTACAATCGCGCCAACCGGGACAACCAGTTTGATGACGCAGACTACCTCGGGTATCGAGCCGGTGTTCTTGCCGGTTTACAAGCGCCGTCGCAAAGTTAATGCCAATGACGCAGAAGTCAGAGTTGATTTTGTCGATGAAAATGGAGACTCGTTTGAAGAGTACGTAGTTTACCATCCAAAGTTTGTAACTTGGATGCAGACAAATGGCATTGAAGTGAAGCAAGATTATACTCAAGACGAACTTGATGCATTGGTTGCTCAATCACCCTATTATAAAGCAACGTCCAATGATGTTGATTGGATGGAAAAGGTGAAAATGCAAGGCCGAGTACAAAAGTGGGTTGACCATTCAATTTCTGTAACGATTAATCTGCCATCGGATGTAAGCGAAGAATTAGTTAATAAATTATATGTGGAAGCTTGGCGTTCGGGATGTAAGGGTTGTACTGTATATCGCGATGGGTCAAGAGCCGGTGTCCTTGTGGCAATTGAGAAGAAAGATGAAAATAAAGTAAAACTTGATAAACCTCATGTTTTAAAGCGTCCAATTGAGTTGGAAGCGGATGTTGTGCGTTTCCAAAACAATAAGGAAAAGTGGATTGCGTTTGTGGGACTAGTTGATGGAGAGCCGTATGAGATATTTACAGGTTTGGCCGATGATGAAGACGGAATATTTTGTCCTAAGAGTGTAACCCATGGCAAAATCATAAAGGCTATCGATGAGAAGGGCAACAAGCGTTATGACTTCCAGTTTATAAATAAGCGCGGTTATAAAACCACAATAGAGGGATTGTCAGATAAGTTTAATCCAGAATATTGGAATTATGCAAAACTCATATCCGGTGTGTTGCGATATGGAATGCCTATCGATCAGGTATTGAAATTGGTTGGAGGTCTTGAGCTTGATAGTCAATCAATTAATACTTGGAAAATGGGTGTAGAGCGTGCATTGAAGAAATACCTCCCCAATGGAACTAAAGCAAATGGGCAGTGTTGTCCCAATTGCGGACAAGAAACATTGATCTATCAAGAGGGATGTTTGATATGTACTGCTTGCGGAACATCGAAATGTGGTTAGTACAAGCTGATTTGTAACAAGAAAATCATAAAAATGGCCAATGAGAGGAATATTTTTCTCGAATTGGCCGTTTTTTTGTTGGAAACTCATTAACTTTACGTTATAGTTGATTATAGTAGTGATTCTAAAATAATTATAATACCATAATATCAGTTATGAAAGTTAATTTTAATATCGATTATCGCACCAATTGGGGTGAATCGGTATATATTACTGGCTCTATTGTCGAGCTTGGCGGGGGCGATAAAAATGCAGCGCTAAAACTTGATTATAAAGGCATAGGACAATGGTCTTTAACGATTGAACTGCCTGAGGAAACATCAGAGTTTACCTACAGTTACATTATTCGGAGGGATAATGGCGAGGTTAGAGAAGAGTGGGGGGCTCCTCATCGATTTGTAAAAGGGCGCTCTGTTAAGAATTATGAAATTTATGACAGTTGGAGCGACTTGCCCTCAGACAAAGTGTATTATTCATCAGTGTTTACTGATTGTATAAATTATCGAGGCGGTCGTGACAAGCAAATAGTCGCTAAAAGTGGCAATATCAATGTGCGTGTCATGGCGCCGATGGTAGCAAGTAATGAGGTGCTTGCGATTTGTGGCGATCCTGATGTGCTTGGTGCTTGGAACCCTGATAATGCAGTGGTAATGAATGATTGCAATTTCCCGGAATGGTCGGTTAATATTGATGCAAAATCAGTGACATTGCCATTTGAGTTTAAATTTGTTATCCTTGACAAGGTTACTCATAAACTTGTGGCTTGGGAAAGTGGCGACAATCGTGTGCTTGATATTGCACCCAAGTTAAAGACTTCGGCAGTGATTGTTTCGGGATTGCGTTTTGCCAATGCTCGTCAGGCATGGAGAGGTGCCGGTGTAGCAATCCCCGTATTCTCGGTGCGTAGCGATGACGACTTTGGAGTCGGAGATTTTTATGATTTGAAGAAAGTTGTAGATTGGGCGGTGTTGACAGGACAGAAATTTTTACAGATTCTGCCTATTAATGACACAACGATGACTCACACCTGGACTGATTCGTATCCCTATAATGCCAACTCTACTTTTGCATTACATCCGATGTATTTGCGTATTAATGAGTTGGGCAAATTAAAAGATGCCAAACGTCAGGCCTACTATGATGATTTGGCTCGAGAACTCAATGCCTTGCCTCAAGTCGACTATGAACGTGTGAATGAAGCTAAAACTGCAATTACGCGAGAAATTTTTGCTCAGAATGGATCGAAAACTCTTAATTCAAAAGAGTTTAAATCATTTGTTGAACAAAATGCATATTGGCTGACTCCTTATGCCGCATTTTGTGTGCTACGTGACCTTAATGGAACGCCTATGTTTGCAAATTGGGGAGAATTTGCGGAATATGAAGAATCAAAAGTAGCTAAGTTTGTTGCCGATAATCAAGATGCAATTAACTATGTATACTACATACAATATCACCTTGATAAGCAGATGCGTGAAGTGCATGACTATGCTGGTAAAAATGGTGTTGCATTCAAGGGTGATATACCAATAGGCATATCAAGAGATTCGGCTGATGCTTGGATTGCTCCTCGTTTGTTCAATATGAATAGTCAAGCAGGGGCTCCACCCGATGATTTTTCAGTACTCGGACAAAACTGGGGATTCCCCACTTACAATTGGGAAGAAATGAGTCGAGATGGTTTTGCTTGGTGGAAATCGCGTTTCCGCAAGATGGCCGAATATTTTGACGCATATCGAATCGACCATGTACTTGGGTTTTTCCGTATTTGGCAGATTCCGATGGACGCCGTGCATGGACTTCTCGGCATATTTAATCCGGCCATGCCTTATACTCCTGATGAATTGCGCAATAATTATGACTTCTGGATAAATACAGACATACACACTCGTCCATATATCATGGAGTATTTCTTATATGATTTCTTTGGGGAATATCTCGATGAAGTTAAATCGCAATTCCTCGAAAATTATGGATATGGGCGTTATCGTATGCGTGCCGAGTATTCTACGCAGCGCAAAGTTGCCGACTATTTTGCGACTCAAGAAAAGACTGAAAAGAACAAGCATATATGCGAAGCTTTGATGGGTTTGATTGATGAGGTGCTCTTTATTGAAGATCCAAATGAAAAGGGCAAGTATCATCCGCGTATTTCAGCGCAACACACCTATGTGTATCGTTCGCTCAATGACTATGAGAAATGGTGTTTTGATCGCTTGTATAATGATTTTTACTATCGCCGTCATAACGATTTCTGGTATGGAAAAGCAATGTGGAAATTGCCACCATTACTCGATTCAACGACAATGTTGACATGTGCAGAAGATCTTGGTATGATACCCGATTGTGTGCCTGCCGTAATGAGCAACTTGCAGATGCTGTCTCTTGAAATACAGCGTATGCCCAAGGACCCGTCTGCCGAGTTTGGTAATACTTGGGGTTATCCCTATTTGTCGGTTTGCACGACATCTACCCACGACATGGGTGGTATACGCCAATGGTGGGAAGAAAATAGAGAAAAAACACAACACTTCTACAATAATGTATTGCACGAAGGTGGAGAAGCTCCATTGTATGCTGAGCCGTGGATATGCAACAAGATTGTGACTCTAAACTTGCAATCACCATCGATGCTTGCTATATTGCCACTGCAAGATTGGCTGTCGATTGATGGAGCATTAAGACGCGAGGACCCGAGAGAAGAACAAATAAACATTCCGGCCAATCCGCGTCATTATTGGCGCTATCGTATGCATATGACTATTGAACAGTTGATAGCTGCCGATGATTTTAATGCCGAGTTGCGTGCAAAGATTGTAAATTCCAATCGTTAGTTGCTACTTAATCAGGAAATCAATTATAATACCCCACGTGCGACTTTTGTTAGTCGGCATGTGGGGGTATTATATAAAAATAATTTATATTTAAATATTATAGGTTGCTGATACTGGATATATGTAAACGCTCCAAAAGTCTATTTGATATTGGAGCGTTTATTTTATTATTGAAGTGTGATTGTTTTTGCGGTGCCGTTGGGGTCTTTGACTTGTATGTGCATTGAAGCAGGGGTGGCTTTTACGGTTACTACATGATTATTGGAATTAACAAGTATCGGGAATGGAATTTTGTCGTCGGCTTCACGGTAGACGAGTTTATGGAGATGTCCGCTGAGCATAATGTCAGGTTTTGCATTTTTGAGCAATGAAACAAATTTATCTTCAACTTCTTTTGTCCCGTGCCAATCGCCTATTGGTGGGATGTGAGCCACTATTACTTTAAATGGTGCTGACTGATATTCTTCACTGTCAAGTACCTGTTTCAGCCACAAAGCTTGCTCTGTGCGGTATTCGTCGTATAGATTGATGCCGTAATATTCTATATCGTTGTCGGGCTTGTCTTCTCCGGTGTCGAGTATGACGAAATATACAGGGCCATGTCGAAATGCAAAATAAACATTGTCCTCGGCTTGTGAGAAATAGTCTTTAAATCGAGGAGCATGTTTACCACGAGTTTCATGGTTGCCACGTGTGTAATACATTGGCGTTTCTGAAGCAAATAGATTGATGGCTGTATTCATAAATCCACCAAAAATATCATTTTCATCTCTTAGTATAGACGACATATCGCCATTAAATAACACAAGGTCGGTCTGACTCATGTCGCAACAGTCGATGAGCGACTGTAACACATCGTTGCGTCCATGTATATCATTGATCATTACAAAATTTATTTCATCTTTGTTGCTGTCAGTGGTTGTAAATTTCAATGGGAGTTTGGTGTATACATCGGTTGCTGCATAGTTTCCGTAAGTGATGTGGTAGTCAGTCTGGTCGGTTACCGCTTGAGAGTAGACTCGATAACGATAGGTAGTGCCGGGAGTCAACCCTTTTAGAGTGACGTGATGCAGACGTGATGTGTTTTTTATCCCGTTGCTTGCATCAAAGAATCGTGGGCGTTGTTCTGCATAGAAACTATCGTTTCCGTTAGGCGCAAGTTCGACCCATCCAATTGACGGAACGTCGGAAGTCCATACGATTGTGGCTTCGGTTTCATAAACATTTTGAAGGTATGGCCCATTGGCAATCTTAATAGATTGGGCATTGGCTGATAAAATGATGCAAAACAGACTTATCAGCGACAGGATTAAATTTTTCATCATGTGAAAGTTAATATTGCGTAAATGATTTCAAATGTAGCAATTATTTCGCAATATTCAGTCGTTATTGAAAATTATTTGTTGCTGATAATTAAGTCGGTTATGTCGCTATTGTGCGGAGTAGGTAGTGGGGTCAAATCCGCGTAGGAATTCAGGAGCGTCCATGCGTCGTTTGCCTGCAAGTTGCAGAGATAATATTTGCAACCACTTGTCGGCACATGCGATAAACAATTGATTGTTTTTGACCATTATTGACCCGGAAGGACTATCGCAATTCTCGGCGATGGATGTTGTGAATATTTTCAATTGCAATTGTTTTTCGCCATCGTAGAGCGTTGTCCATGCGGCAGGATAAGGTGATAATCCGCGCACAAGGTTGTAAATGTCTATCGCTTTACAATCCCAATTAATGTGGCATGTATCTTTAAATATCTTGGGAGCCGGCGTCGGTTGGGCATTGTCGGAAATCATCTGTTGCTGAGGAGTAGCCGTTAAGTTGCCACTTATTATGCGGTCAACGGTAGATAGTGTGAGGTCGGCACCCAAATGCATCAATCGGTCGTGTACCGAGCCGACGTTTTCGTCGGGGGCGATAGTTATATGTCGTTGGTCGATTATGTCGCCTGTATCTATTTCATGTTTTAAGAAAAATGTCGTGACACCGGTTTCTGTATCACCATTGATTACAGCCCAGTTGATAGGAGCTGCTCCGCGATATTTGGGAAGAAGTGATGCGTGAAGATTGAATGTGCCGAGGGATGGCATAGACCACACTATTTCAGGTAGCATGCGGAATGCAATTACTATAAATAGGTCGGCATCGAGAGAACGTAGCTCGTCGACAAATACCGGGTCTTTCAAGTTGGTTGGTTGCATTAGATGCAGACCATGGTCTACAGCATATTGCTTTACCGGCGAATGTAACAATTTATGCCCACGTCCTGCCGGTTTATCGGGCATGGTGACTACGCCGACGATGTTGTATCCTTCTATATGTAATCGAGATAAACTTTCTACTGCAAATTCGGGAGTGCCAAGAAATACTATCTTTAAGTCTTGTTTAGTCATGTCTGGGGTTGTATGTGATTAGTCTTCAGAATAATGCCTAAGTACGCGACGATAGGAATTGAAAATTTTAGATTTGGAAACAAAGCCTATATATCGTCCGTTTTCAACAACGGGCAAATTCCATGCTCCGGTGTTGTCAAATGTCTTCATTACGTTTTCCATAGTGTCTCCAACTTCGATTTTAGCCGGAGGCATGCTCATGAATTTTCTTACAAACATGCGTTTGTAAAGGTCGGGGCGGAACATTATGTTGCGAATGTCATCAAGCAAAACGATTCCTAACAATTCGTTATTGCTGTTTACGACTGGAAAAAGGTTGCGATTGGAGCGGGAAATGACATCTACCATTTGTTTAAGGTTCATGTCGGGAGTGACTGAGATGAAATCAGTCTCTATGACACTGTTGATTTTGAGTAAACGCAATACTGATTTATCTTTGTGGTGCGTGAGAAGTTCTCCACGCTTAGCAAGACGGATTGCATAGATGCTATAAGGCTCAAATAACTTGATAGTCCCATAGGAAATAACCGAGACAATGAGCAGAGGGAGAAACAAGTCGTAACCACCGGTTAACTCGGCCGTGAGAAATATTGCCATAAGTGGAGCATGCATTACTCCGCTCATTACACCGGCCATCCCCATTAGAGCAAAATTTTTGATTGATAGGTCGAGCCCAAATCCCAGATTGTTTAGTAAAAAAGCAAAGAAAAATCCGGCCATTGAGCCAACATAGAGCGATGGTGCAAATGTCCCTCCAACGCCGCCTGCGCCGTTGGTTGAAGATGTGGCAAAAACTTTGAATAATGTCAGTCCTGCTACATATAAGATAATAAACCAAGTAGAGTCGCGGTCGGTGTAAAATATTGTACCGTTTACTATCGATGTCACGTCACCTCCAAGTAATGACGTGATTGCACTATAACCTTCGCCGTAAAGTGGTGGGAAAAAGAAGATGAGAATGGCTAATATCGTTCCACCTACAGTGGCTTTTTTCCATGGACTGTTGAGACGTGCATACATTTTTTCCATCATGTTCATTGTGCGAATGAAGTATAGCGATACAAAACCGCATAGTATGCCGAGCAGTATGGCATATGGAATACGTACCGGATGAAATATTTCACTCTGTACAAAAAAGAATTCGACATCATAGCCTGTGAAAATATATGCCACGCTGGCGGCTGAAATAGATGCTATCATTAATGGAAGCACTGATACTGTTGTGAGGTCAATCATCAGCACTTCGATGGTGAATAGCATACCGGCTATTGGAGCTTTGAATATTCCGGCTATACCGGCGGCGGCTCCGCAACCGACTAACAGCATTAACAATCTGGGTGACAATCTAAATATTTGCCCAAGATTTGATCCGATTGCCGAACCTGTGTATACAATAGGACCTTCAGCTCCTACCGAACCACCAAAGCCGATGGTAACTGAACTGGCCAAAACCGAGGTATAACAATTGTGAGGCTTCAATCGGCTTTTGTTTTGTGAAATTGCATATAACACTCGTGTAACACCATGCGATATATTATCTTTTACAATGTATCTCACATAACAACTGACTAAAATGATACCTGTGATTGGGTAGATGAGGTAGAGGTAGTTGCTTTCGGTTACGTTTATGTCAAAGAGTAACAATTCAGATATGAAATGGATGAGCCATTTGAACGCTAAGGCAACAAATCCGCAGGCAATGCCTGTGACAAGCGCCAATATGATGACCATGTTGCGTTCTTTGATGTGTTGTTGTTGCCACATGAGCAATCGCATCAACCTGTCATTGCCGTTTGAGTATATGTTTTTTATGAAATTCTTCATTTATAATCCTTTTCCTGTAACTACAATTTTTATAGTGTAGATTAGAATTTTGATGTCAACCATTAACGATATGTTTTCAAGGTATATTAAGTCATATCTTAAGCGGTTGAGCATGCCTTCGATATCGGAAGCATAGCCATATTTTACCATACCCCATGATGTTAATCCCGGTCTGATTTGATGTAGTAGGGTGTAATAGGGAGCTTGCTTTATAATTTGTTTGATGTAGTATTCACGTTCAGGACGAGGTCCGACTAACGACATATCGCCTTTAAGTATGTTCCAAAATTGAGGTAATTCGTCAATGCGGTATTTACGAAGGAAATGTCCGATGCGTGTGACGCGGTTGTCGTCAGGGGATGCGAGTGCAGGACCGTCTTTTTCTGCATCGGAGTGCATTGAGCGCAGTTTATATATCTGAAATGGTTTTTTATGATAGCCAATGCGTGTCTGGCTGTATATTACAGGTCCTTTAGAGTCTAACTTGATAAGTAAAGCACATATCAATATGATCGGAGAAGATATAGTTAGCGCTATCATTGATAACACAACGTCGCAAAGCCTTTTGATGTTTAATGTGCTTGCCATGGCGTTGGTGTGTGCTACGTCAATCAGTGGCTCTCCAGCAACATTGTTCATCCTGATGTTGGATGTCAATAATTGGTAAAGGTCGGGAGCAACAAGAATTGAACGGTCAAATGGCAACAATTGGTTGATCGTGTCGAGCGTGCTTTGCCAACCATGATCGCTTGGAATGACTACAAACTTGCGAATATCAGAAGTTTGACAAAACTCTTGAATGCTCTTGATTTTTATTACCGGTAGTCCGGCTAATGTTGTAGGATGGTTGCTCTCAGTTGCTACAAATCCCCTTATTTTTAAACCCATGGTCGATTGTTGCCTGGAAAGGCGTGAATACATCTCTGTCGCACTTTGAGATATGCCAACAATTAAGGTGTCAAAAGACCATTGGCCGTTTTGTATTTTTTTTGTACTATGGTATGTTATTGTAAATCGGGTGACGTATACCATTGTAAACAGCAACCCAAATAGGTATATAAACAGCATGTAGGTATGGTAACGATCCGGATCGAGGTCATTTATTAGAACAATGAAAAAAATTGTTATGGCTCCCAAAAACGAGTTTGACAGGGTAGTAACAAATTCTTGCAAACGAGAGCGTTGGAACACATAGTTATAATAGCCTGACAAGTAATATATGCCAAGCATAAATATGGGGAACAAAATTTGTTCGATAACGACCGATTGATGTGTAAGGAAAGCTTGCAGACTTGACATGCGAGCATTGGCAACATGGTAATAGCGTATGATATCAAATGCCAGCCATGCGAGATTAGTTGATATAAAGTCGGCTGCAATGTAGTTAAGTCTATGTCGAGCTGTGCTTATCACTATTTCCTTATTATTTTGAAAACGCCATCATTTCCAATCTTTATTACAGATGAGGGCTTGTGGATAGACTTGTCGTTGCGACGATATGTGCAAACATAATCTACTGCACATTTTATTTCATCGCTTATACTGTCAAATGTCGATGCTGCCGCTTGTCCGCTTATGTTGGCTGATGTAGACACGATTGGTCTGCGAAATGCTCTGCATAGGCGTTGTGAAAAATTTTCGTCGGTTATGCGGATTCCTATACTCCCGTCATCACCAAGTAATTCCGGAGCAAGATTTATGCCATGGTCATATATGATTGTAGTAGGTCGATTGGCGGCTTCAATAAGTTGAAATGCAACCTCCGGAGCATCGATGACATATCGGTCTATTAATGCAATATCGCTTAACAAGACAATCATTGCTTTATGGTCGGCTCGTCGCTTTATGGAATAAATGCGCTTGACTGCTTCGCTATTTGTAGCATCGCATCCAATGCCCCACACTGTGTCTGTCGGGTACAATATTATTTGTCCGCGTTTTAAAGCTTCACAGGCTGATCGAATGTCTTCTTCCATTACCATAAATACTATCTTTTACAAAGATACAACGAAAATTTAGCTTATACAATTTCCAACATTGAAACTTGCATAAACAAAATAATGAGGGCAATTTACTTTTTAAATTATGTTAATGTGAAAATTGTCGGTTAAACCAACCGTTTATTACTCTGTCAAAAGTATAAATTACTTCAAAAACAAGATTAATAATAAAACAATGATTATGAAAAAGAAAATTCTGGCTTTTGCTGTTGCGGCAATGTCAATATTCTCAATCCCAACGATGGCGCAGACTCCGGATTGCAATGGGGAGGGAGCTTGTCCTAATAATGGAGAACGATGCCCACAAGGACACAAATTTAATCAACTAAAACATAGGCCTCGTCAGATAGCATGTCCATTTGAACAACTTGGTCTGAGCGACTCTCAGAAGGAGCAGATTAAGCAATTGAATGATAATAGAAATAAGCAACGTAAAGAACGAGACAAAATCATTCGTCAACAACGCGATTCCATTAGCAAGGTGGAGCAACGAGAGTATTTAGATCAGTTGAAAAAAATCATGGGTAATGATAAATATGTTGAGTTTTTGGAAAACTCTTATATTAATCAAATGAAGAAAATGCCTAAAAAGTATTATAAAATGCAGGAAGGCGGACCTAATGGATGGCCAAAACGCATGTTGGAATATAAAAAGAGTGACAAGCGTTTGCCCCGTAATGGTCAAGTAAAACTTCCAGCCCCTATAGAAGAATAGTTTTTGGGGATTTGTGATTAATTGGTGTGAAAAGGCCGGCTTCTATTTAGGAGTCGGCCTTTATTTTCTGAATTGTGATTATAATTATTCTTGATGACTTGGTCGAAGTAAATCGTTGACAGTCTTTACCGGATTGAATGTTTCAATTGGAACTTCTACAAATATTGTGTTCCAGTCACTCATTGCTCCGTTCCACAATCCCGGTAATTCAAGGGCGCGCAGCGTCTTGCCATTTTTAGACTTTGAACTGATAAATCCGGTATCGGGGTCGACATAGCTTGGTAGGTCAAACTTTTTACCATCGATGTTTTTGATATAGCAAACGAGATCGACAGGATTGAAATGTGTGGCACGTGCCACCATCTCTTTATAGCTTTCGTTTGAACTGTCTATTTGCGTGCTTTCAAGGATTTGAGGCGAAGTTGAACCATCAGCATTATAGGCAATGTAAGGACCGCCACCCGGTTCTCCCTCGTTACGCACCATGCCGCAAACTCTGATGGGACGGTTGAGCTTCTCTTTGATGTATAACACCAAATCGGCATCTTCGAGATGTTTCATCTTTTCATCGCGAATATTTAATACGTCATGCATGAATGAGATCATCTGCCTTATTTGCTCGATTGAATATTTTCCTGAATTGATAAGGTTTATGTATTCTTCAATCTGGTCATATACCAGCATTAAGTATCCACCTAAAACTTTTTTGTACTGAAGTGTAGGAGTGCGGTGGCTGTCTGGAACAACATTGTCGATGTTCTTTATGAAAACAACAGAATAATTAATGTCGTTAAGATTTTCGATGAGAGCTCCATGACCTCCGGGACGGAATAATAATTTCCCGTTTTCTCTGAATAGTGTGTTGTCAGGATTGACGGCAACGGTGTCAGTCGATTTTTTCTGTTCTGAAAGGGAGATATTGTATTTTACACCGGTCAATTTCTCAAATCGGTGGGTAGCCTTTGCAATTGTTTCTTCAAACAATGTGCGATGTTCGGGAGACACGGTGAAGTGTAGGTTGACAATTCCGTCTTTATTGGTCGCAGTTTGTGCCCCTTCCATAAGATGTTCTTCAAGAGGGGTGCGAGGAGCATCGTAGTATGAGTGAAATTTAATCAACCCTTTGGGTAAATTTCCATAATTAAGACCTTCCGGTTTCAGTAGTGTAGCAATAACAGTTTTATAGTCTTTTTCTGCGAATAGTTCGTTGACTCCTTTTCCATGTAGTTTTATACATGCATTATTAAGATCGTCAAAGAACGCAAAACGTGTTATGCCGTCAGCAAACTTCATTACTTGACTATCTGCTGTGGGAATTGATGTATCGCTATCAAGAAATTCAAATAGCGCTTTAAACATGCGTGATGCTGCGCCTGATGCAGGAACAAATTTGCATACTTCGCCTCCATCATTGAGGTATTTGTCCCATCGGGCGATGGCTTTGTCTTGAAATTCTGCATTAAGGTTTGTGATGCCATTGTCAATGCGTGCAGAGTCGAGAATGCGTAAAAAAGGAAAGCCTGTCTTAAATCGGTTGATTTGCGACTCAAGCGTGGATTGAGTAATGCCACGTTCGTCAAGTGTTTTGATGTCTTCGGGTTGCATGAGGTTATTTATATGGTGAAATTATTTAACGAGTCATACGTTTAAGTAAGTTATAACTTGGTACGATGCCCAATTCTCCGGCTTTACTAAGATCGGAGATCCCTAAATCTTTATTTCCAAGTTTTAAATATATAAAACCGCGATTGTAATATGCTTCGCCAAAATCACTTTTTAGCTCAATGGCTTTGTTGTAAGCACTAACGGCTGAAGTCATGTCGCCATATTCAAGGAGCATATTGCCTTTGTTGTAATATGCAAATGCCATGCGAGGCGACAATTCTATTACGCGGTCTATATCGGCCATTACAGCAGAAGTTGTCATTTTGAAGTTTCGGACTGCCATGTCACGAGTAGCCGCATCATTTGACGTTTCGGAGTTGCTTCGCTCGGTTATAGCATGCTTGTACTTGGCATTGGCTCGGAGTAGATAGGCCAATGTAAAATCAGGTGTTAGTCTGATTGCTTGGTCAAGGTCGGCAATTGCTGATTTGTAGTCATGCAAAGTGTAAAAGTCCATTGCTCGACCGAAATAATCAATCGCTCTTGGAGTGTGTGTTGATAGGTAGGAATTATAATATTCGATTGACTCGAAATGTTTGGTTATTTCACTCTCATCGTTTAGTTGTGGCTCTCGATTGGTGAGCATGACAATAAAACGTAGTATGCGTGTCGAATTTAAATCATCGACTTCTTTTACATAGTAAGGCGATTCTTTAATTTCGGAAGTCGAAATGTAATAAGACAGAGTGAACATCGGTTCTGCTTCAACTGCAACGTTGCGGTCTTGCACTCTACCTTTTATGCTACTTGTGTTGTATTCATGAATTACGTCAGTTTTGTTGTCGATAGTTAGCAATTGAGTAAATTTATTGGCAACGTTCTCTTGTGATTCATTTTCTCTAATACTGTCTTTAGAGTCATCTATATCTATGTTTTCGTCGATTGGTGTAGCTTTATCGGCTATGGCCAAAGAGCGTTTATAGTCAGATTCGGCATTCTTTCTGTCTCCAATCAGTCGTCTGCTTTCAGAGCGAAGGAAATATGCCCCTGCAAAGTCAGGAAAGGCTTTGATTACTTTATCTATGTCATCTATCGACTTCTGATATTCGCCGATTTCTTTATATAAGAGAGCTCTATTGTAAAGTGCTCTATGGTTGTCGGGTTCGAGAGAAATAATTCGGTCAAAATCATCGATTGCTTTGTTGTTGTCATTGACCTCCATACGTAATAGGCCTCGATTGAATAAAGCTGTAGTATTGAGTGGCTCAAGTTGTATCGCATAGTCTAAATCAGCCATCGCTCCAAAGTAATCATCAAGGTTGTATCGCAAAAATGAACGATTAATGAAAAATCCGGCAAATTGTGGTTGCAATTTAATTGCTTCATCCATATCAGCAAGTGCCCGGGTGTAATCTTTGGATTGTTTTATCGAAATGTCTGCCCTAATAACATAAGCGTTTGTTGCATTTTTATTTATTTTAAGGGCTGTATCAATGTCTGCAAGCGCATTTATGGTGTCTCCCTTTGCTAGCCGCAACTTGGCTCTCCCGATATATCCATTGTCATATTTGGGATGGGCTTTTAGTAGGATTGCATAACTTTTTTCGGCTGCGTCGTAGTCTTTTAACTCTTCTTCTGCTAACGCTTTGTTGAATAAAATGCCTCTGTTTTCGGGTAATTGGCTGAGGGCGGTTTCATAGTCCTTTATTGCGTCTTGGAGTTTTCCCATGTTTTGGCGAGCGACGCCACGCACTTCATAGGCATTGGTTATAAATGGGTTGCGTTCAATGGCCATAGATGCATCTTCTTCAGCTCCAAGATAGTCTTCAAGGCTGATTTTGGCAATTGAACGAAAAAAATAGGGTTGTGCTAAATATGGCTTGACTGCAATAACTTGATTAAAATATTGTATAGACAACACGTAATCCTCCAAATACAATGAGTTCTGACCTACGCGCATGACTTGGTCGGTGTTGATCTGTCCCGATAGGTTTGCGGTAGTCACTAAGCATATTAACCAAATTATTGGTCGGAGTATATTGTGTTTGTTTGTTTTTATCATGATTGGCAATTAATAAACAAAAATAAGTTTTAATTGCCAATTATGAGGCAATTTTGAATAAAATAACACTTTAGTGTAGTCCCGTTAAAGATTATATAGTTGAAAGGCCTAATTTTTTACAAAGTTGTATATATCCTTGTTGAAAATAGCTCCTTTCATACTCAACCGGGCGTACAGTTTCATTATTCCAAATAACAATGTCAAGGTCAATGGGGATCACTCCGATAAGTTTACTATTTGGGGTGCGCCCACACAATAATTCCCATTGTTTCATGAATTTATTGGCCTCATCGAGTTGCATGTTGGTTTCTGCAATTATGACGCAATTTAAATATGGCTCATATTTGCCAAAATGTTCAGGGGTTTCATAAATATCAGATAATTTAACATTACTGAAATATTTTTTGATGCGGTCTATAGCATGGCGCATTTGCCATTCTCTATCGGAGCTATTGCTACCTAAACTTATAACTAATGTATTCATTGTTGTTTATAATCCTTTTAATGTTAATGCTATGCGTCGGCGTTGTAAGTCTATGTCGATAACTTTTACTTTGATGTGCTGGTTAAGGCTGACTACTTCAGCCGGCGATGATATGAAGTGGTCGCAAAGTTGCGATATGTGTATCAATCCGTTTTCTTTGATGCCGATATCTACGAAGCATCCAAATGCAGTAATATTGTTGACTATGCCGTTTAATATCATACCTTGACGTAAGTCATTTATGCTTTTGATGTTGTCGTCAAATTCGAGTATCTTAATTTGATGTCGTGGATCTCGACCAGGTTTTTCTAACTCTGAAATTATGTCGTTCAAAGTTGGCAATCCTGCGACTTCGGTGATATATCGTTTGAGGTCTATGCTATGTAGCAAGGTTGAGTCTTTAATCATTTGTTGGACTTCCAAGCCTAAATCGTCAGCAATTGATTTTACTAATGCATATTGTTCGGGATGTACGGCTGTGTTATCAAGAATATTGTCGGTGTCGGGTATTCTAAGAAATCCAGCACATTGTTGAAATGCTTTTTCTCCCATTCGTGGTACATTCATAATCTCTTGACGAGACTTGAAATCACCATTTGAAGCACGATATTGAACAATGTTGGCTGCAAGGGACGGACCTATGCCTGATACATAGCTAAGCAATTCCTTTGATGCTGTATTGACGTTGACTCCAACTGAATTGACGCAACTTTCAACTGTATATGTTAGAGCTTCTTTCAGGCGGGATTGGTCTACATCGTGTTGGTATTGTCCTACTCCAATGGATTTTGGCTCTATCTTGACTAATTCAGCTAAAGGGTCAATAAGTCGGCGACCTATTGACACTGCACCTCGTACGGTTACATCATAATTGGGAAATTCCTCTCTGGCAATTTTTGATGCAGAATATATGGAAGCTCCGTTTTCATTAACTATAAATACCTGCACTTTGTGGGGGTAACGTATAGAAGATAAAAACTTTTCTGTCTCACGACTTGCTGTGCCATTTCCCACGGCAATAGCTTCTATTTTGTAACTTTCCACGAGCCTGCTTACTTTAATTGCCGATGATCTAAAGTCGTTTTGTGGAGGGTTAGGATATATAACTTCGTTGTGTAGGAGATTGCCTTGTTGATCAAGGCATACAACCTTACATCCAGTACGATAGCCGGGGTCGATTCCCATTACTCGCTTGTGTCCTAATGGAGGAGATAAAAGTAGCTGCTTGACATTGTCAGCAAACATATTTATTGCAACATTATCGGCTTTAATTTTTGCAGAATTGAGGATCTCGGTTTCGATTGATGGCTTTATAAGGCGTCGGAACGCATCTTTTATTGTTTGTCGAATTATTTCTACTATATTCTTTGGAGCGTATGATTTGATGAATAGTCGTTCAAGGCGCTCTATTGCATCGTCATCGTCAATGTGAAGTGTTACTTTGAGAAATTCCTCTTTTTCTCCGCGTAGCATGGCCAAGAGTCTGTGGGATGAGCATGAGCGAAGTGGTTCTCTAAAATCAAAGTATGATTGGTAATTTTGCCCAATATTTTCTTTGCCTTTTACGACCTTAGAATGTATTGTGGCATTGCGATTGTATCGAGAACGTATAATCGAGCGTGCTTTTTCATTTTCACTAATCCACTCAGCAATAATGTCAGAAGCACCAGCAATCACGGCTTGGGTATCGCATACATCTTTGTTGAGGTATCGAGTAGCTTTTTCCATTATCGCTTCGGTAGTCTGTGACATTATGATACGAGCCATTGGCTCGAGTCCACGTTCTATAGCGATTTGTGCGCGTGTGCGACGATGGGGCTTAAATGGCAGATATAAGTCTTCAAGTGTATTAATGTCATCAACGGCTTCTATCTTTGCTTTTAGTTCTGCCGTTAAACGACCTTGTTTATCAATAGAAGCAATTATATACTCCTTACGTTTGCTAAATGCTATCAGTGCGTCGTTCCGTTGTTGGATATTGTATATGGTCACTTCATCAAGCATTCCTGTGGCTTCTTTACGATAACGGGCAATAAATGGAATCGTACATCCGTCTTCAAGTAATTTTATTGTCTCAGAGACCGATTTGACGCTGATGTTTAATTCGCTACCGATTACAGTGGCTATGTCTATGTTCATGATATAGTGCTTAAGAATGCTTTCGGGTAAGCGTAATCAAAGTGATTTCGGGGGTGGCTCCAACGCGCATAGGAAGTGCTACTGTGCCGAGCCCGACGTTGACGTATAATTGGTGGCTGTTATCAGAGTCACTATAAAGTCCACGACAATGTTTGTAACGGTAAATAGCGGGAGTCCAACTACCAATTGTTATTTGCATGGCATGGGTGTGTCCTGATAATGACAATGCAATATCGATGTCGGTATTATCCGCAATTTCTTTGTCCCAATGAGCAGGATTGTGAGTGAGTAATATGCTGAATGTACTATCGGGTAGCGCAGTTATGGCTTTCTCTAAATCACCATATTTTGGAAATGGTGGGTCTCCCCAATTTTCAACTCCTATGATTGCTATTGTATCATTGTTTCGGTTAATTAAATGATGACTGTTGTTTAGCAACTTCCATCCCATCTTATTTTGTAGGTCGTATAACAGTTGCATGTTATCTTTTTTTGCTTGATCTGTGGGCCATGTGCTATAGTCTCCGTAGTCATGGTTGCCAAGTATCGACATTATTCCGTCAGAGGCTTTTATGCGACTTAAGACATCGGCGTGCGGAATAAGTTCCTCAGACTTCCTATTTACGATATCTCCAGTGAATACAACTAAATCGGGGTGTGTGCTGTTAATCGTATCGACAACTTTGGTCACAAATGATGTGTTGTTGCCATAAGTACCTACATGTAAGTCTGAAAACTGAACAATTCGATAACCGTCAAATTGTGTCGGTAGATTTGCATATTCGAGTTCTATTTCAACAACGTCAATGTTGGTCCGATTTATAATAGCTCCCCACCACATTGTTATAAATAAAGAAATGGCAATAATACTACCTGAGAAAGAAAAGATTGACCATCTGTTTTTGTTCCATAGTTTTGGAATATAATCAAGCGAGGATACAATTAAGTATATGTATTTAGGTAGATAAACAGTCAAATAGGTGAATATCATCCACATTATTGTGATTAACATCTCGTTTGACCCGCTTCTACGAGGTAAACTTATGGTCACAATAATCCATATAAAGCCAATTAAAGATAGCCATGCGTGTGTAATCCCAGGCCATCGCTTAGGTGAAAACTTATGTTCTATACGCCTCCATATGCAATAGTCTATTGCAATGTTGACTATAATTAATATTATGGCTGTCAGTATAGGAAGTCTCATAAGGTTTGGGCGCTATCTCATAGCAACACTCTCCGCAATTAATTTGTTGCGTAGAGGATTGGAATACATGGTGTACATCATAGTGCGCATGTAATCCATATCTTCGTCAGTCAAATCGGGAATGTCATCTATTTTGCCCAACTGCGTTGAAATATATTCGTTAAAAACTTTGATGTCTTCTTCGGTATATTTGTCAGAGAATTTATTCTTACCCTCGGTTTTATCATAGGCAATATAATTGATTGGAAATATCTTATATCCAAGGTGAATTTGTCGATCTATTATGTGGCATGCCGTTTTAAGGAGTTCTTGCTTATCAATATTATCAGGCAATGTGGCTAATTCATCATTAATGCATAGTCCTATTTCAAAATGTACGCGGCCTTTGGGTTGTAATAATCCGGTTTCCATGGAGAATAGGTCGTCGCGTTGAGTTTTCTTGTATTCGGGGTTGTTGCGTTTTAGCAAAAACTCGCGAGCCTTAAGATAGTCGTTGGGGTCGTATTCATAACTGATAGATACCGGATTGAGGTTTATTTCCATCAGATTTTCTTTGGTTAGACAACCTCCACTCAGTCCGAGCATTTTTATCAAACTTTCTTGAGCCATGTCATTAGAGTCTTTGGCGCGGCCTTCGCGTTCGGCAATCCACACCGATTGTTTTTTTTCGGTAATGGCATATCTGATATAGGCAGATAGTTGTTTGGCAGCCGCTAAAGCTTGAGTCATGGGCAGGTTGCGCTTAACAATAAAGCTTTTATTAAGCCTTACTAAGTCGCTAATCCATTCATAAATAAGTAGGTTGCTTCCAATTGCCACTTCGGTTGATTGTAGGCCGGCTCTTAAAAAACATAGATTGAGAAACGACGTGTCAAGAACAATATCTCGATGGTTGGTTATAAAAGTGTAGGCATTATCGTGTGAAATGTGCTCGATACCGCTACAAGAGACATCTGTAGTAGTCTTTTTTGCGAGCATCTCGAGAAATGGCCACATTATGTCGTGTTGAAATGCATCTTTACCTGAAATGTTGCATAGTATTTTGCAAAATTCATCGAAATCAATGTCCGGGAATACCCATTTTACAGCATGTTCAAATCCCGGTTCTTTGACTAAATGAGACATCTTTTCTTGAAAGATGCAGTCGTCATAAGGACATATATCTTCAAATTGATCTTCCTTGGTCATGGTTAATTATGCATATTAGTTTTGTATAATAGCATGATGATATTTGTTCCAAAGTTAATATAAATTGTTCGGATAGTCGATATTGTAGCGATTGTCTTAGCAAATTTTCACATATCGCGTCCTGAGCAATAATTTCTCCAACGTTCCATGAGGGAGGTCATGTCACTGGGGATTGGAGCGGAAAAAAACATCTCTTCGCCTGTCGTGGGATGTATAAATCCTAATGTGCGAGCATGTAATGCTTGTCGTGGGCAGATGGCAAAACAATTGGATACAAATTGTTTGTATTTGGAAAATGTCGTACCCCGCAATACTTCGTCGCCACCATAACGCGCGTCATTAAATAGAGGATGTCCGATGTGCTTCATGTGTACGCGTATTTGATGAGTCCTTCCTGTTTCCAATACACATTTGACAACGCATACGTAGCCCAAATCTTCAATGACCTCATAGTGGGTTACGGCGTGTTTGCCATGCTCTCCATCGGTAAATACGGCCATTTGCAACCTATCTTTGAGGCTTCGCCCTATGTTGCCTTCGATGCGTCCTTGTGTTGGAGTGGGGCATCCCCACACGATGGCAACATATTCGCGTTTTGTAGTCTTGTTGAAAAACTGGTTTCCTAAATGGGTTTTTGCTTCAGGTGTTTTGGCCACAACGAGTAGCCCGGAAGTGTCTTTGTCAATGCGATGTACCAATCCTAATCGAGGGTCATTGACGTCGTAATCCGGGTCGTTGCGGAAATGAAATGCAAGGGCATTTACCAATGTTCCATGATAATTCCCATGTCCGGGGTGTACCACGAGTCCGGCCGGTTTATTGACAACTAACACGTCGTCATCTTCATAAACGATATCTAATGGTATGTCTTCTGCGATTATTTCCAGTTCATACCGAGGTCTATCCATTACGACGCTTACTACGTCGAGAGGTTTTACACGATAGTTTGATTTTACAGCTTTGCCGTTGACTAAAATGCATCCGGCGTCTGCGGCTTGTTGAATGCGGTTGCGCGAAGACTTTTCGATGCGTGCGACAAGAAACTTGTCTACTCTAAGGAGTTGCTGGCCTTTGTCGGCTACAAATCTGAAGTGCTCATATAGACCATTGCCGTCTTCTGATTCTTGTTCGAAATCATACTCTTCGATATCTGATACGGTGGCTATTTTATCCATGTGCTACAGCAAATCTAATTCGGATGCGATTATTTCTTCACTCGTCATTGTAGGGTCTACAGCTGTGCTGTCGACAATTTCAGGTCGTCCGGCTCCAATTTCGAGTGTTATGGTTGCAGATGCCGGAACGCGAGTGCCGGGGCGCAGTGTGACGCCATTAAATTTGGCCGCTAAAACCAAGTCTTTATAATCACTTTCGACAGTGGTCTCTACTATCTTTTTTATGCCCAAACCGTAGAGAATCGAACGAGCCTGACGTATGGAAACATCGGTTATGGCCGGAATGGTAATCATGCGAGGGGTTGTGGCATTTATGGTCAGATAAACGGTGCGGTTGCGTTTGACTTTGGTGTCGTGTTTGGGCGATTGTTCAACGACACAGCCTGGACGTGTGGAACTGTCGTAAATCGAGTCGCTCAACTCAGCCTGCAATTCTGCTGCACGTAATGCTATAGTTGCTTGTTCGTAACTCATGCCTTTTAGATTGGGTACTACTCGATATACGCCATGCTCAGTCCATGCGTCAAGAGCGAGAAGTGCTATCCACACTAAAATGCTTCCTGTAGCTATAATTAGCCCAAGGTGAAATAATATGGGGTGTTTCTTTATGAAATCTTTTTTTGTAGACTTATTTGTCGATTGTTTCATTTGATTTTGATATCGATTAGAGCCGGTTGTTATATGCAAACCAACCCAATTAGATTGCAAACATAGCTAAAAAAGATGAAACTCCGAGTCTGTCGCATCGTTTTTATTGTTATAAAACGTTCAAATGCCTTTTTATTTAATTAAAATGTGGAGAATGTCACAATTTATTCGTAATTTTGCAACTTGATATACGATGAGATTATGCATAAGTACGCATTAATATTGTTTTTGTTTGTTTCGCTGACTTCATGTGGCGAATATCAGCGTATGCTTAAAAGTACCGATTATGACGCCAAGTTGGAGTATGCAAAAAAAGCTTTTGATCAAGGTAAATTTGCGCAGTCGGCAACTATATTGACTGATATAGTTACGATGTTTAAGGGTACATCCAAGGCCGAAGAGTCGCTTTATTTATTGGCGTTGAGCCATTATGAAAACAAGGATTATGTGAGTTCCGGTGCTTATTTTCAGACATATTATTCGAGATATCCTAAAGGGAAATATACCGAGTTGGCTCGATTTTATTGTGGTTATGGCTATTACCTTGATTCTCCCGACCCGCAATTGGATCAATCCGACACAGTAAAAGCGATTGAAGAGTTGCAATTGTTCCTTGATTATTATCCCAAAAGCGATAAAGTGTCTATTGCGCAGAATGCAATATTTGAATTGCAAGATAAGTTGACGTTGAAAGAGCTTCAAAATGCTCAACTTTATTACAACTTGGGTAATTATCTTGGAAATAATTATGAGTCGGCCATCGTCGTAGCTCGTAATGCTATTAAAGATTATCCCTATTCAAAATATAAGGAAGATTTGGAGTTGTTGATTCTCAAATCTCGTTATCAAGAAGCTGTGTTAAGTGTGGAAGAGAAGAAGGTTGATCGTTTTCGTGATGTTATAGATGAATATTACTCTTTTGTCAACAACTATCCTGAGACGCCCAATAGAGAAGAGGCTGACAATATATTTAAGATTGCCTCTAAATATGTAAAAGAATAATTATAAACATTAATATATTACATGGACTACAAAAAATCTAACGCACCGTTGACGACGGTGACTCGCGACATGGTGAAAATGTCGGAAGATACCGGCAATGTGTACGAAACAGTTAGTATTATAGCAAAACGTGCCAATCAGATTGCTGTAGAAATGAAGCATGATTTGGAGAAGAAATTGCAGGAATTTGCTTCGCTCAATGATAATCTCGAAGAGATTTCAGAAAATCGCGAGCAGATTGAGATTTCTCGCTATTATGAAAAATTGCCGAAGCCAACGTTGATTGCAACACAGGAGTATCTTGATGGGAAAGTGCACTACCGCAATCCCTCAAAAGATAAAAATCTTGATTAAGGTTTGGTTGTCTGCATAATATTTGCTAACTTTGTGCGCTCTTAAGCAAAAAATCATATTATTAACTTTAAATTCTCGAAAGAATGCATTTGAATTCTGAAGAAAAAGTAGAAATCTTTGAGAAATACGGTAAGGGCAAGACTGATACTGGCTCACCTGAAGCTCAGATAGCATTATTCTCAGTCCGTATTGCTCATTTGACTGAGCACCTCAAGTCAAATCACAAAGATTATACCACTGCGAGAGCTCTTAAGGCACTTGTAGGTAAGCGTCGTCGTCTTCTTGATTATTTGATCAAGAAAGACATCAACCGCTATCGTGCAATTATTGCTCAAAAAGAGCTTGGTATCCGCAAGTAAGCCTTGTGCTCTACTTAAAGATTACATGACGGGTCTGACATCAAAGTCAGACCCGTTTCTTTTGGTATAAAGCCAAATGATTGGTTGGATAAATATGATGTTTCATCAATTATTTGTGGCTACATTGCCCCGTTTTGACAGTCGTTTAGATAAACAAAAAGCCTACTACCCATCAAGGGGTGTAGGCATCGATTAAAAACTAGCAGTCAGCTGCGTTAGGTGCTCTTCTGTCGGATTTTTTGCCACAATTTTACCGTTGGGGGCAATAAGGAATGAGTGCATTCCCGACAAAAGGTTGTAGTCGCGTTGCAGTTGGTTTGCGCGACTTTCTGCGACATGAAATTGTGACTTTGCATCAAGCCGGTCGTGTTTTACGATTTCTTGGAAAAGTTTCTGACTTCTATCCATGTTAATCGCAATGTGCCGAAATGAAATGTTCGTCTCGTCATTAAGTGTTAATGTTTGGCTTATGCGTGAATAGCGATTGCAGGCTATTCGCGAGTCGGCGTCGCTTGACGACCAAAATGTCAGTAGCACCCATTGTCCTTTTAATTGGTCGAGGGTGACGACAGAATCTTGTCGTTCAATGCGAAACATTGGGGCCATCGATCCATTGGTGCTGTCGACTGCTCGAGTCGTATATGCTGAGCCAATTACGAGAAGAACTGCGAAAACCACAACAATAGTCATTGTTTTCTTCATTCTTATGATTTTAAATTCATACTAACAGAGAAACTGTTGAATGTAATCAAATTCTCCTTTCTCTGTTGCCGATTTTCGGCGTATAATTGACCTCTGTCAATTATTAAGAATTATCTTTCATGATGCGAAGTTACAAAAAATGAGTGAGTTATGCAATTATGAGCTTGACTTGGCGGTGGTTGAAGTCTTATTAAGTGGTGTTATAGTGCTATGTAGTAATGAGTTTTGGAGTTTGTTAAATATTGCAAAAAGCATGTTTAATAACATGCTTCGTGGGGAAATTTATGAGTTTTGCCAACTATTTTGACTATGATTTGTTGGATTGACATAATCAGTAAAATATTAATAGTATGATTTACTATCGAATTGTGGTAATTGTGACATCTGTTATTGTTGCATCGGGAGTTTGGGGACAAAGTAGAGTTGATGAGTATATCGACTCTTTGAAACGAACTCATCGTGTCGAATATCTTGGGGAAGGCGAGTCGGCTTCACCTACGCGCGAGCGAGAAATGATAGACATGTTCTATTATGACCAATTTATGCATTCGCAAGATCCTCGTGTGCCTTATTTTATGTTTATGAGCAGGGATGCTGATTTTGCGATGGGGCTTGGTGGAGTTGTGAGAATGCGTGGTTGGGCCGATTGGGCCGGAGCGATGCATAATAATGGTTTTATTCCATATGATATAGCAATACCAAAAGATTATTCTCGTAGGAAATGGCTTGGTGGTACTCCGGCCGGAACTGCATTGTATTATAGAATTATAGGGCGTAATGCTTCACTCGGTAATTATCAATTGTATATTGAAGCCAATTTTAATGGATATGAGGCTCGAGACTTTCATCTTAAAAAAGCATATGCGACAGTAAATGACTGGACTGTCGGTTACACTAATTCAACATTTAGTGATCCGGCAACAGAGTCTATGCTTGTTGATGGCCAAGGCCCTAATGCATATGTAAGTACGACAACGTTATTGGTTAGATGGATGCACACAATTAAAACTCATTGGGTAGTTGCTGCATCTGTCGAGATGCCTAATGCTCAGATTGGAGCTGATGGTGTATTGACAGAAAATGTGCCGGAATGGGCTCCGGACGTTGCTGCGTTTGGGCAGTATCAATGGGGTTCGGGTCAGCATGTAAGATTGTCAGGAGTGATGAGGGTGTTGCCTTATCGCGATCTTGTAGCCTTGAAAAATCGTAATGTAATAGGGCTGGGCGTGCAATTAAGTTCGGTGATGCGTCCTACTCGTCAATTGACACTATATGCCACAGCTAATTATGGCAAGGGTATTGGGAGTATGACTGGAGACTTGATAATGGGAAACTATGACTTAGTTGCCGTACCCGAGAAATCCGGAACCTTATACGCTCCAAAAAGCTTTGGATGGTTTGGAGCCGTGCAATATCACTTTATGCACAACCTTTATGCGAGTGTAACGTTTGGAGAGTTGCGCTATCTTCCTGAGTATCCGGTGTCTCCGACTGAATACAAGTATGGCCTATATAGTGCATATAATGTATTTTGGAATATAACGCCACGAATACAGGTGGCCGGTGAATTGAATCTTGGCAAACGTCAAAATATGAACGGAGAACACCGATGGGCAAGGCGTATCAGTTTGATGACACAGTTTAGTTTTTAATGCTATGATAAGTAAAGGCCAATTTTAGATATTAGTTGCCATCGAATTTGGCTATTGTAATGTTTTTGAGTAGATTGGTAATTAATGTAGGCAGAATGCTTGTAAAAAATAAATAGATGATTTGCATTATATAAAAAAAATGTGTAAATTTGCACTCGCAAACAGCAACCAAGGTATGGTTCCTTGGCCGAGTGGTTAGGCACCGGTCTGCAAAACCGTTTACAGCAGTTCGAATCTGCTAGGAACCTCATAAAAAACGATGCAAAACTTAGTTTTGCATCGTTTTTTCTTATTGGTAGTATTATGTTATTTAAGATTTTGCCTTACCATAGCAAGATAATCGACCATGGCATTGTTGTCGTGTCGTTCTACGATATCTTGTAGTTGAGATAGTTTTTGTTGTATGTTTTTTAGTTGTCCTAATGTATTTGGATTAAATAGTATTTCGCTTAATAAGTAGTCATCCTCGCTCATGAGTCCGTGAGCAATTGCCATGTGTCGTTTAAATGTCGTGCCGGGGGCATTTTGATGTTTCATGCATCCGGCAAATATAAGGGTCGATGCAAATGGAATTGACAAAGAGTAGGCTATGGTCTCATCGTGTTCTTTGAAAGTATATTCTTCGATGTGTAAATGAAGACCTTGATATAAATCTTTGAAAAACACTTTTCCAAGATGGTCGCTTTCTGCGATGATAATTGCATTCTCATTGCTTAGGTTGCTGAGAGAAGCAAAAGTCGGACCAAACATGGGGTGTGTTGATACGAATGGGTGATTGCATTGTGCATAAAAGTCGGGCAATCCGGTTTTGACTGAGGCAATATCACTCAATATACAAGATTGAGATATGTATGGCAATATAGTGTTAAATGCATCAATAGTGAATTTGACGGTAGCGGCATTTATAACCAAGTCAGGGTCAAAATCTTTTATTTCGTTGAGGTCGTTAAAGCGGCGACAATTAAATGTAAACAATAATCGTTGTGGGTCGGTATCATACATGGCTACATCATGCTTGAATGATAAGATGTCGCAAAAGAACGACCCCATTTTGCCCGCTCCGATGATAAGTATTTTCATGATGATGAGAGTTAAAATGCTCTGTCGTTTAAGACCTCGATTTGTTGACGTACAGATTCTTCGTGTATTGCAGCGAGCACTGTACGCATAAAATCTCCGCTCATGCCCATCTCTTCAGCGAGCTTTACGCGAGATTGCATTATGTCGTCGTAGCGTCCGGCTTGCAGTACCGGCATTCGGTGTTCTTTTTTGTATTGTCCGATTTCTCGACAAATGCGCATGCGCTTATTGAGAATTTCAAGTAGCTCATTGTCGGCTTCATCGATTTGTTGACGCAAGAGTGATAGGTTTTCAGTGGTTACAGCCGAATCTCTCAATACGAGGGTGTTGATAATAAAATTAAGCACATCGGGTGTGATTTGTTGTGATTTGTCGCTCCAAGCGCAATCGGGATCGCAGTGGCTTTCAATGATAAGGCCATCAAATCCCATATCGAGAGCTTGTTGTGATAAAGATGCTACAAGTTCTCGTTTGCCACCGATATGGCTAGGGTCGCAAATTATAGGCAGATTTGGGATGCGACGACGTAATTCGATAGGGATATGCCATTGTGGCAAATTACGATATAGGTGCTTGCCGTATGAACTGAAGCCTCGATGTATTGCGCCAATTCGTCTAATACCGGCATTGTATATGCGTTGCATTGCACCTATCCACAATTCCAAGTCGGGATTAACGGGATTCTTAATTAATACCGGTATGTCTATTTTTGCATTAGTCAGAGCATCTGCAATTTCTTGCATGGCAAAAGGATTGGCCGATGTGCGTGCCCCAATCCATAATATGTCAATACCAGCTTCTAGAGCGGCCTCGACATGTTGTCGAGTAGCGACCTCTGTAGCGGTGAGCATTCCGGTTTCTTCTTTTACTCTGCGCATCCATTGTAATCCTTCCAGTCCAACTCCTTCAAAACCACCGGGTTTTGTGCGTGGTTTCCATATTCCTGCACGGAATATTTTAATTCCGTTTTTTGCAAGTTCGTTGGCTGTGGTTATTACCTGCTCTTCAGTCTCAGCACTACATGGCCCGGCTATTACCATTGGCTTTTTGCTTGTATTGTCTATGATGGGAAGTAACTCTTTCATATCTTATTAATTTATAATTTATTTGTTATATAGTTTTTTTATGCGGAATAATGCTTGTTGCATGTTGTCGATTGTCGCACATAGTGATATGCGTATGTAACGTTGTCCATTACTACCAAATATAAATCCGGGTGTGATGAAGACTCCGGCTTGGTATAGTAGTTTGTCGGCGAGAGTTTCACTCGATTTTTCTGATTCGGGTATGCGTCCCCATAGAAATAGTCCTTGTTGATTGGGGTCATAGTTACAGTCAAGTGTGGTCATTATTTCTTCTGCGACCTTACGGCGTTGGACGTAGGTGGCATTTATGCTGTCATACCAATCTTTGTCGAGTTCATATCCTTTCACTGCGGCAAGCATCATGGGTTTAAATTGGCCGGAATCGATATTGGATTTTACTTTTAATATCCAATTGATAAATGTTGGATTGGATGCAACCATACCCATGCGCCATCCGGCCATATTGTGGCTTTTGCTCATCGAATTCATTTCAATAGCAATTTCTTTTGCTCCATCGATTTGCAATAGGCTTAGTGGCTTGTCGTTGAGAATGAAACTATAGGGGTTGTCATTAACTATGACAATGTTGTGTTTATGCCCGAAGTCAACAATGCGTTGAAATAATTCTAGAGAGGCGGGAGTTCCGGTAGGCATGTGGGGATAGTTAATCCACATGAGTTTGATGCGTTCGAGGGGTAGCTGTTCGATTGCTTCAAAATCGGGCATCCATCCGTTTTCCTCAGTGAGATCGTAGTTGTATATTTCTGCTTGAACCAATCGGCTTGCTGAAGTATAAGTTGGATATCCAGGATTGGGGACTAATACTCCATCACCGGGGTTGAGAAACGCAAGAGATATATGTAAGATGCCTTCTTTTGAGCCTATTAGAGGTTGTATCTCCTTGTCGGCATCAATGTTTACGCCATACCATCGAGTATACCATTCGGCCATAGATTTGCGTAGCTGAGGCAAACCGACATATGGTTGATAACTATGATTGTTGGGTTGTCTTACTTCATTAACAAACGTCTCAATTATTGAAGAGTGAGGCGGTCGGTCGGGACCACCAATCCCGAGCGAAATGATGTTGTGCCCCTGTTGATTGAGTTGTACTACTTCTTTAAGTTTCTTAGAGAAGTAATATTCTTGAATTTCCAGCACGCGCTGTGCAGGAACGATTGTTGTAGTGTCGTTAGAGTTCATGTTTGAATTCGGCATATTCTCCGAGAACGCGGAGGTCATTGATTAATGGTCGTATTGCATCAAGTGATTGGCGATAACGTGCGTAACTGTCAAATGTAAGATCTACATAAAACCTATATTCCCATTCTCGACCGACTATGGGCATTGATTGTATTTTTGATAGATTAATATCATAAAATGATAATATTGTAAGTACTTTTGATAAAGCTCCTTTGCTATGAGGTAGTGTGAATGCAATAGAAGATTTATCTATGTCTTTTTCGGCCGGTCGGAATTCTCCGGCTAAAAGGGGGTCTGCAAGAATTAGAAAACGAGTGAAATTGCGTTTGTTGGTTTCGATACTATAGTCTAAAATATTTAGTTTATATAGATTAGCGGCATATTCTCCGCACACGGCCGCATGCCCTATTAGTCCATGTTCGGCAATCTCTTTGGCGCTGCCTGCGGTATCAAATTTTTCGACCATTTTCAGGTTGGGGTGGCGTCTAAGATATTGTTCGCATTGCATCAATGCCATTGAGTGGGAATTGACTTCGGTCAATTCGTCTATGTCTTGTCCCGGAAGAGCTGCAAGCATGTGGGTTATGCGCATTTTGTGTTCTCCAATTACTTGCATGTGGCTCTTGCGTAATAATTCGTGATTTTGAAGTAGAGCTCCGGCTATAGTGTTTTCAATAGCTAAAATACCAAGTAATGATGCATCATCGCTGAGCATATCAAACATATCGGGAAATGAATCGCATGGAATCGTTTCAATATCTTCGTTGTTGAAATATTGTCGAGCGGCGGCATCATGATAGCATCCGGCTACGCCTTGTATTGCAACTCTTTTAGTCGTGTTAGTTTTGTCCATATTAAGCTTTAAAAGAAAAATCCCGTTCTTATAAGAGAGCGGGATTTTGTATATTTTAAATTATATTTTTGTATTTATACTTAATTGTGCATATCCCGATCTGCTTTAATCTCTTTCGAAATAAAAGTAAGAAAAGTAATATGCATAAAATCGTGTCATTTTTTAGCGTTGCTTTGTTTTATTGTTACAAAAGTAATGAAAAAAAATAAATCTGCAATATTTTGTTTGAAAAATCTTATAAAAAGTATGATTTTGTTTATTGATTACAATTTGATGTCTCATATAAATAGCCAAATGGCATTTGCTTCATGTAGGGTGATGTTTATTACATGATTATTTATAGATAAATTTGAAATTGTAGCTAATTTGTTAATTTATATGGAAGATAGGTAGTTTAGATGTTAAATTGCGACTTGAAGTGGCTTTTCTTTCAGGTAATTGTCTTTTATATTAAATTGATTTAGCGTAACTTTGTGGCATAATGAAGAAATTTGCAATAATCATATTAAGCTTAATAGTTGCATTATTGTCGGATGCTCAGACATATCGGCAAGAACAACAATCGGAGACTTCAGAAAAAAAGAGTAAGACGGTTGCTGTCGCTCCATCTTATGCATGGAAGATTTTACCCCCGTTAGGATTACAAGAGGAGGCAACTATTGATACTTTATTAGTTAATTATTGTCAGGAATCTGTGCCTTCGGCTGTATCTCCGGCATATGCGACTACCGGAAATTTAGGAAGCGAGGGGCAAACGATGATATTTTTTGAGCGAAAACCGATAAGCGACTTCTTTTTCCAGGATGCACTTGAAGCTTGGAGGCCAACTCTTGAAAACCAGGTGTTTTATAATACACGTATCCCTATGACTTTAGTCACATATAATACGGGTGGTGGAAAATTGGCTGCGCAAGATCGGTTAAAGACGACATTTTCAGGAAATATTAATAAAAAAGCCCAAGTCGGTGCAATGCTTGATTACCTTTATTCTAAAGGTAGTTATGATTTTCAAGCGACAAAAGACTTGATGTGGGGTGTGTCGGGATCTTATATGGGCGATCGTTATGAGATGCAAGCTTTTCTTAATCATTGGAATATGCTGAATAAAGAAAATGGAGGTATTACCGATGACTTGTATATTACAGATCCGGCTGAGTTGCAAGGAGGACAGACGAGCATAAATCCTAAATCTATACCAACCAACTTGACGGCAGCTCATTCTCGGTTGGTCGGTGGACAAATTTATATCAATAACCGTTATAAAGTCGGGTATTGGGATGAAGAGCATGGAACAGATTCTCTTGGTAATGATACGATATTGAATAGAACATATATTCCTGTGTCAAGTTTTATATGGACTCTCGATTATAAACAATCGCGTCACACATTTAAAAATGAGGATGTTGCGGAAGATGCTGAGTTTTGGAAGAATCGATATTTGTCACTTGACGGCACTCATGATTTGACGGAATATTGGTCGTTGTCTAACACGATTGGCATATCGATGCTTGAAGGCTTTCATAAATTTGCAAAATTTGGTCTGGCGGCATATTTGACTCATCAGGTGCGTAAATATACGCAGACTCCCGATACTATAGACTATGGCATGGAGTTGCCGGAGGGACTTAGTCAGTATCCGTTAGATACGAGGTTGCCTTCTAAAACGTCCGAAAATCTATTGTGGGTTGGAGGACAATTAACAAAACAGAAAGGCTCTATACTGACATATGAGGCAACTGCTCAGTTTGGCGTTGTTGGTCCTGTTGTCGGAGATGTTGATGTTGAAGGGAATGTGTCAACTCGATTTAAATTATTTGGCGACACGGTGACTATTATTGGATATGGTCATTTCAGCAATCAAGAGGCGCCTTATTTAATGAACAATTATGTCTCTAATCATTTTATTTGGAAAAATGATTTTGGAAAGGAGAGAAGAGTCAGGTTTGGTGGTAAGTTAATAATTCCTCACACCAATACTCGTGTGAATGTGGGGGTTGAGAACCTTCAAAATTATATTTATTTCAATTCTGATTGTATGCCGACTCAGCATAGCGGCAGCGTACAGGTCTTAAATGCCTCATTGGAACAAGATTTTAGGGTAGGTGTACTTAATTGGAATAACAGACTGACTTATCAGACGTCATCGGAAGAATCGGTAATCCCGTTGCCTAAATTAAGCGTATATTCCAATTTGTTTTTATTGTTTAAGGTAGCAAAGGTGCTTGATGTGCAATTGGGCATAGATTGTGATTATTATACAGAATATAAGGCAGTCGGTTATCAACCTGCAACGATGACCTTTTACAATCAAAACGAAATTGTGTGTGGCAATTATCCGTTTATGAATGCCTATGCCAATTTAAAACTTGGCAAAACTCGTTTTTATATTCTTTTCTCTCATGTAAATCAAGGCTTGTTTGGACAAAGCAATTATTTTTCGATGCCTCATTATCCACTCAACCCTCGTAGATTCCAAATCGGTATATCTGTAGATTTTGCTAATTAAAAATAATTATGCTCAAACGTCACGTATATAAAGTACGATTATGGGTATATATTGCGTTGCTAATCATTGTGGTTGGAGCAATGTATACGTTGCGTCGATGTGATACATACGCGTTTTCATACGAAAATAAAGCATCGGGAGGAGACACAATAGATGTCGCTATTGAGTATTCGCCAATGTTGTTGTATAGTTATGCTGATACATTAGGAGGTTTTGATTACGACTTATTGCGAGAAATTGCTCATAAATATGGAGTGGCAATGAAGTTTCATCCGATAGTAACATTGTCGGTTGCTCTTAATGGATTAGAGAATGGCCGTTATGACTTATTGGTTGCAGACATGCCAATGACGGCTGAGTATCGCGAAAAATATGGTTTTAGCGATGCCGTATACATTGATAAGCAGGTCCTGGTGCAACTGCGTGATAGTGAAACAGGCAATTGCAGGGTGAAATCACAATTGGACTTGGCCGGAGATACAGTGTGGGTTGTGGAAAGTTCTCCGGTAGCTTCTCGCATACATAATCTTTCGCGTGAAATAGGTGATACTATCTATGTTGAATTTGAACCATTGTATGCTGCCGAACAGTTGGTAATGATGGTTGCTTCCAAGGAGATAAAGCAGGCAGTAATCGGTGAACGAGTGGCGAAATCTATAGCTGAAGGATATCCTATGATAGATATTTCGACCAATGTGTCATTTTCGCAGTTTCATTCGTGGGTGTTGCGCAAAAATGACAGCGTATTGTTAGATAGTATTAACGTGTGGATAAATAAGGAAAAACTGCCCGGAGGAAGTTATGATGAGCTTGTAGCTCGGTATCGATTATAATCATTGCCCCATGCGTAAACGTGTATGTCATTTATTCGTCTTGTTATTAATTACCCTATCATTATGTGGGTGTAAATCATCTAATCAGCTAGTGAATAACACTGGCTCTGGATATGTGGTTGATTATGGCGAAGATGCTCTTGGTGAAATATCTGGCAAAAAATCTAAATATACCAATGGCGAGTCGGGTGAAGAGCGAAAATTGGTTGCCGAGGCATATAGTTGGCTTGGTACTCGCTATCGATATGGCGGTGAAGACCGTAGAGGTGTCGATTGTTCGGGATTGACAATGCAAGTATATAAGTCGGCGTGGGGAATTAAGTTGCCGAGGACATCAAGTGAGCAACAACGTTTTTGTCACATAATCAATAAAGATAGGCTTCAAGTTGGAGATTTGCTGTTTTTTGCCACAAGTAGTGATAAGACCAAAGTGTCACATGTCGGTATATATATAGGCGATGGGCGTATGATTCATTCTTCGGCTAGCAGAGGAGTCATTATTAGTGGCATAAATGAAAATTATTTTGTAAAATGTTACCATTCTTCAGGCTATGTTGATAGAGCAGGTAGAGTATCATTCGACAAAAAGAAAAAGCATAAAAAAGAGAAGAAACAACACAAAACGAATAATACCAAAGAAATACGTTTTGAAGACCTGTTAAAACATGACCAACAATTGCTCCTTGATAAAACTATCGAACAAAAGGCCGATTCAATCTATTCCGACTATTTTGATTAGTTTTGTTGCATTTTGATTGGGGTTGCACCAATACCGGGTAGGTCAGACGCTACAACTTGACCATTAATTATTTTTGCACCATCAAATATGTCGTTTGAAATAAGTAGGTTGCCATCGAGATCGGCCCAATCGGCCATGGGCGCAAGTTGTGCTGCAGCAGATATTGCGCATGAAGTTTCGGTCATGCACCCTAACATGACTTTTAGACCTAATGCGCGGGCTGAAACAGCCATCTTGTATGCTTCATGCATACCGGTTGATTTCATTAATTTGATGTTTATCCCATGATAGGCTTCGGCGGCTTTTGCAACGTCGGGAAGCCGTTGTAAAAATTCATCGGCGATAATTGGGAGAGGACTTCGTTCTTTAAGCCATGCGCAATCGTCGTGTTTTGACTTGTCAAGCGGTTGCTCGACAAACAGGCAATTTCTTTCGGCAAGCCAATGGCACATTTCGAGTGCGTGTTCTTTGCTTGTCCATCCTTGGTTGGCATCGACGCAAATCGGGCGATCGGTCATGGCGCGGATTGTTTCAACAAGTTCTTTATCATTGTCAAGACCCATTTTAACTTTTAAGACTTTGTAAGATGAAGCTTCGTCAACCTTCTTGCGTACAACCTCGGGAGTGTCTATTCCTATTGTAAAAGAGGTGTATGGCGAATTTTCTTTTGATAATCCCCATATTTTATACCATGGCTGTCCCATGATTTTACCTACAATATCATGTAGCGCAATGTCTACTGATGCTTTGGCTGCACGGTTGTCTGTAGCCATGCTGTCAAGATACTCATGGATATCTTCAATGCGGAATGGGTCGGTAAACTGAGACATGTCGAGAGATGATAGAAATCGCGTTACGGTTTCGACGCTTTCTCCAAGATACGGTGGCATTGATGCTTCTCCGTAACCAATGATTCCGTCATATTCCAATCTGACTTGAACTCCCGGGGTTGTGCTCCGGCTTGATTTTGCCAAATTGAATGAGTGGCGCAGTTTTAGTTCGTAGGGTTCAAATGTCAGATTCAATCTGCCACTTCGAGTTGTTTTGCGGGTCGGATAGTTACAAGCCGAGAATGAAATTGGAGAGACAAGCATGCATGCGCCAAATAGGCTGTTGCTGATAAATTTGCGCCGATTCATATTATTTAGTTCCAGATATAATGGATAAAAATATTAAAATGCAATTGGTTTATAATAGATGTGTCTTAAAAGTACCAAGGATGATTTATTGCTCGAATTATGCCGTTTGTTCCTATGCTTTGAGATAAATGTCGTGTAAACATATAGTTGTTGGCATTTGAAATATTGCTACGTTTTACCCGACCTGACGATTCAATATAGTATCCGTCGCAGTCGTAAATACCTACATGGTTGATACGTCCTGTAGCCTTATTGCCAAAAAATAATAAATCTCCTTTTTGTGGAGATGCACTTAATTTACCACATTCAGACTGTTGCGATGAATCGCGTAGAAGTATTATCCCATTGGCAAAATATGTAATTTTGGATAATCCCGAGCAATCCACACCTTTGGTTGATGTTCCTCCCCATAGATAGGGTGTGCCTATCAATGATTTTGCCATGTCGATTATCAAGTTTGGATTGAATGGTTGTGATGCCCATTGTCTTATTGGCATTACATTATATCGGTAGACCCATCCTATTCGTCCGTCGGGTAACGCGATTTTATGTCGTTTGTTGGAGCTCTCAATATATTGTACGATATTTCCATTGACTAAATCGCTTATTACTTCTTGTCCTACAGAATCTTTGTAGGCTTTGATTTCGTTGAATGACGATACAATAAGACGCTCTGATTTTTTCCATTCTGCTATTTCGTCAGATGATTTTTGTGTAATCGAGTTCCCTATAATATAGCCGGTGTACCCATCCGGCATTGATATTTTATACCATCCGTTGTCCAATATCTCGGTTATTTGCAATGGGGTACCCATTGTGGCTTGTGTTGAAAGTTCAGCGCTGTGTCGAGGCTCAGTGCGAATGTTGGCCACAGAGATGTGAACAATAGCCCAACGGTCGGATGCTCTGATTTGAGCATGTGGCGAAACTATTATAAAGAACGAAACTATTGCCAATATAAAACGTATCATACTCTAAAATTACTAAACAATATGTTTCTATGATTGGGCATACTGATATAGTGCTGCATCTATGACTAATGGAGCAATGGTAGGGTCGGGCAATACTTTATTGAGATAAATCATGTCTTCATTGATGGTGTCAAGGAAGTCATTAAGGCCTTTAGGGTTGGCATTAATTGACTTTACGTAATATTGTACGGCTTCGTTAGTGTCACCGATGGCCAACGCCAAGTGTCCCATGTTGATATAGTCGACCGGGCGTGGATTGTCGGAAAGTATTTTGTCATAATATATTTTACTTTTATTATAATCACCGGTGACAAATAGGCACCAAGCCAATGGTCGCAGTGCCCGTGTCGAGTTATTATCTAAAAAGTCTACTTTATAGTAGTATTTTAATGCCTCTTCAGGTTGATCAAGTTCGAGCAAACAATTGGCGAGGCTGTATGCGATGTTGAGGTCGTCTGGTTTAAGGGTTTCAATGCGTTTGAAAGTTTCAAGAGCTTGATTGTACTTGCCTTGTTGGCGATAGCAGATTGCCATGCGGCGAAGAGTCCAGATGTTGTCGGAGTCAATCAATTCGGCTTGTCGATAAGCGTTAAGTGCATCATCGATTTTTCTACATTGTTGTAAGCTATAGCCATATTTTTGCAATAATTGACAGTCTGATTCTCCGCGATTTATAAGTGTCTCATATATGCATATTGCTTCGTCGTAGAATTTGCGGCTAAAGTAGAATTCGGCGGCGAGAGTCGCTGTTGCTTTATCGTTAATGTCTTCGTTGAGCAAGTTAATGTGAAAGAGGTTTATTTCGCCATTGAAAGGGTTGTCAAATTCATTTTTGCGACGATACAAGTTAAAAAAACGATATAGATCTTGAACGTATTTGTTGACAATATTCTCGCGTTGTTTTTTTGCATCAGGAAGTGACAAACTTTGAAGTTCGGCAGCATTAATATTATGAGCATCAATTTGTTCGGTCATCATTTTGCGTTGAGCTTCAGGGACTGATTCCAACGCTAATACAAATGAAAATTTGTCGCTATTGCAAAGAAAAGGTGAAGATAATAGCATGTTGCCGACAATAGAAGTTTCGCTTCCTAATATTCTGGCTACAGTGGGATTGTCGAGATGAAACGGCTCAAACCATCCGGGAACATCAGAAAAGAAAGGATAGCTTTTTAAGTGCGAAAAAGTGCTCATAAACACATCTCCGCCCTCTTGTTGCATTTCAGAAAGTTCGCGTATCTTTTCAGTAATGCCCGATTTGTCAAGCATTTCAGCCCATTCCGGATTTTCTTCGATTGAGGGGATCTCGGTGATGTTTATGTCGCTATCTATGCGTCGAGCAATGTCAGGTCGTAGCTTCATCACCTGAGGCAATAGTTCGTCTTGTACTTTGCGGTTAATCCGCTCTGTATCACGTGTACGAATGAATTGCATGAAAGACATTCTCACATCATCGCTCCAATTGGTAGTGTCGCGTAACATTATTATCCGCTTTTCAATCGAAGGTGTGTTGAGCCGATCTCTATTGACATGCATGGACAATAGTGAGGCCGTCAGTGCTCTCATTGCCAATGTTTCTGATGTGGATGATTGATAAGTGTTAAGTAAAATGTTTAATTTTTGTTCGTCGAAGTATTCAATCATGCCAAGAAGCAAAGATGACAACATCATTGTTTTAAAATATTCCGGAATCACATCAGAAGATATTGATTCTTCTATTGCTGTGGCATCGGCTTTGGATAGAGGATGAGTTATCCATAATTTCTTAAAAATGCGCCGTTGCAATTCATCCTTTTCGGATAACTGACGTTTTGTTGTATTATCGTTTGTATTGTCTGCTGTGATTAAGTTGTATAATGATGCTTCATCGCAAAGTTTTGCATAGAGGTTAAGTAAGTGGGGCAGATTGCTGTCGGGTTGCAAGTCTTCATAGCGCATTGTACTGAAATATAGTTTTGTTGAAGACTGCTGTTGAGATTCTCGTGAAATGCGATCGACGATTTCAAAGATGCCTTTTATTATGGAATTATATACTGATTCGCGTTCAGGATCTGATATGTTGTTGATTGCATAGTGCAACATCATGCGATAGGTCCCTTCAAGTTGTTCAATAAAGTCGTTTATCATCACGCGTGATGGTAGGCGTGATGATAGGTCTTTTAAAGTTTCAAAGGCTTTATTCAACTGTCTTTGCGAAGCATAGAGCTTTACTTGTTTAGATAGTTCAGCTATTATATTTTGATTCATTGAATAATAGTTTGTTATATAATAACATATCACATAGCAAAACTTATGCCAAAAAAAGAAAAATATAAAAAATACGCCCTCACCGACATTGTTATTGGTGAGGGCGTGATAGGCTTATTAATCTTATTTGTTATTGCCGTCTGTATCTTGTGGCTTCAGCCAACGGTCGAGCCAGCGGAAAAATACGCGCTGCCACATTATTGCATTTTGAGGCTTAAGTATCCAATGATTTTCATCGGGATAAATCAACATCTCAGCAGGAATGCCACGTAACTTTGCTGCGTTGAAAGCCATCATGCCTTGAGAGGCAAGTATACGGAAGTCATACTCTCCATGAGTCACTAAAATGGGGGTATCCCATTTGTCGACAAAGCGGTGGGGAGAGTTGGCAAATGTGCGTTGTGCCGTGGCGTTTGCTTTGTCCCAATATGCGCCTCCCATATCCCAGTCAGCAAACCACATTTCTTCTGTTTCGAGATATTGAGTTTCCATATTGAATATCCCAGCATGGGCGATGAAGCAAGCAAAACGTTTATCATGGTTGCCGGCAAGCCAATACACCGAGAAGCCTCCATAGCTTGCTCCTACGGCTCCGATGTGATGTGCGTCGATATAGGGGCGTTGTTTTACATAGTCAACTGCGGCAAGGTAATCTTTCATATTTTGTCCGGGGTAATCGCCTGAAATCTGTTCGTTCCAAGCGGTGCCAAAGCCCGGTACACCACGGCGGTTAGGGGCTATTACGACATATCCATGAGATGCCATCAATGCAAAATTCCAACGATAGCTCCAAAATTGACTTACGGCTTGTTGAGGTCCGCCTTGACAATATAGTATAGCCGGATATTTTTTGTTCTCATCAAAATTTGGAGGAAGTATTACCCACGTGAGCATTTCCTTGCCATCGCTTGTGGGGACCATGACCTTTTCGATACGTGGCATCTCAATTTGGCTGAGCAATTCTTTGTTTACAAAAGTGAGTTGCTTGACATCTCTGTTGGCATTTACCGAATAAATTTCATTGGGGGCAATCATCGAGTGGTGCATTGTGACGAGAGTAGTCTCATCAACCGGAGCAAGCGCTGCATAATCACATAAGCCTGTGGCTATAGTAGTTACTTGTTTTGTCGCGATGTCGATGCTGAATACAGGAGCTACGCCATGGTGCGCAGCAATGAAATATATCGATTTGCCATTTGGATTCCATGCAATAGCATCGGCGGTATAGTCCCAATCGGTTGTGAGGTCGGTTTTTTCTCCTGTGTTTGTGTCAAGAACAAATATGCGGTTTTTGTCGCTTTCGTAACCATCGCGTTCCATGCTCAGCCATGCAACGTATCTACCATCGGGAGAGTAGGTGGGTGCAGTATCATAGCCCATCATCTCTTGAGTAAGATTGGTGGTGTTTTTGGTCTCAAGATCATACATGAATAGGTCAGAATTGGTCGATTTGGAATAAGCCATGCCGGTCAACTTGCGAGATACGTAGATGAGTTGTTTGCTATCGGGCGACCATGCAAATGACTCCACGCCACCAAATGGTTTCATTGGAGCTTCAAAAGGTTCTCCATCCATGATGTCAATAGGATTGCTGACCGTGTTTCCATCAAAGTCGGCTATAAACGGATGAGGTATTTCTGTAACCCATTCATCCCAATGCTTGTACATTAAGTCGTCTATTAAACGTCCGGAGGCTTTGGGAAGGTCGGGATATATGTCGTCGGCATTTTGAGCATATTTCACATTTGATATGATGAGTATATGCTTCTCGTCGGGCGATAACAAAAATCCGTTTACGCCTTTTTCAATGGCACTGACGCATTTGCGATTTTTTCCATCTGCATCCATGACCCACACTTGCGGGGTGTCGCTTTCGGCATATAAAAATGCGATTTGTTTTCCTCCATTAATCCACATTGCATTGCTTTCTGATTTTGGAGTCTTGGTAATGCGCTGAGGAGTTGAACCGTTGATATCGATAATATATAAGTCGGCATTGCTTTTGTTTTGCTCAACACTTTCGTATGAAACCGAATAAAGAACTTTGGTTTTGTCAGGGGATACGACTGGGGAGCTTACGCGTCCGAGTGCTTGCAGTGCTTCGACATTAAATATTCCGTCGGTGCTTTTGTAGTCGGGCTTGTCGATAACTTTGTCATCGCCTATGCTTGGGGCGCATGCCGTTGCAGTGATGAGTAAAGCTGTAGACATGATGATTGGTTTTAAATATTGATGCATAACTTTGTTAAATATGTATGTTTTCTATATTGCTAGCAAATTTACGAAATATCTTTTACAGATTGTTTAATTAATAGACTAATGTGGATTATTTTCTGCGATTTGTTGTAACTTTGGTGGTATGAAGCGGTTGATGTTACAAATAGCTTGTGTGTTGATGGCCCTTGTGTCAGGTGCAGGTGAGCCATTGATTTTTGAAGGAAATAAAGAGGCATTTTTCGGCATTTATATTAAATCGATTGATGACGGAAAACTCTTGGCAGATTATAATTCGGCTAAGGCTTTAACTCCGGCATCGGTAGTAAAATGTGTGACGGCGGCGTCGGCAATGCTTTTGTTGGATGATGATTCGGTCTTTTCTACTCGTGTTTATTGTGACGGTGAGATTTCTGATGGCGTATTATATGGAAATCTTGTGGTTAAAGGAGACGGAGATCCGACACTCGAATCTCGCCATTTTGTTCATCATTCGGGATTTGTTGATAGTCTTGTAGTAAAAGTGCATTCGCTTGGCATTGATTCGATAGCCGGTCGTGTTATTGTGGATGGAAGTCGCTATGGCTCATCGGAAGTGTCGCTCTATTGGATGCTTGAAGATATGGCCTGGGAATATGGAGCCGAATTGTCAGCAATAAATTATAAAGATAATAGCTTTTTTATGACGTTGCCTGATGCGGAAACCATACCGGCTGAAATTCCGGGTTTGCAGATCGTGGATGATTTGCGTCAAGGAACAGAAACCGATGTGTTGGCTGTGAGGTCGTATAGAGACAATCGCTTGGTGGTTTCGGGCACATATACCGGAGAAAATTATAAATCATATTATTCGGTCCCGAATGTAAAAGAGATGCTACATATAGATATTAAAGCCGCGTTATCGGATTATGGCATTGGACTTGGAGAAGATAATATAAAAACTAATGAAGTAAGACATGGCGTGATTGATTGGAAGTCTCCATGTCGAGACGACATTCTTAAAAGTATGATGGCGCGTAGTGACAACTTGTATGCTGAAGGAATGTTGATGGCATTGGTTAAAAAAGAAGCAAAGCCATCGGCAAAGAGTGCATTGAAAATCCAAGATAAACTATGGTCTTCTCGGGGCGTAGACTTGTCAATGTGCCAATTGCGGGATGGAAGTGGATTGTCGCGAACCGACCGGCTCACTCCTTATGCAATTGCGAAAGTGTTGGAGACGATGGCTGCATCTGAAATGTCGGATTGCTATGTGTCTATTTTCCCACGAGTCGGCAAGGAAGGCTCGGTGCGTAATTTGTTGGCAAAAACGAGGCTGTCGGGACGCTTGGCTTTGAAGTCGGGAAGTATGAACGGAGTGCTATGTTATGCCGGATATAAACTTGGCATTGATGGCAATCCTACGCATGTGGTTGTGGTTATGGTCAACAATTTCTCTTGCAAGATTCGCGATGTCAGATCGGCAATTGCAAAGTATCTGTTAAATAAATTTTAGCGAAATATTAAAGGCTGTTTAAAATTTTCTTAATACTTGTGATCTGTCATTTCTTATTCTAAGAAGCTGTTTGAATTTTATTGAAAAATATTTTTATGTAAACGTATAATTTA
>CAZLUB010000010.1:0-55652 GCA_964562595.1 uncultured Muribaculum sp. | reverse complement strand
TTATCGCTAATCACCAAATTTTCAACTACTTATATTTCATCGAACTCACGTTAAAAATTCAATCTTCGAAAAATCATCAACATAATAGAAATAATATTTCTTTTTATTATAAACAGCATCACAAGGTATCAATTTATACTCCTTGCCTTTCCCGTTTACTATATAGTAAGAACTACCATTATAGTATAATTTGACATTTTCTTTTACATCACCAATTTTATAGTATGTATTGATATTTTTTACAAATTTTTTCTCTCCGTTTGACTTTACATCAACTGCGGTATTAGCTGTAGCGGTTTCTTTTTGAGTTTGCGGCTGTTGAACCTAAACCTCACGCACTTCTTGTTTTTCCGATTTTTCTTTAGTTTTATCGGTATCCTTGTTTATTCTACTTTTAACTTCAGTTGTAACTTCCTTTTCAACTGCTTTGCCAATTTTTTTTATAAAACTTTGAGCCGTTGCATCCATGGTAACCATTGACAGCATCAATGTCAATGCGATAAAAATCAGATTTTTCATATTTAAAAAAATTTTGGTGTTATAAATAAATTCATTTTATTGTCATAAACCGCACTACTGACAATTTTTGTTTACCTAAGATGTCAAATCATTGACATCTCTCTAATATCAGTGGCGTATATACCTATCCCCTTACATACGCCACGATTAATATTCATTAAAAGATAGTTTGCTGACCACTTATGGTGTTCACGCCAATACTTTTTTTGTCACAATGTCTCTTACTTCTTATTTTTATATCCTTCTATACCCTTCTCTAAGAACTTGGTAAATTTATCGATATTTTCATCATAAGAGTAAGGCCCGGATAGGAGTTTACCTCTTTCATCAAGCACAAGATAGTAAGGCTGTGCATTTGCATTAAACTTGTAACGTTGCAAATAACTCCAACGGTCTCCATAAGTATCAAGCACCACTTCTTTACCGTTTTCCATGACAGTAATAGGCTCTGGAAGTGCCTTCTTCTCATCGACCATCAGCTTAATTATCACAAAATTGTCTTCAATCAAACGATGCACATTGGCATCATCAAGCACAGCAGCTTCCATCTTACGACAATTTACACATCCGTATCCAGAGAAATCTATCAAAATCGGACGGCCGGTCTTTGCCGCCTCACGCATACCCTCATCGTAGTCGTCATACTCGGTAAATGCACCTCCATATAAATTGAAATCCTGAGTAAACAATGGTGGAACAAATGCGCTGACTCCTTTTAACGGAGCCCCCCACAATCCAGGTATCAAATATACCGCAAATGCAAATGACGCCAATGCCATGAAAAAACGGGTTACGCCCACACTGCTATCGGCCGGACCATAGTGTGAAAAATTAAATTTACCCAATAAATACAAGCCAAGCAAACCAAAAATTGCCACCCAAAGCACGATAAACACTTCACGATCAAGGATGTGCCATCCATAGGCCAAATCTGCCACAGACAAGAACTTGAGCGCCAAAGCGAGTTCAATGAAGCCAAGCACTACTTTAACGGTATTCATCCAACCTCCCGACTTGGGTGCGCTTTGCAACAGCGATGGGAACATTGCAAAAAGGCTGAACGGAATGGCCAATGCAAGTGAGAATCCAAACATCCCTACTGCCGGACCATAGCTATCGCCGGTGCTGGCAGCCTCAACAAGCAATGTGCCAATAATCGGACCGGTACACGAAAACGATACCAATGTCAATGTAAATGCCATAAAGAATATGCTCAACAAGCCGGTTGTCTTTTCGGCGGTAGCATCCATTTTATTGGCCCATGATGCTGGCAACTTAATGTCAAATGCCCCAAAAAATGATATTGCAAATACAACCAACAGCAAGAAGAATATAATGTTACACACCGCACTGGTTGACAATGCGTTGAGCGAACTTGCTCCAAATATTGCAGTTATCAGCAGTCCGAGCACAAGATATATAACAATTATCGATATCCCATAAATCGTAGCATCTGTAACCGACTTCGCTCTCGACTGCCCTTTTTTTAAGAAGAAACTTACAGTCAATGGTATCATCGGCCACACACATGGTGTCAACAAGGCAACAAAACCACCAATGAAACATGTGATAAATATATACCATAACGACCCAGTCGATGCCGCATCCACATCGTCTTCTGCCTCAACCGACGCATAATCTACCGGAGCCCACAATTCGTCACTATCTATTGTCGATGGCATAGGCTTTACCTCATTCACTTCCGTTACCGGTTCTTCATTTTTACCAGCAAGTTGCTGTGCATCAACTACTGCCTTTGCCTCTGTTTCCGCCTTTTTGACATCTGCTTTTGACAACTTAGCTACACCTGTCAAAGAGAATGATTCTTCCGACGGAGGTATACAATTTTGATCGTTACATGCCGAGTAGTTTACCACCCCGGAAATAGCAAAATCAGTTGCCGTAGCTACAAACTGCTGTCTTAAAGTTACATTATCAGTCCACCAACTCAAGTCGGCACCAAACATATCGTCATACTCGGAATGCGCCGCTACACTTGGAGTCAATCCACCTTCCAACTTTACACCTTCCAACTTGTTCCATACGACAGACAATGGAGTGGGTCCGACATTAGGATCTACATCCATTGAATACATGTGCCAACCGGCATCTATTGTCGCACTCAACACGACTTCTCCTTTGGCATCACCCTTCATCTCTATCGATGAAGTCCACTTTACAGGCATCACAATCTGCCCATAAGCAGTATTTGCAACAAAGCCAAAAACTAATGCTATTAAAAGATATATGCTACGTAACATAACTATTATAATACTTATACAATGCAAAAATACACATTAATTGCCAATTATCGAAATTTCAAGATAAAAGATGTATAAACAACCCTTTGAATAGCCTAAGATACCGTTTAATATTTTGATCACCTTTCTCCTTCCCAAATTTGCACTTAAACAAAATTAATACAACTTCTAATTGTTTTCTGAGGCTACTAATAGAGTAAAAAATGTATTTTTTGATGATTTTTCCTTATTTTGAAATTTTATTTTCTTAACTTTGCCAAGATGTTGCAAAACATAACTTCACAGCACACTTGAAATGATAACAAAAAGTACACTTGAGAAAGTAATCAGCGAGGACCTTGCCGAGCTATGGTCAATACTCGATGGAGACGAGAAGCGTCGCATCGTTGAAAATTTTGTAACACATACTTTTAAAAAAAATCAAATCATTTATGCCGAAAATGAAGAGCCTGAATTTTTATGGTGCTTACTAAAGGGCAAGGTTAAACTATATAAAGACGGCATCGGGGGACGACAACAAATATTGAGATTGATTCGCCCTGTGCAATATTTTGGCTACCGTGCATATTTTGCCAATGAACCATACGTTTCAACCGCAGCCGCATTTGAGGCATCAACACTTGGGGCTATTCCCATGGCTTTGGTTAAAGAACTGATACAAAACAACATCAAGTTGGCATGGTTTTTCATCCATGAACTATCTCGCAACCTTGGAGGATCTGACACCAAGATTGTAAACCTCACTCAAAAACACATACGCGGACGACTGGCCGAAGCCCTTATTGCATTGAAAGAAAATTACGGTTTTGAAGACGATGGCGCGACATTGCGCATATACATGGCACGCGAAGACTTGGCCAATTTGTCAAACATGACAACATCTAATGCGATACGCACCCTCTCAGGATTTGTTTCCGAAAAATTGCTTATTGTTGATGGTCGTCGCATTAAAATCATAAACGAGACCGCATTAAGGAAAATAAGCAAGTTCGGTTAAAGAAGGCGACGCATAATCTTTCCAGAGCCGGTACGCTGAAATTGCTTGACCGCAATCACTTCTTTAGGCATACTATATCGATCAAGCACCAAGCGTGCTTTTTTCATTACATCATCACAATCCACATCATCACCCTCTACATACATCACAACCTCTTCTCCCCATACTAAACTTTTACGGCCGATAATATAAAACGGATTTTCGACAAATGGAGCCAATGCCTGCTCCACAACTTCAGGAAAGACCTTTATTCCACCCGTATTAATGACATTGTCATATCGACCAAGCCATATAAAATGGCGTTCATCCTTCACATCAACAATGTCATTGGTAATTAAGCGGCCGAAAGAAAATTCAGGAGCAACCACAACCAGACAACCTCGTTCATCGACATCAAATGTTATATCGGGCAAAGCCTCATAAGATTGTTCCTTTCGGCTGATACATCGCAACGCAACATGGCTACAAGTTTCAGTCATTCCATAAGTTGCATAAACGTTTACTCCACAATCAATCAATTGCCGTTCCATTACGGGCGATAATGCGCCTCCTCCAACAATCAAATTCTTCACTTGCCTAAATAATGGATTTTCAACCAAGCCGAGCAATTGAGATGGGACAACAGGCAACAAATCTATTCGTCCATAATCACGGCTTAAAGGCCTGTTTGATGGTCGCTCTATCCACAACTCAGCTCCTGACACGGCTGCTCGCACAATCATCATTTTTCCGGCAATATAGTCAACCGACAAAGGCAAAACCATTCGCGCCGCGGCATCAATCCCAAAATAGCGACACGTAGCTAGTGCCGAAGACCGCATGTCTGACTTTTTTAAAAATATTTGCTTAGGAGTGCCTGTAGACCCGGAAGTATGAGCGACAACACAATCTCTGTCATCAAGCCATTCATTTATAAAACGTGATACAGACTCATCTGCACCATGCACTATCTGCGCCAATCCAACTGAGGAATCGTCCATGACTTTTTGGGATTATATTTGATGACATCTCGCTCTTGTTCCAACGGAGAGCCAAAATTATTTTCATACAATGCACCTGTTCCCAATCCCTGAGGCATGTCAGCATCAAGGGTCGCAACCCATTGCGCTATCGCATTTAGACCTACATTAGATTCAAGAGCCGATGTAACCCACCATCCGATACCCATTGTTTGAGCCAACTCTACCCATTCTCGAGCACCCGACAAGCCACCACACAAAGCCGGTTTTAAAATTATGTATTGAGGGATGATGGTGTGAAGCATCAGTCTTTTCATTTTTACATCATTGACTCCAATCAATTCTTCATCAAGAGCAATCGGAATTGGGCTATCACAACACAACCGCGCCATGTCATGCCATTGACCGGCCTTAATTGGTTGCTCAATAGAATGGATATCAAACCTTGACAATTCGCATAATTTCGACATTGCGTCCTTGGGGGAAAATGCTCCATTCGCATCAAGCCTAAGTTCCAACTTATCAGAAGAAAAACGGTTTCTAATATGCGCCAACAAGGCAATTTCTTCATCAAAATCAATACCACCAATCTTCAACTTCACACACCTGAAACCCTTGTCCAATTTCTCATCAATACGTCGCAACATCTCTTCAGCATTACCCATCCACACCAATCCGTTGATAGGGATTTCTGCCTTTCCGGCCACCCACGATGTGGGGAATAAGACTCGGCGACCGCCATTGGCAAAATCAAGCAATGCTGTCTCGAGGCCAAACTGTATAGAACCAAATGCTGTCAAATCAGTCGTTTTATTACATGCGATATTATCACAAAGTTCATTTAATTTTTCCTCGTAATCGGGCCGGTCATCACTACTCAGCCCTCTAAACAACGCACACTCACCGATGCCGTAAGTTGATTCATCCGCCTCATCCCACACCTTCAAAAAATAGGTCTCCTTATCGGTCATCACCTCTCGCGAAGTTGTGGCCGGAGTATAAAATTTCAATTTATATTTACAATATGATGCTCTCATACTTGCCTTTATCCCGGGAATTTCGGAAATTTTCCAAAATCAGGGTCACGCTTCTCAAGAAAAGCATTCTTCCCTTCTTGTGCTTCCTCCATCAGATAGTACATCAAAGTGGCATCTCCCGCAAACTCCATCATACCACGTTGTCCATCAAGTTCTGCATTAAGAGCACGTTTAATCATACGTATTGCCATCGGGCTACGTTTCAAGATAGTCTCACACCACTCTACCGTTTCATCTTCAAGTTGTGACAACGGCACTACCTTGTTGACCATTCCCATTTCCTCAGCTTCTTTTGCAGAATATTGTCTACATAAGAACCATATTTCACGAGCTTTTTTCTGTCCAACACATCGAGCCAAATAAGACGAGCCAAAACCGGCATCAAAACTGCCTACTTTAGGACCAGTTTGACCAAAGCGCGCATTTTCAGAAGCAATTGTCAAATCACATAACACATGCAACACATGCCCGCCGCCGATTGCATATCCGTTAACCATAGCAATTACCGGCTTGGGGATAGAACGTATTGCCTTGTGCAAATCAAGGACATTGAGCCGAGGGACTCCATTTTCATCGATATATCCGCCAACACCTTTTACCTTTTGGTCGCCTCCCGAGCAAAATGCCTTATCTCCTGCACCTGTCAACACAACCACACCGATGTCGCTACGTTCCCGACAGATTGCCATTGCATCAAGCATCTCAAAGTTGGTTGTCGGACGAAATGCATTATAAACATGAGGCCGATTAATAGTAATTTTTGCTATGCCATTATAAAATTGAAACAATATGTCTTCATACTCCTTTATTGTAACCCATTCTCTCATATCTGTGTATATATTATGTTATAATTTAATTATCTGATGACTTATGACGTTCAAAATATCCCGTCAAAATATCGGCACTTTCTTGCGCCGGAGTATAAATTGCCATAATCGCAGGATTGTCTTGTTCAGCAGCAAATGCATCAAACTGCGCAATCAGTTCATGCTGATTGCGAGCCTCATAATAAGCAAAGCCATAACCGTCAGCCAACTGGCGCAATGGCAACTCCGATGGGACTGCAAAATAATTTTCGAGTTCAGGCAATTGCGACGTACTCTTTATAAAACGGAAAATACCACCACCTCCATTACAAATGACTATCATTTTAAAACGCGACGTTATCGCACGACATGCCAAGGCTCCAACATCATATTGCGCACTCATATCTCCGGAAATCAACAACGTTGTGCCGTCATAGACTACCGAAGCTCCGATGGCTGTAGATGTGCAACCATCTATCCCGCTGACACCTCTATTACAATCGCATCGTCGTATATGTGACGATGCAAACAATTGAGCATATCGTATTGACGTCCCATTTGACAACTGCAGATTCCAATCTTGTGGAATTCGAGGCAAAATTGTTGCGAATGCCTTCAAATCGCTCCATTGGACACTATCGACATACCTATTATGCAATTGCGATGCATATAACTCTACATTTTTCCATTGGTGAGCGTAATTGCTATTCACTCCACACTCCGACAAGCCGTCAGCAAGTTGTGTAAAAAAGGCCTCCGGCTCCATGTCGATACGCAACGTAAGAGCCTTAAAACAATCTATGGTTGTATCTGTTATCCCTACATGCCAATGCTTTTTAATCGGTTGTTGTCTAAGATATTGCTTAACAAATCGAGATACTATGGCTCCACCGAGCGTTATCACCAGATCGGGACACAAATTATGTTTTTGGTCATCATCAAGCACACTTAAAACTCTATCTATTGACTCAATAAACAACTTTGAATGAAGATTTGCGATAGTTTCGGTCATCACCACGACGTTTGACTCCTTGGCTAATCGTTGCAACGCACCACACAATCGTTGGTTTGGAGCATTAAAACCGGCAATAATAAGGACTTTTTTAGTCTCCACCAACTCTCGGGACAATCTTACGGCATCACTTTCAGACAAAGCCTCACACGGAGAAAGTTTGTCAATAACGCGAATATATGAACTGCCATCTACCGGCCCTCGTCCATTCAATGGCTCATCGAGCTGAATATTGATGTGCACAGGTGCACGACGACCTGACTTGGCCGCCAACAAAGCATCATTGACCACTCGATTTACATACCACCGTGCAGTTTCATCATCACAAGGAGCCGGAATGTTATAGTTTCCTTTTACATAATGAGACAATGCTTCATATTGGCGTAATGTCTGACTGTCATCTTGGTCAATCCACTCCATCGGCCGGTCTGCCGATATCACAATCAATGGCAATTTACGATAATAAGCCTCGGCTATTGCCGGAGCATAATTTAACACTGCTGTTCCCGACGTACACACAAGAGCTACCATTTCTCCCGATTGGGAAGCGATGCCAAGCGCAACAAAAGCCGCACTACGTTCATCTACGACAACAATCTTTTCCATATCATCACACGATGACAATGCCACAACAATTGGTGCATTGCGAGACCCAGGTGACACGACTACATGCCTCACCCCATGGCTTTTCAGCAATTCAACCAATACAACACACGAATTTTTATCGGTAGTATACATGCTTTAACGTCCAAATAGGATGTAAAGGTAGGCATTTTATCGGAAAGAATTGCTACCTTTGTATTTGATTTTAGGCATGAAACTGATTTACAAAATAGTTCGCACAATTATAGTGTCAATGCTGATTTGCGCCATTGGTGTTCCGGCATTGCTATATTTGATTTTATCCCTGCCTTCGGTTCAAGACAAGTTATGCAACATCGGAGAAGCTGAGCTCTCTAAACTAATAGGAGTACCTGTTAAAATAGGCTCAGCCAACATAAGCCCATTCAATAAATTGGCATTAAACGATGTTGTTGTGATGTCATCGCCTTCAGACACCACGCTATACATAAAACGACTGGGTGCCGGACTAGTTGTATCACGTCTTTTGTCACAGCAACGACTGGTATTCTCCCATGCAGAAATAATCGGCTTGGACGCGCGATTATGGCGTGACTCGGCCAATTCCCCCCTCAACATTCAGCCAATCATCCAAGCCCTGCAACCAAAAGAGAAGAACAAGCCACCAACTCATTTTGACCTACGCATCAATAATATTGTAATACGACAATCAGCATTATCATATGACGTAAACAACGCTCCCTCAAATCCTGACAAAACAGACTTCAACCACATTAAGATTTCTGAGTTCAATGCTGACATTCAGTTGCCACGCATTGCCAACGACGATTTCACAATCGACCTAAAACGATTGGCTTTAATTGAAAAGTCGGGATTAACCCTTGAAAGCATCAGTGGGAGTTTCCACATTTCATCAGAAGGTTGTGACATAACAGATTTAACAATCAGGCTTCCCGAATCGGCAATTGCATTAGCTCCAATAAACATATCCTACCAATCGTGGGATGATTTAACAACAAGAATCAACGAAATTCCATTATCTATATCTACTATAAACCACAGCCACGTTGCTCTGCAGGATTTAACCGCATTAATTCCATCATTACGCAACTTTAATGACATTATAAACCTTGACATCGACATTAACGGTTGTATCAATGACATTAATCTAAATGTTTTTGATATTTATAATGCCGACCGTTCGACTGCCATAAAATGCAGAGGACGCATAAGCAATGTGTATAGTCTCGCTAATTTATCTTTCAATTTTCCCGAGCTTGACTTACGCACCAATGGCAACGACATTCTTCATTTAGCTTTAGAAGCACCGACAACCATCACACAACAAGCACACGACATCATAAGCCGTTTGGGCAATATTAAACTTGACGGACATGCTCAAGGCTCAGCTTCTAAAGCTACATTTGACGGTCTAATTTCATCATCTCTTGGCAACATCGACATAGATGCCAACATAAAAGGCATCCAATCCAAGCCGACCCAAATCAGCGGTTCACTATCAACCCAATCATTTGATTTAAAAACATTATTTGCCAACGACAAGTTGGGCTCTGTCGCATCTACAATCAATCTCAACATGCTTAACAATGGTAGATCTAGCAACGGCACAGCAAATGGCAAAATAGATTACATAGATTACAACAATTATCGCTATAAAGACATATCAATGTCTATAGAATTTGATAATAACAATTATAACGGCAACCTACTAATCAACAACAATGACATTGACATTGAAGTCGTCGCAGATTTAATAATAAACGACAACCTGCCACAAGGCAATCTGCACGCCAAGATAAACACACTTGCGCTCAATACCCTTAATCTAATCGACAAATTTCCTGACCATTCATTGTCAGGTACTGTCGACTTGACATTAGCGGGTAATGACATTGACCATATCGATGGTCGGCTATCGGTGGCAGACGTATATTTTACAGACTCCATCGGAAATGGAATCTCCATTGAACAATTTGCAATACAATCATCCGGGACCACAACTCCTCAATATATATCTATTAATTCAGATATACTGGATGGCCATATTGAAGGATACTATCGCTTTAATGAACTTTTGCCCGTCGGGCATGAAATAGCCAGTCACATTTTACCTTCTTTCTTTCCAAACAGCCAAGATATCAATCGCACTGACGACATTGAGCCTATTGAATTTAGCTATTCATTTGAGATTAAGGAAAACGAGCAACTATTAGAATTTTTCCAATCACCAATTTACATAGTTACTCCAATCGACATTAGAGGTCGTATAAGCGAACTCGACAAACGCATAGACCTAATCGTAGAAGCCCCATATTTGCAACAAAAAAATAAAATCATAGAAAATACGGCTCTAAATGTCAGCATAGATGGATTACGCAACGACGGACAAGTATATGCAACCACACTCATACCGACAAAAAAAGGAGCGGCTACCATTGTTGCCAACATTTCAGCATCAAGCGACCGACTTGACTCTGATATAAGTTGGGATATCGCTCGAGAACATGAATTTAACGGCAATATAAATTTATCGGCATTGTTGGGGCGTAATAAGTCAGACCAAGCGACAGCCCACATAGACATCAATCACAGTGAGATGGTGTTTAACGATACGACTTGGAACGTGTTGCCGGCAAAAATCAACATTGACGGAAAAAACATTTCAGTTAACGGCCTTGAGGTTAGTCGCGACAATCAATTTGTAAAAATTGATGGTAACATATCAGAGGATCCTGAGGATATATTGCTGTTACAATTACTAAGCGTCAACCTAGACTATGTATTTGAAACACTTGACATAAGTAGCAACGTAATGTTTGGAGGAACAGCTACAGGCAACTTCTATGCCTCAGATTTATTAAGCAAAGAACCCCGACTCAATACGCCCAAACTTCATGTAGATGGGTTAAAATATAACGGTGGTCTATTTGGAGACACAGACATCGTAAGTGCATGGAACAATGAAACACGAGGTATTGACATAGATGCCGTAATAAACCAACCCAATGGTCGCAAATCATATATCGACGGAACTATTTATCCTCTTAATGAATCATTAGACTTTAAGTTTAACGCCGACCGAGTAGATGTAACGTTTATGAAGCCATATATGAGCGCGTTTACTTCTGAAGTAAGTGGATACGCCTCGGGAGATGCTCACCTCTACGGTACATTTAAAGATATTGACATGACCGGAGAAATTTTTGCAGAAGATCTGCGCATGAAAATAGATTATACCAATACCTACTACACGTGCACCGATTCCGTACACATCACTCCCGGCCGCATTGATTTCAACGACGTAACTTTACATGATGCATTCGGAAATACGGCACTGCTGTCAGGATGGGTAAGCCATAAATGTTTCCGTAGTCCAAAATTCAATTTCCAAGTAAAACAAGCTCAAGACATTTTATGCTATGACGAGACAAAAGAGCGCAATTCCATTTGGTACGGACGCATATTTGGAACCGGAGGAGCCAACATCACCGGCGAGCCTGGAATGATTACAATAGATGTAAACATGTCCACCGCACCCAAGTCTGTATTCACTTTTGAATTGTCAGATGAGGAAGAGGCTTACGAATATAATTTTATTACATTCCGTGACCGAGATAGAGAAAAAAACAGCATCACGACTGATTCTGACCCTACACCACTAAAAGTAAGGCAATTACGCGAACGTCTTGCAAAAAAGCAAGAAGAGTCATCATCTTCTCGCTATGTCATCAATCTGCAAGTGGATGCCGATCCCGATGCACAATTGGTTTTAGTGATGGATCCAGTCGGAGGCGACCGAATAAAAGCTCATGGCAATGGCAATCTGCGAATGGTTTATGACTCAGCTGGAGATCTTGAAATGTTTGGCACCTATACACTGACTGATGGAAGCTACAATTTTACATTGCAAGACATTATTGTTAAAGACTTTATCATCAAACAAGGTAGCTCTATTTCATTCACCGGCGATCCTTTTGCCGCCATTTTGGGCATAAACGCAGTTTATCCGGTAAATGCCAATCTAAGCGACCTTGATGAGTCATTCCTTCAAGACAAAGAACTCAACCGCACCAACGTCCCGGTTCATGCAGTGCTTAAAGTTGACGGCAACATGTTACAACCCGACATATCATTTGACTTAGAATTTCCAACTCTTACACAAGACACATACCGCAAAGTCAAAAGTATTGTCAGCACAGATGATATGATGAATCGCCAAATAATATACTTATTGGCACTCAATAGATTCTATACACCCGACTACATGGGTTCGACTACAAAAGGTAGCGAACTGGTGTCGGTTGCCTCATCCACAATTTCATCTCAACTCAGTTCTATGCTTGGGCAGTTGAGCGACAATTGGAGCATTGCTCCAAACTTTCGTAGTGATAAAGGCGATTTCAGCGATATGGAGGTGGACCTTGCGCTATCAAGCCACTTGTTAAATAACCGATTGCTGTTTAACGGCAATTTCGGATACCGCGACAAAACAATGAACGACAACTCTTTTATCGGAGACTTTGACATCGAATATCTGCTTAACCGGTCTGGCAACATACGACTGAAGGCTTATAACCGATATAATGACCGAAACTACTACGTTAAAACAGCTCTCACAACTCAAGGTGTCGGTATTATGTTTAAACGCGACTTTGATTCCCTATTCTCTTTCTTACGACCAAAGCGCAAGAATAAACCGGCAGAAGACTCTACCACTTCCGACTCAAATACTCCAACTAATACACCCAAATAAATCAACTTATTTTAATTCTATAATATCGGGCTTAGCATTCGAGCCATAGATTCGTGCATTTTTTTAATTGGTGGACGATGACGCCAACGCGAGATAGTGATACGCTCACAATCTTTGATATCCGTAATAAAAATATCGCGCATACGCTTGTTCACATCCCTTGAATATATAAAGACATTGCTTTCAAAGTTACACTCAAAACTACGAAAGTCAAAGTTGGTGGAACCCACCGAGACAAACTCATCATCAACAATAAGCACTTTGGAATGCAACATACCCTTTTCATAGAGATATATTTTTATTCCCGAACGTAGGCATTCTTGTATATACGAAAATGAGGCATAACGCATTAATGCCGAATCAGATTCTTTAGGCATCATAATACGAACATCGACTTTGGACAAGGCTACAGACTGCAATGCCTTTAGCAGAGCTTCCGGAGGCAGGAAATAAGGCGTCTGGATGTAGACACACTTTGACGCCCCGGTTATGGCCTTTTGAAACACCATGGCAATATTGCTCCACTGGCTTGTAGGTCCACTTGTCAGCATTTGCACACCGGCAGCAGATTGTGGTTCAAAAGAGAATGATTGCTCAGTTGATTCTTCAAGGACTGGTTGCCCCATAAAGTTCCAATCAGCAGCAAATGAATATTGCAAAGCCCCTACAGCCGCACCCCTAATGCGTAAATGTGTGTCTCTCCAACATTCAAAACGTCCCCCATCGATATATCGATCGGCAATGTTCATTCCACCAATATAGCCAACTTTACCATCTATAATAGCTAGTTTACGGTGATTTCGCCAGTTAATATGTGTTGCAAATGCCCTAAACGTTACACGTAAAAAAGGATAAATCATGACTCCGGCTTCGGTCATTCGCTTAAAAAACTTGTTACTGGCATGTATCGAGCCAACATGATCATATATGACTCTTACCTTTACTCCTTGACGAGCTTTAGCTATTAAAATATCACTTATCCTATTTCCAACATTATCATCCTCAAAAATATAATATTGCAAATGTATGTAATCTTTTGCTTGGAGCAAGTCCTGTTCCAACGCAATAAACTTATCCCCACCATTTGTAAAAATTTCAATATTATTACCCGGATAATATATTGCACCACTAAGCGTATGTGCCAATTTGACTTGTTGTACACATTGTCGAGAAAAAGGTATTTTATCAATCTCAACTTTCCTAAACGCCTCTCGCTTACGCAATCGACGACGACTACGTCGGGTTATTACATGCACATTTTTAAGGCTACGTCCAAAAAAAACATATAATACAGCACCAAAAACTGGTACCATCAGCAACACCGTAATCCAGGCCAATGACTTTACCGGATTGCGATTTTCCGACACGACAACAGCCACCATACTTATGATAGTGCCAACATACGCAGCCAAAAGTAGAATATAGTACCAGGTCATGCCGTTAAAGTTTTTCTAACGATCTAAGATTATTATTTTGCTAAGGTAACAAAAAAAAAGTGAATGCTTTATTTTTTGTCGATAAAAAAGAAGCAGACACCATTATATGATGTCTGCCACGTATTTTATTGAGTATATTCAGCCGATTATTCAGCTACAACTTCAAATGGGATTTCCACGCTCACCTCTTTATGAAGTCTAAGCACTGCTACGTAATTTCCAACTTCTTTTACAGAATCCTTAATTACGATAATCTTACGGTCAATATTATGACCAAGTTTTTCAAGTGCTTCTGAAATTTGGATAGCATTAACAGAGCCAAAGATAGTACCGGTGGCACTTGTCTTTGCGCCAATTGTAAGCGAAACTCCATCAAGTTTAGCAGCTAGAGCTTCTGCCTCGGCTTTAATCTGTGCCAACTTATGAGCGCGCTGTCTTTGATTTTCAGCAAGTACTTTAAGAGCCGAAGGAGTAGCAATTACAGCCTTTCCTTGTGGGATAAGGTAGTTGCGGCCATAGCCGTTCTTTACTTCCACAACATCGTCCTTGTATCCAAGGTTGGTGATGTCTTCCTTGAGAATGATCTTCATATTATAGTTCTCCTTTAGCTTTAATATTATTTCATCAAGTCGGTTACATATGGGAGCAAAGCCAAGTGACGAGCACGTTTAACAGCTTGTGCTACTCGACGTTGGAACTTGAGAGAAGTACCGGTGATGCGACGAGGCAAAATTTTACCTTGTTCATTAAGGAACTTCTTGAGGAACTCGGGATCCTTGTAATCGATATACTTGATACCGCTTCTTTTAAAACGGCAGTATTTTTTCTTCTTAACATCCACTGACAGCGGAGTTAGATAACGGATTTCTGATTGTGCTTGTGACATAACTTAGTTCTCCTTTACTTCTTCGGTTGTTGCATTAGCTTTAGCTGCACGAAGGCTGCGACGCTTAGCGGCATATTCTGCAGCATATTTGTCGAGACGGAATGTGAGGAAGCGAAGCACGCGTTCGTCACGTCGGAATTGAGTCTCAAGTTTCTTTACTAAGTCAGGATTGGCATCAAACTCGATAAGAGTATAGAATCCGGTTGACTTTTTCTGAATGGGATATGCAAGTTTGCGCAATCCCCAAAGCTCTTCATTTACAATTTCTCCGGCATGGCTTGTAATATATGCCTTGAACTTGTCTACCGCTTCCTTCATCTGAACATCAGATAAAACGGGAGTTAAAATGAAAACGGTTTCGTAATGGTTCATTTTGTTAAACTTTTATTAATTGATTATGTTTATGTAAAAAACGTGTGCAAAGTTAGCTTTTTTTTTATTAACACACAACAAGCGCACCAAAAAAAATGAGGTGCGCCGTAATTCAAAGCAATAAGACTGACCGTCAATTGACGATAATACCTCCTAAGGCTCGCGACAATCGTGGCTCATAAGTATAGCACCGAGCAAATTGCTTGATAAAATCAATCGTGCGACAGTTAGGTCCTGTCGACACGTTTTGTTTCTCACATTGCTTCTTATCGGCTTTAATCGATGTTGTGGTCGTTGTAGAATTTCTATCCATAGGCAAACTTTGTTGAAGATACATTTTATTAACGTAACGCCAAGTTTATTTATTACGTATCGACATCTCATTTTTATGCTTATCTATCTTTTTTCATCTTAAAAGTTGTATCATTTGTTTTTTAATGTTATATTTGCAGTCGATAACAATATTAAGTATAACTTTTAAAAACAGAAAATGCCTATAGTTTGACACTACTCCAATCATAATTGACAAAGTAATGCAAACAACAACCCAGCTTACAGATGACTATCTGGTAGCAGTTTATGCGGAAGGTAATAATGAGGCATTTGACGTTTTATTGAGACGCCATCAGTCTCGCGTATATTCCTACATATTACATATAGTAAAAAATAGAGATGTCGCCGACGACATCTTCCAAGAAACTTTTGTCAAAGCCATCATGACCATCAAACAAGGTCGCTATTCGGGCAACGGCAAGTTTATTGCTTGGATTTCACGCATAGCACATAATCTCATTATTGATTATTTTCGTCAAGAAAAATCTGAAAACAACGTCTCCACAGACTCAGATGAAGTTGACATGCTCAATCGCAAAGACCTATGCGACATAAATATCGAAGATATTTTGATTAGCAATCAGATACAAGCCGATGTGAGACGCATCATCGATGCATTGCCTGATAGTCAACGACAAGTGCTTTTGATGAGATATTACAGCGACATGAGTTTCAAAGAAATAGCAGAAGCGACAGGTGTAAGCATCAATACAGCTCTCGGACGCATGCGCTATGCGATTATCAACATGCGCCGCATAGCCGAAGAAAACCACATCGTACTCACGATGTGACAATCTATCTATTTTTAGTCGACTGCTGACTGTATATACGATAGCCAGTCCAAGCCATTATCAAAGCCATTATCGGACAAAGGATATTAAAAAAACAGTATGGCAAATACACAATAGTAGCTACGCCCAATACCGTTGACTGAGTCAAGCCACATGAATTCCATGGAATCAAGACCGACGTAACCGACACTGAGTCTTCTACCGTACGGCTAAGTAAGCGTGGTTCAAGGCCGTTGCGACGATACAAGTTGCGATAAATATTTCCTCCCAATATTATCGACAAATACTGGTCGCCCGTACATGCATTCAACATCAATCCACTTGCCACAGTCGTCGCAACAATATTGCGCATCGAGCGCAGATGTCGATTAAAAGAGTGCGTTATCGTTGATAACATACCTGATCCCATCATTGCTCCACCAAAAACCATAGCGCTCAACACCAAATAAATCGTAGGTAGCATTCCCGCCATTCCACGAGTAACAACAAGTGTATTTAGCAAATCATGATGTGTTTCTAATGACGTTGACCCAAGCAATACCTGTAGGGACATAACAACCGACCCAAGCAAAGAGCCATCAGCGTCTGATAGAAGAGAAACGATTTGAGGTTGAAACAAAAACATTCCACCCAACCCTGCCAATGCACTCATTGACAACGTACTCAGCGTATCAAATCGTAATGCCAACAACACACATGTAAGCAATGGAATTGTCAACACTAACGGCGACAGGTTAAACGTCCTTCCAAGACAATTCAATATTTCCGACATATCGTTCACTTCCGATATCGGAATTACCAAACCAACTATCGCATATACCAACAGAGCTATAATCAATGCTGGAGCCGTGGTCAGCATCATATAACGTATGTGAGTAAACAGATTAACATTGCATGTAGATGCCGCAAGCACTGTTGTATCAGAAAGTGGCGACACCTTATCTCCAAAATATGCGCCAGAAATTATAGCCCCGGCAATCCAGCCATCACCATACCCCATAACTGTACCTATCCCCATAAATGCTACACCTATTGTTGCAACAGTAGTCCAAGAACTGCCACTCAACAATGATATAGCAGAGCACATGAAACATGCAACAAACAAGAATAAATCAGGGGAAAGCATTTGCAATCCATAATAAATCAATATCGGAACCACCCCACTCAAAATCCACGTCGACGAAACCGCACCGATAAGCAATAGTATTGGAATTGTAGGAAGCACCTGCTTTGCACTTTTAAGCATACCTATTACAAATGCCGAGCGCTTCCTCTTATAAAATAACACCGCTATGGATAGAGATAAAAAGGCTGCAACAAGTAATATAGGATAGCTCAACGACTGCACAGCAACTGCACCTTGAGTAACAATCACAGCCACAAGCCCCGACACGAGCACGACAACCGGAATAGCCGAAGCCAATAATGATGGCTGATGTCGATGTGATTTATTCACTATCATAAAACATTTATTCTAAATTAATCTAAATTAGAACGAAATTTAAGTCCAAATATTTCATTCTGATATATTCTTATCCCAAGTTTTACAACAAAATAAATTATATATAAACTTGGTCTTACCACATTAAATAACCTCAATCAATTTTGTTAAATTTTACTAACCATCGCAAAATTATGTCGGCAGACATTGCTTTATAACACAAAAATATCTATCTTTGTATCAGTTTTCATGGTATTAGATTTAAGGTAAGAAGATTATTCGTCGTGACGACGAGTAATTTTTTTTTGCACTTTTCACTCTACTATAAATTATCCACCTATATATAATACAAGTATAAGAAATAAGGCTATATTGTTGCAAAAGAATAAAGAGTCTGAAATTTTCTCCAGACTCTTTATTTATCCAATTATGGGTTTAAATGGCCAACTTTTAAAAGTTGGGGTCTTACTACTCATTCATCAATTCGCGCAGTTTTTCACCAGCCGCGGCAATTCCATCGGCATTCTTACCTCCGGCCTGTGCAAATCCCGGCTGACCGCCACCTCCTCCTTGAATCAATTTAGCGGCTTCGCGAACCATTGTCGATGCATTTTTCCCTTCTTTGACCAAATCCTCAGTAATCATCGCAGTCAACAACGGTTTTCCTGACGGGTCAATTGTCGCAGCCAAGAATGCCGTATGCTCAGGAGATTGCGCTCTTACTGCAAACGCTACGTTTTTAACAACATCCGGAATACGTACGCCTGTCATCAATACAGTCTTAACGCCATTCACCTCTTTAGCTTTCGCCAAAAACTCCTTGGTCAAATTGGCAATACGTTCTTTAAAATACTCTTCGGCCTGACCGCGCAACTCTACATTTTCTTCAAACTGCTTGCGTATTGCTTGAAGCAAATTGGGTGTATTGTTGAACATCGATGCCATTTCACGTAAAGTTTGTTGCATTTCCGACAATGAATCTTCAACACGCTCTCCGGTAATTGCTTCAATACGACGCACACCGGCAGCAATACTGCTTTCCGATATTATCTTAATCATACCTATATTTCCGGTATTATCGACATGAGTACCGCCACACAATTCCACCGATGTGCCATAACGGATGACACGCACTTCATCTCCATACTTTTCACCAAAAAGGGCCATTGCTCCCATTTGACGAGCCTCCTCAATAGGCACATTTCGATGCTCATCACGAGATATTGCCATGCGCACACGTTTATTGGCAATATGCTCTACTTTGTTAATCTCCTCAGGTGTCAACTTCTGAAAATGAGAGAAGTCAAAGCGCAACACGTCAGGTGACACAAATGAACCTTTCTGCTCAACATGAGTGCCAAGTACCTCACGCAATGCTTCATGAAGTAAGTGAGTGGCAGTGTGATTACAAGAGATAGCTTGACGAGCATCACGGTCAATCGTTGCCACAAATGTTGCATTAACATCTGCCGGCATCTTTTTAGCAAGATGCACTCCCATGCCATTTTCACGCTTGGTATCATAAATTTCTACAACGTCGTCTCCGGCAACAAGTTTACCTTGGTCTCCAACCTGCCCCCCCATTTCAGCATAAAAAGGTGTTTTTGACAAAACGATTTGATAATATTCCTTATTTTTTTGCTTAACTTGTCGATAACGAAGCATCTTGGTCTCTACCTCGGCAACATCATATCCAACAAATTCTTGCTCACCATCATTTACCACAATCCAATCAGAAGCCTCTACTGTTGCAGCATTACGAGCGCGAGCTTTCTGCGCAGCCATTTCCGCATCAAACCCGTTGTGATCAAGAGTCATTCCATTTTCTTTTAGAATCAATTCCGTAAGGTCAAGAGGGAATCCGTAGGTGTCGTAAAGCACAAATGCCTCATTTCCCGAGATTTCTGTTTTTCCCTTAGCCTTGGTTGCTTCAATTGCTTGATCAAGCAAACGTATACCGTTTTCAAGAGTTCGTAAAAATGCATCTTCCTCCTCCTTTATCACCTTCATTATCAAGTCGCGTTGCTTGGGCAATTCGGGATAAGCTTCACCCATACTCTCAATCAAGGTATCAACAAGCCGATACATAAATGCATGCTTTTGAGCAAGGAATGTATATGCGTAACGCACTGCACGACGTAATATTCGACGTATTACATAACCGGCCTTGGCATTACTTGGGAGTTGAGAATCGGCAATAGAAAATGAGATTGTGCGGACATGGTCGGCTATAACGCGCATTGCAATATCCACTTTAGCATTCTCGCCATATTTCATACCGGAGAGTTCACTGATTTTTCCAATCAGCGGAGTAAACACGTCTGTGTCATAGTTTGATTTTTTGCCTTGCAGAGCCATACATAGACGCTCAAAACCCATTCCAGTATCTATCACCTTTGCCGGCAAAGCCTCAAGCGACCCATCGGCCTTGCGGTTATATTGCATGAATACGAGATTCCATATTTCAATCACTTGCGGATGATCATGGTTAACCAAATCACGCCCCGAGACCGCTGCTCGTTCTTCATCACTTCGCAAATCGATATGTATCTCTGAACAAGGACCACAAGGTCCGGTATCGCCCATCTCCCAGAAATTGTCATGTTTGTTACCGTTAATAATATGATCCTTTGGTAAATGTTTTTCCCAAATAGATGCAGCCTCATCATCGCGACCGAGACCTTCAGATGGGGAACCTTCAAAGACGGTAGCATAAAGATGTTCTGGATTAAGTTTTAAAACGTCTACCAGATACTCCCAGGCCCAATCTATAGCCTCCTGCTTGAAATAGTCGCCAAACGACCAATTACCGAGCATTTCAAACATGGTATGATGATATGTGTCCATGCCCACTTCTTCAAGGTCGTTGTGTTTCCCACTTACACGCAAGCACTTTTGCGAGTCAGCCACACGTTTATATTTTGCTGCCGTATTGCCCAAAATAATATCTTTAAATTGATTCATTCCGGCGTTGGTAAACATCAACGTGGGATCATCCTTAATTACCATTGGTGCAGAAGGCACAATCTGGTGGCCTTTGCTACGGAAGAAGTCTTTAAACGACTCGCGTATTTCTTTTGCTGTAAGCATGTTATTTAATTTATTGAAATTGTTACTATTAGCATTTTATCTATTTGGACACATTAATCCACAAAACAATTTGCAAAATTAAGGGTTTTAAACCACTTTTACAAATCAATTTACTCCGGTCAACTCCTATGCAAAGTTATCCTCGTATTATATTTCCGACATTATCACTACCCATAATGGATACATAAAAAAACACAAAAACCGGGTTTTTTATAAAGCACCCGGTTTTTGTCGCCAATAAGACATTTAATTTATTTCCTAAAACAATCTAACCTTAGCGGTTTCTTCTACCACCTCATCTATTCTTCTGCATCTCTTGATATTTCTTGTATTGATCTTCTGTCAAAATGCTTTTCATTTTGCCTTCCATTTCAGTACGTCTTTTTTCCATTTCTTCTCGAGATGGTCTTTCTCCGTTATTATTACGCGGCCTCATGCTATCCATGGCAGCCTTAAACTCTTTACTTTGTTCTTCACTAAGGTTCAGCTTCTTCATCATCTGTTCCATACGTTGCTCACGATTCATGCGTTGAGGACGTCCCTGTGCCATTACTACTTGACCGCTGGCCAAAATCACAACCATAGCCAAGCTTAAAAATAATCTTTTCATCATCTATTGTTATTTAAAAATACCTTTGCTATTAAGACAGACGATACTCATAAAAGTAAAAATGAGACTTCATATAATTAACACTTTTTAAATAGCTGCAGTCAAGATGTATATTATTACGATTATAATTGCCTCTAATTTTTATCGTAGCCTGATAAAAAAATTTTACAAGCATGTTATTAGTGTCCGGTAAATAATCATTATAGATATATTGCAAACCGAGAAAATCGGTTCTATACTTTTGATGCTATGTGTCTGCGATAAACACTCATTTTTGATGTGTTAATCACTTTGTTAATGTGGCTGATACGGTCACGATGGGACATTGAACGTTCTTCAATGTCATTATCTTCTTTCATGAAAATTGTTCCATGACCGGTCACCGGTAAATATTCATCCCAAAAAACCGGCACATCATGATACCGCCCATCACCACCATATTTGCTTATATAAATAAGCCTTTCTTCCGAACGATAACCGTAAGCATCTACTTTGATTGTTGACTCATCACCATCCCCTTTGATTTGCTTTGTCTTGAGAATACAATCCGTTACACAACTTGAATGACGGAAATAATCATTTCCCCAAAAATTGGCCAATGCCTCATGCTCCCAAAACGCGCTGCTTTGCTTCATATCACGACCATAAATATCGTGATGCGGTCTTATTTGTTGATACATGGGCACACACAACAATGGTGCAAAAGCGAAGTAAATTGCACGAAAATAACGAGCATTAACCGTGTAAAAATTCTGTTGAGCCTCTTCATAGTCAAAAGCCTTGTATTGTTGTGGATTCATATCCAATTCCATACTTTGTAAATGGTCGGCTGTAATGATATTTATCATTCTGTCTTTTTGGAAGTTGAAGTCGTCACCATACCCTACTGCATTATCTCGAAGCAAGGTCAGCATATTTTCTTGTGCAAGCGGTGTAAATAAGAGCGCATACTGATGATTGTTATTGCGATTGCTGGTATCAAAAGCGACTTCAAACTCTTCATTAGTCATCATTGCATAATCATAATTATTGAGCTCTTGCGATTTCTTTTTGAGCTTATAATTTTTCCATTTAAACGACAATGATTTTTCCTTACCCGCCAGACCGCTTTTAACTCGATAAAAGGTCAAATCAGGAGCTGCGATATTGGCATAGATGAGTCGTGTTTTTTCATAATATTCAGGATAAGGAGCTGTAAAACTCGCACATAGAGTTTCAGAATGATGAACTACGTGATATTTACCATCACTACCCCGCTCTGTAGTGGTCCAATGTATGGTTTTTGTTCCATAATATGTTTTAGAGCCCATTTCCATTTTTTTCGTACGACATAACACAAACGGATTCCCATTAATAAGCCCCGAATGAGAATAAAGTACCGACCGATCTCTATTAAACAAATCGGTCCAGCCATATACATGTTGCAAATCAGCCAATCGCTGAGCCGTAAAATATGGATCAAATTCCAATCGCGGTACAGTTTCTGACATCATGTGAGCGAGAATGTCCCAATGATAAAGTCGGTTAAGTGGTTCCATTTGAGCCCATGCTTCAGCCTTTAGATTTGTCAACTCATTCTCCAGATTGTAGCGACTGTCTTTAAGCTCGTTGAGCGTAGGTTGCACCTTATAAAAAAGGAAAATAAGAATCGATGCTATAGCCATGCCGACAACCACGATAATTCGAGGATCAAGGCTTTCGTATCTCGTCATTAAAAAGATAACACCAATGGCTACAACAACCCATAAAAATACACGCAGTGCGCTCCATTGTTGTATCCTTGAATTAGTTGAAGATAAGACATCTCCAACAGTATATATCTCGCTACAAGTTTGCTTGTTGGCCTCTACATCCACATTGGCTTCTTTGGCCAATTCTGCAAATGTCTTTTGCGCAACCTCTTTAAATCTATCTTTATAGACATTTATATATTCAGTTAGTGGGTCATATATATTTTCAACCATACCCAACTATTCTTAGAAGAATTTACTTCTTGCCATCTCTCGAGTTTCAGCCGACACTGAAAATGGTATGCGAGTAGTGTAACCTTGACTTGCTGCCACAATCATCTTTGTGGGCCAACTAAATATATCGGTATTCCATTGTGTTACTCTGCTGTTGTAAACTGTACGAGCAGCCGTAATTTCACGTTGCAGATAACTGTTTTGTTGCATGGCATCAGCGATGGCATTGTGCGCTTTTAACTCAGGATAGGCTTCTACTTGAGGGAATAAGCCACGAAACACCGAGTTTATTTGAGCATTAACTTCACTGCGGGTTTCATCGTCCAATCTACCTCCGCGCAACGCTGCCACAGTCTTCATCACATCCTTGTCAAGGTCAATAGCCCGATCCAAGATTCCGACAACGTTTTGCAATATTTGCACACGCTGTTCCAAATAGTTGTCTATGTTTGAAGCTTCTGCTTGAATACGCTGTTCAAGTTGCTGAAAGTAATTGTGTGCCGAGATTTTCATAAAAATAAAAATCACACCGGGCAACATGCCGGCTAAACAGCCAACAAATCCAACCATTAACGGATTTTCAAGAACAGGCCCCATTATTGACACATATATCAGCACAAGAATTGGGATAACCAGCCACAATGCAATTTCAAAAATAATAGAACCTATACCGGTTTGAACCGCAATTTGTTTTTCAATAACTCTAACATCACGTCCATAGTCATTAACAGCATCAGTTGTTTCATCCAATAAGTTTGCCATAGTAATTAGTCTTATAAATTATAAATTAAATAACCAAATCAAAGGTAATATCTTTTTTGTATAATCACAATATTTACTATCTAAAAAAAATGATTGTTTAAGTACTTAGAAAGCAACTACAATGCAACATAAGCCACAAGCGGCACGGCTGGCATTAAGTTTGTAGCGTCTTCTGAGCCACAACTACAGGCAAGCACGTTAATTAATGAGTCCTATTTTGACCAATAAGCCCAATGAACCCCATCTTTTGATGGCCAAAATGTACAAAGACGAAGAATGCCACCGGGTCAGGTGGCATTCTTCATGATTTTCAGTGATCCGCCTGGGGCTCGAACCCAGGACCCCAACATTAAAAGTGTTGTGCTCTACCTGCTGAGCTAGCGAATCTCCCTATGTGCTCTGACTTTATCGTCAAAAGCGATGCAAAGTTAGGCATTATTTTTCATTTGCGCAAACAAAAACATCGATATTTTCGACACTTTTCTTTATTTGACTGATTAGCACCTACTTAAATTTAAATATTATTTTAGTCTATGCTCCTTCAACATCTGACTTAACGACAAATGGGTTGTGCTCAATAGAGCGCAACCCATTTGTTATTTTGCTATAAAGACTTTCAGTTTACTGCGATTACTTCACAAGTACTTTTACCGAGCGACCATTTATTGTGACGACATAAACGCCGGCATTGGGAGCTACATACTCACTAACTCCGCCTGCAAGTTTTACGCCTGACACCGAATATACATCAAATGTCATTCCTTGTTCTGCGCCAAGCACCATCCCATTTATTTCAATACCGGACGACGCTTTAGCCAAGACCTCTTTTATTCCACTAACATCGTAGACATACTCTACTGAGATTTCTTCAGTTGTCTCACCCGACTCATCGACATCAACGATGTTTTTCCCTGAGTGACGGCCTTTTTCATCATATAGATATTCCACAAGCGTATAAGCTTGTCCGGCCGGAACGCTAACCGACTTTGCCACAACATTGCCCGACAAGCCGCTGACAGTGCCTCCACTGCTTTCATATACCGGGGCATAGTAGATATACTCTTTAACCAATCGGTCACCCGACAATACGAATTTAGGCAAATCAAACATATTGTAGCAAACAGTCAGATTTCCATCTTTCTCCAACGTAAAATATTGATCTTCTCCGACATTCAAATAATATGGTTCATAATAATCTGCTTCAACCTCAATATTCCAAGAAACAGCTTCTTCCATACCCAATTTATAATTGGAATCATATTCATATTCCTCATATCCACAGCACACGACACGACCTGCTTGTGACACTATGATAGTCTTGTCGGCAGTAAAGCCATTGTAATCTTTGAGAATATTGGGACGAACAAATGACACATCAGCCGTCTGGACATCACGTTTTATACAATAAGAATAGTCTGAATTATATGCAGTATAACGGTATCTGCCATCTTTTTCTGAGATTTCGACATTTACCACCGGACGATCGCTACAATCGACAACTAACGCTACACCATTTTCAGAATATGAAAAATCGATATTATCTGCATGCGTATAGTCAAATGTATAATAGTCTTCACCCGTCCACATCTTACCTTGTTCTTTAGCGGATGATTGCTGATTAGAAACAACTCCGTCAGTCCATGCATACACATCTTCCACTTCATAGACATAATCGTCATATACAACGCCATTTTCCTCGGTGTAGACATGTTCGTATGTCTTCATCTTTGTTATCTGCCCTTTGTCATCGACTGTTACTGTCACTGTAGCATTAGAGGACGCCATCATATCGTCTTCGGTAATTACACCATCGCCGTTCAAGTCCACAACATTGCCCTCATCGTCATAAACATATCCTCCCTCCGAAGACCCTATCTGATAGTCTACACTCAACAGTTTGCCGGCATCATCTCGATTAAACACGATGTCGACATTTTCTTCTTCATAATACTTGCTTTCATACTTGTAATGCGACCAAGGGCCGTCCATACCAAACACTACACGCCAAGGATTATTGACACTGTACACCTCGTTGTTGGCATACGTATAGGTTTCTTTGTCTCCAACGACCCATTCTCCGCCTTCTTTATAATAATCCGTTGCGCTCACCATTCTTCCAAGAGCGTCATATTCATAAGTAGTTTTACTATTTTCGTAAGAAACTTTGATTTCATCATCATATGTTTCACTCTCATCTAAATAAGAATCAAATGAAGATCCATAACTATACGCCTCCAACAATCTACCGGTAGCAGAGTCATAGGAATATTTCACATATCCATATATTTCATCTCCACAATAACGAGTAATCTCAACATCATTTACCGAACCGGAATATGTCAACCTTGAGTCTTTAGTAATTCTCTCAACAGGCAACCCCTTGGTGCTATACTTCCATGTCACTTGAGAATATTCATCATCACAATCGGTCGAATGAGAAGCTAACACACCATTTTGATAATATGACCATCTTTCATCCAATACATAGTCTCCTTCATTAAGATAACCTTTTGTATATTTGTCATAATCGGTAGTGCCATCGTTATTGTATGTCACCATTATAAAATAGGATGAAAAATACTCTGCATTTTCATATGTTACACGCTTAACTTTTAAGCGATTATCTAAATCATACTCATAGCTGTACAATCCGACGTCACACAATACCTCTTCTCCCCAAACATCACCATCTTTCTCGGTCTTATAAATTGTTTCGGAAGCACGTTGATTGTCGACATTGTAGGTAAATACATAACGATAACGCACATCATCTTGCACATCAGTATATTCATCCAAAGCCTTTGTGCTAATCGATTTTATATCAACCACATTGTGACTTTTGGACATATGCTTTGCCTCAATCCTCGTTTTTACTCGTTCTCTGCGACTTGCCGGATTAAAACACGATTCTTGCCCCATCATATCCGATGAGACAAAAGCGACCAACAGCGTAACCAAATAATAAAGTTTTTTCATAATTATAATTTTTACTCATATTACATTGCAAAGATATGAATTTCACAACGAATCAAAAAAAAAAAAAATAAATCTTAATCAACAACCCCAAAAACACATTTTACGGCCTTTCATATAAATAATCAAGGGACTCACTTACCGTCAAACATTACTCTGACATGTAAATTCCACAAATGGCTCTATTCAACCTTTTGCTAACGATTACATCAGATACACCGAAACATTGACTTTGCTGACTACCGTATCTTTGCTTTTCTTGCAAATACCGACCTCCGGAATAGAGGACACAAACCGCCTACCAATCAAATATGTTGCCGCGCCATCATTGCTTTCAAGTTCATGCGTCACTACGCCATCTATTTCGACAGCGATTTTTCCTTCAAATTCTATTTTCAACACAACTCCTCCACAACTTGACTGTTCTTCAGATTGCAACAACTTCATTTCATTCTTCTCTATGTTTTCCACGCTGAAGTTTTTCACTATATTTCCGCCTTGATAGGGCATAAACGCATAGTCGGTCAACTGATACGTCACACCATTTTTAATAGCAACAGCATCCCATGGTGTTGGAAAAATTGATGCTTGAATCTGATAACCTGCCGATGACAATTTGTTACAAAAATCTTCTGTCAATAGTTTGTAATTCATTGTAGAGACTCCACAATCACCTCCAATACTATTTAATCGGGCTATATTTTCTTCGGCCGTTCCACCGCTTATAGCCAATAGGCATAAACAATCCGAAATCTTACGAGCCTCCCGTATACCCTTTTCCTCAGTAAAACAGATCCATTCGTCACCAAACATATTTTGAGCGACAATATAAGACTCCGACAAGGCACTATGCAACATAGGCTTGATTGCACAACGCCTGCAAGCGTCCAACAATTCTTCAAGAGTCGGCACCGGTGTTCTCAACTCGAGGAGCTCCGACTCAAGCACATAGTTACTACGCAACTCGGCAAATGTCACATCAGCAAGCTTTATCGGCTCGTCCAATCTCGAATAATCAGAAGCTCGTCTCAACGTGCAATTTAATGTGTGATCATGCAAGATCACCATTACGCTATCCTTAGTATAATGTACATCGCACTCAATACCCTCATAACCCATAATTTTTGCCATCTCCACTGCGGCAATACTGTTCTCAGGAATCACAAACTCTCCAGTTTCGCCCTTAGTCCAACATCCTCGATGAGCATACATATGAGGAAGTTTTATCGACTGCGAAGCTAATGACACGACAAAAGAGATACACACAATAACAGACAAAAAACGTTTATTTTTCATGATATAATTTTGTTTAATCCAATTGCTCAAAATTACTAAATCCATGTTACACGACAAAAAAAGTCGACTGAAATCAGTCGACTTTTTTCTATGTTAAGGGTATAAATATTATACTCCTTGAAGTTTAAACGAGATAGGAAGTGTATACCACACGTTTACCGATTGACCGTTCATCTTACCAGGGATGAAGTCAGGAAGCGATTTTACTACACGCACAGCTTCCTTGTCGAGGTCGGGATCTTTACCACGTACCACCTTTACTTCTCCAACCTTTCCGGTCTTGGTAACAACGAATTGCACTACAACACGTCCTTGCACATTGTTTTCCATTGCCACAGGTGGATACTTGATGTGTGATGAAATGTATTTCATCAACTCGGCTTCACCACCGGGGAACTGAGGCATCTGTTCAACAGCAGTAAACACCTTGTTGTCTTCGACCTCTTTCTTTTCTTCAACAATGATTTCGTCCTTATGTTCACGCACAACATTACGGTCATCTGTACCTTGGTCAAAGTCGGTCTGACCAAAAGCAGTCTGAGTCTCAGCCAATTCATCTTGGGTCTTAACCTCATCTTCGGCTTTCACCTCATTATCTTCCACGATAGCGATTTCAGTCACCTTTACAGTGTTAAGAATCTCTTCAGGAAGAGCTTGAGGCTGTTCCTCTTCATAACGTTGCAACTCTTCTTCCGGCTCTTCTTCCTCTTCTTCAGTAATATCATCAGCGAGGTTAACCAGAGCTTGTTCAGTCAAGTCTTCAGGCTTTTCCTCTGCTTTAGGAATCACAGTATTTACAAGGAATGGCAACAAGAATGCAATAGCAATAATAATCACCACTACAATCATAGCCTTATTGTGACGAGCATCAGAAGTCTTACGAAGGGTGTATGCACCAAAGTCCTTATTCTTGCCTTCAAATACTATATCACGCCATTCTTTTGATGAAAGATCTACATCTTTTGCCATTTTTCTTTCCAGTTTTAATAGTTAAACATATGATCCATCATCATTTAGGATTCTTAGCCTTATAATCAGCTATAAGCAATGAATCCATAGCATTGAGGTTGTCAATCTGATAGCGTGAAATCTGGTTGATCTGCATTTCATCGAGAGCACCAATCAAGTTTTCCCATGAAGCAGAATTCAAGGCCTTGATGATAATAACCGGACGGACCAAGTTAGAGTCATTACGAATTTTCTTGGCCTCAGCCTGATATTCATCATCGGTCAATTCCTTGTTTTTCCAACGCGTCTTGAGTACACCAATCTTCTCAAGAACTTGAGTATTTCGATTGTGTAGGATCTTACGGATACCCTGAACTTGGCCATTTTGATTACCTATAAATTTCTCGGTCTTCAAATTAGGATTATCAAGCACACCATCCTTATTTTCATCGGTAACATCAGCTTTACCTTCATAATAATAGATAATGTGAGCGGGCTTTCCGTCTTCATCAACTTTTACCTTACCTTCATCATCACGTTCTGTATCGAGGATGAGGGTAACGGCTTCTGACTGCTTTGTCTTATTTTGCTGTTCCTGTTCAACTTTTTCATTTGAAGGAAGAGCGATTTGCAAAGTCTGCGACTTAATCATCGTAGTACAGAGCATGAAGAACGTAATCAGAAGCATGTTCATATCCACCATCGGCGTAAAGTCGACATGGATCTGCATCTTTTTCTGGGCGCCTTTTTTCTTTTTGCCGCCGTTATCGGATTGTTCTATCTGTGCCATAATGATTATTCATTCTCTGTTTTTAATGCAGTCATCAAGCTAAACTTATTCATTTTCAAAGTCTGCAAGTTGTCAAGGACTACATGAACGATTTCATAAGAAGTGTCCTTATCAGCCTTGATTGCAATGCCTTCACCCGACTTGATAGTCGACTCCAAGTTGGGATTGGAAGAGTTGTAGATGGCACGCATCCAGATTTGGAATTCGTTTGGCTTTGACAAGTCTTTATTGTCATCGACAGGTATACCAACAATAGGGTTGGTCATATCACCTATCACCTCATCTTGCTTAGTTTGCTCCAAATCAAGGAATGCCGGCAACTCAGAAAGTTTAACGCCAAACATATTGATTTTAGAGAACTTGGCCACTTGAGCAGGCGTGAGATTGATTTTGCTACTATGGAACTTGTTATACTCTGAAACTGCGGTTTGGATGAGCTCGGCACGCACCTTTTCAGTAGAATAGGTAGAGTCAGCGTCACCGGAAACCGAGATAAACACCTTTCCTTCGGGAGAAATAAGAATCTGCGCACAGTTGGTCATCGGCACCTTAATTTCAGATACTGAAGAAGGAGTCAACACTGTCACAGGTTCCTTCTGAAGGAAAGTAGAAGTCAACATGAAGAAAGTAAGCAAAAGAACAGTCACGTCACTCATCGCGGTCATATCGATGAGGGTACTTTTTCTTTTAATTTTTACTTTTCCCATTGTTTTCGTTTATTAGTTTAGATTATTTAATCTTGTTAATTGTGAAAGACAATGGAATTAGTGAGTAGCTGCAAACGTCTGCACGATAGAGAAACCGATTTCGTCGATTGCGTAAGTGAGGTTGTCAATCTTATTGGTGTAGAAGTTATAAGAAATTACAGCAAACGCACCGGTTGCGATACCGAATGCAGTGTTGATAAGTGCTTCAGAGATACCGGTAGAAAGCTCGGTAGAGTCAGGAGCACCAGAAGCAGCAAGAGCTTGGAATGATTTGATCATACCGATTACTGTACCAAGAAGACCGATAAGAGTACCGAGAGTAGTCATGGTAGCAACGATAGGAAGGTTTTGCTGAAGAGCAGGCATTTCAAGAGCAGTAGCTTCTTCGAGAGACTTTTGGATTGTCAAAACCTTTTGTTCCTTAGTCAAATTGGTATCGTTATCCATTTCTTGATAGCTTACGAGAGCAGCAGCCACTACTGCAGCAACACTACCTTGTTGTTTTTTACAAAGTTCTTGTGCACCCTTGATATCATTCTTTGCAAGACATTTCTTAACTTCAGCAACAAACTTAGCAATGTTACCTTTTCCTTTTGCGCTTGAAAGAGCAATCCAACGTTCTACCGAAAGAACAATAACAGTAAGGAACAATGTCTGAAGTACAGGTACGATTACACCACCCATGTAGATGGTACCCCAAATGTCTTGTGGGTGACCGGCTTCGTCAAAATGGCTGTCTGCGCCAAACCAGAATACAAAGAGGCAAAGTGCCACGATGAAACATGCAACGATAACCAAGAATGCGTTCTTGATACCGCGTACTTTAGAACCTTCGTTCTTTGCTTGAGCCTTAGGGGCTGCAGCATTGGGCTTTTGAGCTTCCATAATTTGATTTTAAAAGATTAATGTTAATAAAATTAATATTATGATAATAATTAGTTCGCTTACTAATTCCGGAATAATCTCAATCAAAACCACGCCACGCACACGTCAAATGCTTCCGACCAATATATCCTCACATTCAGGACAATCTCAGAAGTCTATAAATTCAATCAAAAAAAACGTGTCACAGAGACACAGCGTCAAATTCAATCTCAATTGATCCGGTATTTATGACTTAAGTTATTTTCCGAAGTCCTTTATTGAACAAACGGACATGCAAATTTATTATTATATTTTCTACTTACCAAATTTGTCATGGTAAAAATTTCGCAACAAAACCCATGTAATACATAGCAGGGACTATGACATGGAATTGATTTATAATAAATTTGACCAACCACCTTTTCCCGAAGGTCAAAATTAGACAAAGAGACAATATTTTTATCGAAATTTATCAAACAAATTAAAGCGAACTCAAAATTATGTAATAACTTTGCAATACCTAAAAATCATAATCATTTATATAAACGTTCAATAAATGACCTCAAAAGTGACTCTGAAAAAGGGTCTTGACATTAAATTGCGTGGAAGTGCTCAATACAATGAGCCTCACGAAGTCAAGCCCACGAAATGCGCCATAACAGCCGACGATTTCAGAGGCATCATCCCTAAGGTTGATGTCAAAGAAGGAGACAATGTTGCTATAGGGACACCTTTGTTTCACGACAAAGTTCATCCCGAAATCATAGTAGTATCACCGATTGCCGGAACTATCGAAAAAGTCGTCAGAGGTGAACGCCGAAAACTTGAGCGCATAGTCATAACTCCGTCTGAGAGCAATGAGTGCATCAAGTTAGATACAAAAGCCGACAATCGCGCTTCTGCAAAAGGACTATTGCTTGCGTCAGGCCTTTGGACCATGCTGCGTCAACGACCTTACGACATCATACCGAACCCCGACATCACCCCACGCGACATTTTCATCACGGCATTTGACTCCGCCCCTTTAGCTCCTGATCTTTCTGCACTGCTCACGGGGCATGAAAGCCAACTTATCGCCGGAGTGAAATTACTCCGCCACCTTACCGACGGGAACATATACATTGGCACACGCCACGGTGATGGATTTTACGATATCGAAGGCGTATCCATTATCGAGTTTGACGGCCCCCACCCATCAGGAAATGCAGGAATACAATGTGCAAACATAGCCCCTGTCAACAAAGGAGAGACAGTGTGGGTGCTCGACGCCATCACATTGATGCGCATTGGGCAGTTGATTGAAATAGGTACACCTTCTATGTCAACCACTCTTGCCTTGACCGGTAGTGAAGTATGCAATCCGCATTATATCACGACTACAATTGGTGCCGACATTGCATCTTTAACAAAAGGGAATATCAACGACAACGGTCACAAGCACCGCATAATTTCCGGAAACGTACTTACGGGCATCCCCGTTGCCATGGATGGCTATCTTAGATACCCTTACCGTCATATCACTGTCATCCCGGAAGGTGACGATTGCGACGAATTTTTGGGCTGGGCATCGCTATCTCCATCCAAGATGAGCACAAGTCGTTCATTCCCCGGACATTTCACCAAAAGATTATTCAGCCCCGACGCCCGGTTGCAGGGAGGTCGGCGAGCAATGATATTATCAGGCGAATACGACAAAGTGTTGCCAATGGACATATTACCTGAGTATCTTATCAAGTCTATAATGGCTCGCGACATCGACCGCATGGAGCAACTCGGCATCTATGAAGTCGCCGCCGAAGATTTTGCATTATGCGAATATGTCGACGCATCCAAGCTCGAATTGCAAAAAATCGTACAAGACGGGCTTGATTATTTGCGCAATGAACTAAGTTAACCAATAAAAGATTATTATAGTGAAATCACTTAGAAAATACCTCAACCGCATCAAGCCCAATTTTGAGCCAGGTGGAAAATATCAGTCCTTCCGTTCGGTGTTTGACGGCTTTGAGACTTTCTTGTTCACGCCTAACACCACTTCTAAGTCGGGCGTAAACATTCACGATAGTCTCGACTCAAAACGAGTAATGATAATAGTTGTACTCGCGCTAATACCTTGCCTTCTCTTTGGCATTTACAACATAGGCTACCAACGATGGTTGTCGATTGGTGCTGAAGATTTTCCATTTGGCGAGCTATTTACCTATGGACTCATAGCAATGCTTCCTCGAATATTTGTAACCTATATCGTAGGACTCGGCATTGAATTTATCGTTGCACAATGGCGTAAAGAAGAAATTCAAGAAGGATTTCTTGTATCGGGGATACTGATTCCTCTCATCTGCCCGATTGAGACCCCGATATGGATGCTTGCTGTGGCAACAGCATTCTCTGTAATATTTGCCAAAGAAGTATTTGGGGGCACCGGCTTCAACATATTCAATGTAGCCCTCGTAACTCGTGCGTTCTTGTTCTTTGCCTATCCGGCAAGCATGAGTGGCGACAACGTGTTTGTTCCCCAAGGTAGCTATTTTGGCATTGGCGAAGGACAAGTTGTTGATGGTTTTTCAGGAGCTACCCCTCTTGGTCAAGTAGCAACTAATACAGGAGACTCATTACACCTCACCAATATCATCGGTGAGCCGATGACAACGCTTGACTATTTCATTGGTCTTATACCCGGCTCTGTCGGTGAAACATCTACATTATGCATCCTCATTGGTGCCGCAATACTATTATTTACCGGCATAGCCAGTTGGCGCATAATGTTGTCGGTGTTTATCGGAGGTTTTGCAATGGCTTCATTAGCACACGCATTGCCATCAGCAAGTTATCCGGCATCATTGCTTTGCCCTATCGACCAATTGTGTCTTGGAGGTTTTGCGTTTGCCGCCGTTTTCATGGCCACTGATCCGGTAACTGCATCACGCACCAATACCGGAAAATACATCTATGGTTTCTTGATTGGTGCAATAGCCATCTTGATACGCACCTACAACAACGGCTATCCTGAAGGTGCAATGTTGGCTGTATTGCTCATGAATGCATTCGCTCCTTTTATCGACTATTGCGTAGTACAATCCAACATCCGCCGACGCATGCGTCGACTCAAAGCTAAATCATAACAACTATGAATAAGCAAAGTAACACCTATACAATCATATACATCATTGCGCTTGTCGTAATTGTAGGAGTAGCACTTGCCGCTACATCATTGGCACTCAAACCACAACAAACAGCCAACGCTGACGCTGACAAGATGAAGCAAATCCTCGCATCTGCACATATCACTCCTGACAAAGCTAATGTCATTGAAAACTTCAATAAATATATCGTTGATCAAATTGTCATTAACTCCGAGGGTAAAACTGTTGAAGGTAATGCTTTTGCCATTGACGTTGCCACCGAGAGTAAAAAACCGATAGAGCAACGTCTACTTCCCATATACATATGCCAACTCAACGAGAATGACAACAAATATATTCTTCCCGTATATGGTGCCGGACTTTGGGGCCCTATCTGGGGATATATTGCAGTAAACAACGATGGCTCAACTATTTATGGCGCTTATTTTGCACACACGGGAGAAACTCCGGGATTAGGAGCTGAAATTGACAAACCAATATTCAGTGACCAATTCAATGGGAAATGCCTATTTAAAGACGGTCGTTTCCTACCGGTGTCAGTGCAAAAAGTAGGTCAAAAGCCATTAAATGGCGAGGACTACGTAGACGCAATATCGGGCGGAACAATCACCTCCAAAGGTGTTAGCACAATGATAGACAACTGCCTTACTGGATATTCAAAATATCTAAAAAGCCTCAACGACAACAAATAATCACTCAGAGCAACAATATGGCAACTAACAATAAAAACATGGGAGCGCTATTAAATCCGCTTTCAAAGGACAACCCGGTAATAGTTCAGATACTCGGTATTTGCTCAAGTTTGGCCGTGACAGCCAAACTTGAACCGGCCTGTGTAATGGGCATATCAGTGATAGCAGTACTTGCATTTTCTAATGTAATCATATCTCTACTCCGCAATACTATACCGACAAATATTCGTATTATAGTACAATTAGTAGTCGTTGCAGGTCTGGTTGCAATAGTAGACCAACTTCTCAAGGCCTATCAATATGAAGTAAGCAAACAACTATCGGTGTTTATCGGGCTGATTATCACCAATTGTATTCTAATGGGTCGACTTGAAGCATTTGCCATGGGCAACAAGCCTTGGCCATCTTTTCTTGACGGCATAGGCAACGGAGTTGGTTATGCCATTATTCTGATAATTGTAGGTTTCTTCCGTGAATTACTTGGAAGTGGCACTTTATGGGGATTTCCGGTTGTTCCACAATGGTGTTACGACCACGGTTATGTCAACAATGGATTGATGATACTACCTCCAATGGCGCTGATAATTGTCGCTTGCATTATCTGGATACACCGCATATATAACAAAGATTTGCAAGAAAACTAACAGCCAACAAATCAAAGCAACGCAACATCATGGAAAATTTAAACATCTTTATACGTTCGATATTTATCGACAATATGATATTTGCATACTTTCTTGGAATGTGTTCATTTTTGGCTGTTTCCAAGAATGTAAAGACAGCATTGGGACTTGGCGCAGCTGTGACATTTATGCTCATCGTGTCATTGCCCATCAACTACCTACTCGAGAATTATGTACTACGAGCAGGAGCACTCGCTTGGCTAGGCCCTGAATATGCAGATATCGATTTGAGTTTCTTATCACTGATCATGTTTATAGCCGTAATAGCTTCGCTCACACAACTCGTCGAAATGGCTGTTGAAAAGTTCAGCCCGTCATTATACGCATCATTAGGAATATTTCTCCCTTTAATTGCAGTTAATTGCGCCATTCTTGGAGGATCTCTATTCATGCAACAGCGCGACTTCCCTGATGTGTGGACTGCTACATGTGCCGGCACCGGATGGGGATTGGGATGGTTGCTTGCCATAGTAGGCATCGCAGCCATTCGCGAACGCCTGCAAGAATACAGCAATATACCAAAGCCTCTACGTGGTATCGGCATCTCTTTTATCATCACCGGCCTCATGGGCTTGGCATTTATGAGTTTCCTCGGTATCAACCTCTAACACGACAATCATGGTTTCAATGATATTACTTTCAAATTCCACTGCGACATTGACCATTACAGCAGGTGTAGTCATCTTCCTTGTCATCACCTTGTTTCTTGTCGCAATATTACTTATTGCTAAAAAATATCTCGTACAATCGGGAGATGTCACAATAACCATAAACGATGACACCAAAATAAAAGCGCAATCAGGAAAAACTTTATTGTCAACCATATCCGACCAAAATATCTTTCTATCATCGGCTTGTGGTGGGAAAGGCAGTTGCGGACAATGCAAAGTGCAGGTATTTGACGGTGGAGGAGAAATTCTCCCCACAGAGAAAGTACATTTTTCACGCAAACAAATGAAAGACCATTGGAGACTCGGATGCCAAGTCAAGGTAAAAGAAGATATGAGCATAGGCGTTCCTGCATCGGTTCTTGACGTCAGAGAATGGGAGTGTGAAGTAATCTCCAACAAAAATGTTGCTACATTTATCAAAGAATTCATCGTAGCTTTACCTCCAGGACAACACATGAACTTTGTCCCCGGCTCATATGCTCAAATCAAGATACCGACATTTGAAATGGATTATGACAAAGATATTGACAAGGCACTTATTGGAAACGAATACCTCCCGGCTTGGGAAAAATTTGGATTGTTCGACCTCAAATGCAAAAATACCGAAACCACCGTGCGAGCCTACTCAATGGCTAACTATCCTGCTGAAGGTGACCGCATAATGCTTACCGTACGCATTGCGACACCGCCATTCAAGCCCAAACCCGAAGTCGGCTTCATGGATGTTATGCCCGGGATTGCATCGTCTTATATTTTTACATTAAAACCCGGAGATAAAGTGGTGATGAGTGGCCCATATGGCGATTTCCATCCGATATTTGACAGCAAGAACGAAATGATGTGGATTGGAGGTGGCGCCGGCATGGCTCCACTAAGGGCTCAAATCATGCACATGACAAAAACTCTACACACCACAGACCGAGAAATGCACTATTTCTATGGAGCACGCGCACTCAATGAAGTGTTTTATCTCGACGATTTCCTTAATCTGGAAAAAGAATATCCCAACTTCCATTTCCATCTTGCTCTCGACCGTCCCGACCCGGCCGCCGACAGTGCCGGCGTCAAGTATACCCCGGGGTTTGTTCATCAGGTAATCTACGAAACATATCTTAAAAACCATCCAGCTCCGGAAGACATCGAATACTATATGTGTGGACCGGGGCCGATGAGCAAAGCTGTTGAAAACATGCTTTGGGACTTAGGTGTTCCAAGTGAGAATTTACTTTATGACAATTTTGGAGGCTAATCTTTAACAACATACGCCATGCTTAATTCTGAGCATGGCGTTTTTATTAGGACAATCCGAGAAACTTCGTTATATTTGCATCTGAATATATTGGGCAATTGCGCCTTGCTCATTTTGATAACAAACAAAAACTATGACCGGATACCAGATATTTCGATTTTCATGCTTAACACTGCTATGGCTGGCATTGTGCTATTTACTTATTGCCGGACGAGGATTCAACTTTCACTCCATATTTATCATAGCAACATCGGGAATTGTTGTATTTGTACCATTATATAAAAAGTATTTTCGCAAAAACAATGGCAATGGCACAAAACAATGACCACAACACAACCGACTTGACAGCCTATCCTTTGCTAAGCAAAATAGACAGTCCTCAGGATTTGCGCAATCTTTCCCAACCACAACTTGCCACAGTGTGCAGTGAAATACGCAAATTTCTCATCAATTCACTATCAAACAATCCAGGGCACTTTGCTTCCAGCATGGGGGCGGTGGAACTTACTGTTGCTCTTCACTATGTATTCAACACTCCCTACGACCGCATAGTATGGGATGTCGGGCATCAAGCTTACGGTCATAAACTACTCACCGGTCGCCGTGATGCATTCTCCACCAATCGTAAGTTAGGTGGTATTAGCGGTTTTCCTAATCCAGAAGAAAGCCAATATGATACATTTACGGCCGGACATGCATCCAACTCTATTTCTGCTGCCCTTGGCATGGCTGTTGCCACAGAGCTAAAGGATGAAGTTCCAAGAAGAAATGTAGTTGCCGTCATCGGGGATGCTTCAATAAGCGGAGGCCTTGCATTTGAGGGTCTAAACAATGCTTCGACCAACGCAAACAATCTGCTCATAATACTCAATGACAATGACATGTCTATTGATCAAAACGTTGGGTCTCTGAGCAACTACCTATCCCACCTTAACACATCAAAAAGCTACAATACATTTCGCTACAAGACATATCGCTTGCTTAAAGCACTACACCTTGTTGGTGAACGTCAACGAGGATTCATCATGCGATTTAACAATAGCATAAAGTCTTTATTAAGTCGGCAACAAAACATATTTGAAGGTCTAAACATTCGCTATTTTGGGCCTATAGACGGACACGACATTGACCGAGTAGTAAGAGTGTTACGAGACATAAAGGACATGCGCGGTCCTCGACTGCTACATTTGCGAACCGTCAAAGGCAAAGGTTTTGAGCCCGCTGAAAAAGACCCGGCTTCTTGGCACGCTCCGGGCAAGTTTGACCCGGAGACCGGCAGACGTATCGATGAAATAGCAAAAGGTCAACCCATCAAATATCAAGATGTATTTGGATACACATTGCTTGAATTGGCCAAAGCCAACGATAAAATAGTCGGCATCACAGCAGCAATGCCTTCAGGAACATCTATGAGCATAATGCAAGACGCCATTCCTGACAGAGTGTTTGACGTAGGAATCTCCGAAGGACATGCTATAACATTTGCCGGAGGATTGGCAAAAGATGGCATTCGTCCATTTTGTGCCATTTATTCTTCTTTCATGCAACGAGCCTATGATCACATCATCCACGATGTGGCCATACAACATTTGCCTGTGACATTGTGCCTTGACAGAGCCGGATTAGTCGGAGAAGATGGCGTAACCCACCATGGTGTATTTGATTTAAGTTACCTGCGTACTATTCCCGGACTCACTATAGCCTCTCCAGCTGATGAAGAGACTTTACGTAACCTTATGTACACTGCTCAATTAGGCAATCACGGGCCTATCGCATTACGCTATCCACGTGGAAAAGGCAACAATCCCGATTGGCACACTCCTATGCGAGAAATCGCAATTGGTAGTGGACGATGCTTGAATAATGGAGACCACATTGCAGTTTTATCTATCGGCCCGATTGCCAACAATGTACAAAAAGCTATCGAACGAGCCAAAGCCGAGGGTATAAATGCGGCCCATTATGATATGATTTTTCTCAAGCCCATCGACCAAACCATTTTGGAAGAAGTTGCTTCTAAAAATTGTCCCATCATCACCATTGAAGACGGTATAAAAACAGGAGGTTTAGGATCGGCAGTTGTAGAATGGTTAAATGATCATGACTACAACCGACATGTGACACGGCTTGGCGTTCCCGACAAGTTTGTTCCTCATGGAAAAGTATCCCAATTGATGAAACTATGCGGCATGGACGAAGATTCTATTTATCAGGCTATTATTGACTCAATCTCAAAGACTAAACAAAAATGAAAATTGCAATAGCCGGTGCCGGCCAAGTTGGATCGCATTTAGCCAAATTACTATCCAATGAAGAGCAAGATATAGTGCTTGTAGATAACGACACGTCTCGCTTGTCTGCCCTTGACTCCAACTATAACCTCATGACTTTAAGAGGCTCTGCGACATCGTTTAAAACCCTCAAACAAGCCGGAGTCCACAATTGTGACTTATTTATTGCGGTTACACCTCATGAAACACGCAACGTTACAGCTTGTGCCATAGCTAAAAATCTTGGAGCACAACGCACTGTTGCCCGCATCGACAATTATGAATTTCTCGACTCTTGCAATCGTGACTTTTTCACAAATATGGGTGTAGACGCTCTCATCTACCCCGAATATCTTGCTGCTCAAGAAATCATCACGGCTCTCAATCGCTCATGGGCTCGCCATTGGTTTGAACTTCACAATGGAGAATTAATCCTTGTCGGCATAAAATTGCGTGACAATGCCCGCATTATAGGTATGCAACTCAAAGATTTTGCAAAAATCGAACATAACTTTCACGTATCGGCAATCAAACGCCGACACGACACAATCATACCACGCGGAGACGACTTTATTTGCGCCAATGACATATTGTATTTCACGACCACACACGAACACGTAAATGAGCTAATCGACCTATGTGGCAAAGTTGATCATAAAATACGCAAGGTGCTCATCATGGGTGGCAGTCGTATAGCTGTGAGATTTGCGTCACTAGCCGAAAACAGGTTTAAAATCAAAATCATCGACAATGATAAAGATGTGTGCATGCGTCTACCCGAACAATGCCCCGACTGCGAGATTGTGCATGGCGATGCACGCGACATAGACATCTTAAGAGACGAAGGCATTGAAGACATGGATGCCTTTATTGCATTGAGCGACAGTTCTGAGACCAACATTCTTGCTTGTCTGACGGCAAAAGAGTTTCACGTAGGCAAAACAATCGCAGAGGTCGAAGATATTCAATTTATTTCAGAGGCCGAAGGCCTTAACATTGGCACTATAATCAATAAAAAATTGTTAGCATCAAGCAAAATATTCCAAATGATGCTCGATGCCGATGCTTCGTCATCGAAATGCCATGCTCTAGCAGATGCCGAAGTAGCAGAAATTGAGGTAAAACCAAACTCTAAAATAACTAAAGGCCCGGTAAAGTCACTTAATTTAACACGCGAAATGACCATTGCCGGATTGATTAGGGATGGCAAAGGAATGCTCGTTAGCGGAGACACAATCATCCAGGCTGGTGATCATGTTGTTGTGTTTTGTCTTGCCGGAGCAATTCATAAAATAGAACGCTTGTTTAATTAACGACTCCTACAACAGCCATGAGATTTGCAAAAAAAAATCACGTCAACATACCCATGGTCATGAAAGTCATGGGTTGGCTATTAATGATTGAAGCAATCTTCATGCTACTACCACTTGTCACTTGCATAATCTATCAGGAAGATGACTACAAAGCATTTCTAATAACTGCCATAGTTACTGCATTATCAGGAGCCGCGATGACATTTGGGATACGTCCGACTCACAACGGCATGGCTAAACGCGAAGGCTTTTTGCTTACGACTCTCGTGTGGATTGTATTTTCTGCTTTTGGCATGCTGCCATTTTTGTTTTGCAATAACCCATTATCAATAAGCGATGCTTTCTTTGAAACCATGTCGGGATTCACCACCACCGGAGCATCTGTGATACCGGACATCGAAAACATGTCACATGGCATAAACCTGTGGCGATGCCTCACTCAATGGATTGGAGGCATGGGAATAATATTGTTTACTCTTGCCGTATTGCCAATGCTCAACCACTCTGGTGGCATGCAGATGTTTAATGCCGAAGTCACAGGAATCACCCACGACAAAATACGCCCTCGCATAAGCCAAACAGCCAAAGGCCTATGGCTTGTATATTTCATTCTCTCCGCGTCATTGCTAATCTTATTGTGGATTGGGCCAATGGATTTTTATGACAGTTTATGCCATGCATTCAGTTCAATGTCTACAGGAGGTTTCTCGACACGCAACAACAGCATCGCTGCATGGGATTCCAACTACATTAACATTGTATTGACTATATTCATGTTTCTTGGAGGAATTAACTTTGCCTTACTGTTCCGAACCGGTTCTGGTGACTTCCGTTCCATTTTGCACAATGACACATTCCTTACATACGTACGCATTATCATAGTTACGTATATTTTATTTTCGATAGCGATTATTGCCAAAGGACAAGCAACTTCAATCCAATCAGTAACAATAGATCCTCTATTTCAAGTTGTGACCACAATAACATCTACAGGTCTCACCGTCTCCAACTTTGAAAATTGGGGCAGTTTCATCACCGCCCTCATATTCATTCTTATGTTTTGCGGAGCCTGCGCCGGGTCAACAAGTGGAGGAGCCAAAATAGACCGTTTGCTATATCTCATCAAAAACAGCAGCAACGAACTTTATCGAGCCGTACACCCCAACGCCATACGTTCCGTTCGAATCAATGGCAATGTAATACCCTACGAAACAGTCAACAAAGTTATTGCATTTCTTTGCATATATGTAATGATAATCGTAATCGGGGGTATCATTTTAACTGCATTCGACATCCCATTAATTGATGCTTTCTTCAGCTCTTTTTCTTGTATATCCAACACAGGTTTAGGAGCCGGTGTTACCGGATATGGAGGCTCTTATGACGTGATACCTGATATAGGCAAGTGGATTTTATCAATTCTAATGTTAATTGGTCGCCTTGAGCTATTTACTGTGCTTATATTATTTACACCCGGATTTTGGTGCAAATAATCCACGACCGACAATAATTGATTTGCCTTCCATTAACAAGTTTTAACTCCACCTTTCAGCATTCACTTACCGCATTATTTATCAGCGCATTAGCGCAATCATATTTTCATTACACCAATTTCAAAAACCACCAGAATATTTATCCAATTAATCCTTTTTATTTATTTTGTGTCAAAATAAATATTTCTTGATTATAATCTCACTCACAGTGCAATGAATAAATACTTAAAATGGGGAATTATCATAGCGATAATTCTCGGTTTCTCAGTCCTTGGCATCTACAATTTTACGCCACAAATTAATGACAACCTTGAACATTCATCTGAAGCGAACAAATCAGGACGGCAAAACAAAGCCTTGAATGTTAAAGCCATTATTGTTACCGAACAAAACATAACCGATGAATTATATGTGAGCGGCAGTTTATTACCGGACGAAGAAGTAGAGCTTGCATTTGAAACATCAGGCAAAATTACAGACATCTACTTTAAAGAAGGATCTCACGTGAAGCAAGGTGAGATTTTAGCAAAAATAAATGATGCCCCGTTGCAAGCTCAGTTAAAGAAACTTGAAGTACAATTGAAACTGCATCAAGACCGATTATATCGTCAAAATGCACTTCTTGAGAAAGAAGCTGTCAGCAAAGAAGCTTTTCAAGAAGCAGAAACCAATTTGGCAACTTTACAAGCCGAAATAGATTTAGTAAAAGCTAATATAGAGCAAACCGAATTAAGAGCCCCTTTTGACGGAGTAATCGGCCTACGCCAAGTGAGCCTTGGCTCATATGTTACCCCAAGTTCATCAGTTGCAAAAATGGCAAAAATTAATCCGCTAAAAGTTGAATTCAATGTGCCGGAACGCTATGCCGGGATACTTAAAGAAGGGAATAGGCTTAGCTTCACTGTCGAAGGCGACCTCAACCAACGCAATGCCAAGATTTACGCACTAGACTCACGCGTTGATGCCGAGACTCGCACTTACAAAGTCAGAGCTCATTATGACAATGCTTCAGGCAGCCTTGTTCCCGGACGATATGTCAACATTTCACTTATTACACGTGAGTTTGGTAATGCACTTGCCGTGCCAAGCGAAGCAATTGTGTCGGAAATGGGCATTGATAAAGTTTTCTTATACAGAAACGGAACTGCACAACCAGTAGAAATAAAAAAAGGCGTGCGCACAGATGCTTACGTACAAGTGCTTGAAGGTATCAATCTTGGTGACACAGTTATCACTACCGGCACAATGCAAATACGCATGGGGCAACAAGTTAAATTAGATGAAGTCAAATAAGCATTTCCCTGCACGCAATGAACATTTCAGAACTTAGCATACGCCGACCCGTACTATCTACGGTAATGACATTGATAATCATCCTTTTTGGCGTAATCGGTTATACAAGCCTTGGTGTCAGAGAATACCCTTCGGTCGACAATCCCATCATCTCCGTTTCTTGCTCATATCCGGGTGCAAACGCAGATGTAATTGAAAACCAGATAACAGAAGTGCTCGAACAAAACATAAACGGCATTCCCGGTATCCGATCATTGACAAGCGTCAGCCAACAAGGTTCGAGTCGCATTACTGTTGAGTTTGAACTTTCAGTAGATCTTGAAACCGCAGCTAACGATGTTCGTGACAAAGTATCACGTGCACAACGATTTCTACCCAAAGATTGCGATCCCCCTACTGTTTCAAAGGCTGACGCTGATGCTATGCCTATATTAATGGTCGCCATCCAAAGCGACAAGCGCTCCCTTCTTGAACTAAGCGAAATTGCCGACCTCACCGTCAAGGAACAACTTCAAACGATTCCAGAGGTTTCAAGTGTATCGATATGGGGTGAAAAACGTTATTGTATGCGCATGTGGCTCGATCCTGTTAAGATGTCGGGATATGGAGTGACTCCCATGGACGTCAAAAATGCGCTTGATAAAGAAAACGTAGAGCTTCCTTCAGGCAGCATTGAAGGCAACACAACCGAGCTATCCATACGTACACTCGGACAAATGCATACTACCGAAGAATTCAACAATTTGGTAATCAAAGAAAGTGAAGGTCGAATAGTCCGATTCAGCGATATCGGCCGTGCCGAACTAAGCGCTCGCGACATCAAAAGTTATATGAAGATGAACGGAGTGCCCATGGTCGGCGTTGTTGTCGTTCCTCAACCGGGAGCCAACCACATAAATATAGCCGATGCCGTATATCAGCGCATGGAAATAATGAAAAAGGATCTGCCTGATGATGTCACTTACAATTATGGATTTGACAATACTAAATTTATCCGCGCATCTATTGCCGAAGTAGAAAGCACAATCTATGAAGCATTTATCCTTGTAATAATTATAATATTTTTGTTTCTACGCGACTGGCGAGTTACTTTAGTTCCATGTATTGTCATACCCGTATCGCTAATAGGTGCATTTTTTATAATGTATATATGCGGTTTTTCAATAAACGTATTATCGATGTTAGCAATTGTGCTGTCGGTCGGTCTTGTGGTCGATGACGCTATTGTAATGACTGAAAATATATACATACGCATTGAACGCGGTCTTAAGCCTATTGAAGCCGGTATAGAAGGAGCAAAAGAAATATTCTTTGCCGTAATATCCACTACAATTACGCTTGTCGCTGTGTTCCTGCCTATAGTATTTATGGAAGGCACCACAGGACGATTATTCCGGGAATTTAGTTTTGTTGTTGCCGGTTCTGTCATCATATCTGCTTTTGCAGCATTAACGCTAACACCCATGTTAGCGACCAAGATACTTGTAAGACGCGAAAAACAAAGTTGGTTTTATCGTAAAACAGAACCTTTTTTCTCCGGTCTTAACGATTTTTATTCTCGCTCATTGGATACTTTTCTTCACCACCGTTACATTGCAATCTTAATCATGGTTGCTACTCTCGGTGCTTGTGTATGGATGTGGACATCTATTCCATCAGAAATGGCTCCACTTGAAGACCGTTCAAGCATCACAATCCGCACCATGGGACCGGAAGGTGTCACCTACGAATACATGCGCGATTACACCGAAGATATCAACGCACTTGCCGACTCGTTAATGCCCGATGCCGAATTTATTACGGCTCGCGTGTCAGACGGCTCAGGAAATGTAAGAATCACACTGAAGGATCTTAAAGACCGTGATTACTCTCAAATGGAAGTTGCTGAAGAATTATCAAAAGCCGTCAGATCAAAAACCGACGCGCGCGCTTTTGTTCAACAGCAATCGACTTTTGGAGGACGACGTGGTGCAATGCCTGTACAATATGTACTTCAAACTACCAATATTGAGAAGCTACAAGAGGTATTGCCGACTTTTATGGCACGTGTGTATGAAAATCCCACATTCCAAATGGCTGACGTAGACCTAAAATTCAGCAAGCCGGAGATGAGAATACACATGAACCGAGAAAAAGCTAACATGATGGGGGTAAGCACTCGCGATATCGCACAAACTCTACAATACGGTTTAAGCGGACAGCGTCTCGGTTATCTATACCTCAACGGCAAACAATATGAAATCGTAGGTGAAATCAATCGCCAACAACGCAACAGTCCGATGAATCTCAAGTCTATTTATATGCGAAATGATAAAGGCGAAATGATTCAAATGGAAAATTTGGTCGACTTGGTCGAAGGTATAGCCCCCCCCAAATTATATCGTTATAACCGATTTGTATCAGCGACGGTGTCGGCTGGTCTTGCTGAAGGTAAGACCATCGGAGAAGGACTTGATGAAATGGACAAAATTGCAAAAGAAACACTTGATGACACATTCCGCACTGCCCTAGCAGGAGACTCTAAGGAATTCCGAGAAAGCTCTTCTAGTCTATTCTTTGCATTTGCATTAGCTCTTGTACTCATTTATCTTATTCTGGCCGCTCAGTTTGAAAGTTTCAAGGACCCATTGGTCATAATGCTCACTGTGCCTCTTGCCATTTGTGGAGCATTAGGGTTTATGATGTATGGCGAACAAACAATGAATATATTCAGTCAAATTGGAATTATAATGCTTATAGGATTGGTGGCAAAAAATGGTATTCTCATAGTTGAATTTGCTAATCAACGCCAACGCTTAGGCGAAGACAAAAATATTGCCATACGCGAGGCCGCCGTACAACGTCTACGCCCAATTTTAATGACCAGCGCATCCACAATATTGGGGCTACTGCCTCTTTTGTTTGCTTCAGGAGAGGGATGCAACGGACGTATTGCCATGGGGTCGGCCGTTATTGGAGGCATGTTGCTATCAACAATCCTTACCATGTATGTAGTTCCTGCCATATACTCTTATGTTTCAACCAACCTCGCCAATAAAAAGAATCCAAAGTAATGAACTTCCGAACAATCCACTTAATATTTCTCATTGCCTCACTATCATTGAGCGCTCAGAAAAATGATTTAAAATCATGTATAGAAGAGGGCTTGGCCAACAATTATTCCCTTAAGATAGTAAGAAATGAGCAACAAGTAGTATCCAACAACGCTACTCGAGCAAATGCCGGTTATCTGCCTCAAGTAGACTTGACTGCCGGTTATTCAGGAACAAACAGCAATACCAACACTACCGACAGAGCGACAGGCAATATTAATAAAGAAAGGAATGCTACCGACCACACCTTACACGCCGGTATTGATGCTTCATGGACTCTTTTTGACGGTTTCAAGATACAGGCCACTTATAGTCGTCTGCAAGAGTTACGACGTCAAAGCGAAATATCGACTCGCATTGCCATTGAAGACTATGTTGCAGAATTGGCATCAGAATACTTCAATTATGTGCAAGAAAAAGTAAGAATGCGCAACTATGATTACGCCGTATCGTTATCAAAAGAGCGTATGCGCATAGTATATGAACGTTATATAATAGGCCAGGGATCACGACTCGAATACATGCAGGCCCAAGTTGATTACAACTCAGACCGAGCCGACCGTCTTCAACAACAAGAGCGTCTTGAAACATCTAAAATAAGGCTAAAGGAACTCATGGGCAACCATGACCTACGTTCTCCTTTTGATGTTGCCGATTCACTAATTAGCGTTGAACGACATCTTAATTTTGACTCATTATGGAGCATTACATTACACAACAATGCGGCGATTATTAATGCTGCACATAATAAGACTCTTGCAGAAATAGATCTAAAGAGCGTAAGTTCACGTGACTATCCTTACCTTAGGTTAAATGCCGGATATGGATATACATACAATCAATATGGTAAAGCTTCGACTTCAAAACGCGGTCAATGGGGGGCCGATTTTGGTGTCACTTTAGGCATGAAACTATTTGACGGCAATCGAAAACGCGAACGCAACAATGCTCGTATTGCCATAGAAAATGCCGAGATTGCCCAACGTGATTTAGAGTTATCACTATATGCCGACTTGTGTGACCTATGGCAAGCTTATGAAAACAACCTTAAATTACTTCAGCTCGAACGCGAAAACTTGATCACAGCACGTGAAAATCACAGCATTGCTTGTGAACGCAATCTTCTTGGAGATCTTGCCGGTATCGAAATGCGTGAAGCACAAAAGAGTTTGCTCGATGCTGAAGAAAGAATACTTGCCGCTGAATACAACACCAAGATTTGTGAAATCTCACTATTGCTAATCAGCGGCAAGATAACAGATTATATCGCAAACGATTAACTTAATCTACTTTACTTCGACTTCCAATATTCCAACCGAAGCGTCTTTACGTGGAGTCACTATCAATCTTATTGCATCTGCCTCTATCGGTTGAGATGGATGTACCATGTTGAATTGATCTGGTATCATACGATAACCATCAGTCACATAAGGGATAAAATTGTTCCACTTACCATCAAAATGATATTGCATATGCCAAGCCTTAGGTAATTGCACCCCACCCTTGTCATCATACCAATAAACCGATACGCTCTCTATTGGTTGCGACTTTTTCAATTTCAGTTCAACTGTCTGTTCAACACCGAGTTGTGGCCAACTTGTCCAACGAGATATCGATGTGTCATGAGAGTTAGATGGACAATGCCCATCAACTACAGCATATATATCATCGGTCGTGCATGTAAACGAAGCTTCAACATCATCAATATTTCTCGACATCACCCACATGTTTTTACGAGCAGTATCAGCATCACGAGCCATCCATGTATTCATTGCCTTGTCTCCTCTATTGTTCCAAGCATAATAAGGGATCAGTGTCAGTGATGCCGATATTACAGAATCTACTGTTACGACAGAAGCGTCTAATGTTATAGACGGAATTCCCGCTAATACCCCTGTTTCAATAGTATTAACTTCACCCTGCTGAGTCAAATCTTTTATAACATAATCTGTAACTCTGTGAGCATTATCAATTTCTTCAGCACAATACACCAACGGTCCTCGAGTAATACATACTTTATTTATATCTGCTTCAACTCGAGGATCGGCTACAGAATATCGTACCGGCATTGACAAATCAAGCAACACCTTATCCCCGACATTCCATTTACGAGAAATTGGTGCATATCCATTTTCCACACACAAATCCAGGCTTTCTCCATTCACTTCAATTCTAACCTCCGACTCGATATCATCAGCATAAGCATACAAGTCTCCGGCAACAAACTTACCGCCATTAATCCAAGTCGGAATACGCAACCACAACGTAAATTCGGTATCCTCAACTTCAGGAGTTACCTCAAACTCTATTATTCCGCTGAACGGATATTGTGTTGTTTGTTTCAACCCAACTTTCCCATTGTTCAAATCCAAGTCTACATTGCTTCCTGCATATAATCCGCAATATACATCATTGCCCGACTTTGAATACAACATCCCCGGTACTTGAGGGATCAAGCGAGCCATATTTGATGGACAACATGCACACCCAAACCAAGGTGAACGACCTGCTCGACCATGATTAAATGCTTGTTTACCATCAGCCTCCAAAGGATTTACATAAAAGAACTTATTGCCTTCAAGATTTACTCCTGCCAGCACATTATTGTAGAGAGCAACTTCGGCAACATCAACATATTTTGCATCTCTCGACATCAAGAACATGCGATAGTTAAACATAACGCTACCAACACCTGAACAAGTTTCGTCATACGTGTTTTTATTGGGCAATTCATATGCCGGTCCGAAGCCTTCAATACCGGGCACTGATCCAAGCCCACCTGTAATATGCATCTTACGGTCTACAATATCATGCCACACAGCTTCCAATGCCGGAAGATATGTTTTATCTCCGGTTTCAGCCACAATATCAGCCATTCCTGAATATAAATAAACCGCTCTTACTGCATGGCCATAAGCTTCACGTATATCTTTTACGGGACATGCTTGTTGTGCATATTCTGGGCTCATACCTCCTTCTCCATCAGGGCGATATGTCACACCTCTAATATCTAGAAACTTCTGCGCCATATTGAAATATAGAGAATCTCCTGTTTCGCGATACAATTTAATCAAGGCCATTTCAATTTCTTGATGTCCCGGAGCCTGATTAATTGGTTTACCTTCATTATAAGCAGAATCTCCAATGAAGAAAGCCCTATTTATGTGACGTGCACTTTTCTCGGCAACATCCAGCCATTTACGTTTACCGGTTGCCTTATAATAAGCTAACGCTCCTTCATACATGTGCCCCATATTATACAATTCATGGCTATGCACCACCCACGAGTAGGGACGAGGTCCGGCAGCATTATTGTTAGGTTGATGGCGTAATTCAGGTGGCATAATATGATGTGTGTAGAGATACCCGTCTTCTTTTTGCGCATCTGCAATAACATCAATTATTTTATCCATCTGACGCTCTAAAAGCGAGTCTGGCTCTACTGCGAGCAAATAAGCAGCTCCTTCCATTACCTTATACAAGTCTGAGGAGACGAATATAGGCCATTCCAATAATGGTTCGGTTTTCTCCCCTTTTAAATAAGCTCCCGTACGACGAAGATTTTCTACAGCCGGCTCGGTTTTCTCAAGCGCAAATGGCACAAGTGTTTGTTTCTGGGTTTTCAATCGAGGGAGCCAAAAATCATCCTCAAGTTTAACTTGTTCAAAGGTCACCTGTTTCAGACTACCTTTCGATGACTTTTCGCAACGTGAACATCCACTTACAAACACACAGCCTATAAGTGCCGATGCAAAAAGGGGGACTAATATCTTTTTCATAATAATTAAATTTAATTTTTCACAAAAATAATACAACTATATCAAACACAATCTGCACTTTTGTCTAAATATTTAGTAAAAAACTTTCAACTACACCTATTAATCCACGGCTTAAACCATCAACAACCGTTATTTATTCAACAAAACAAATTTTTCAAAAAAAATCAGTAAATTTGATGTCATGGACAACAATTACATCTTTGAACTTCCCATGAAGGTGCGTGACTATGAAGTCGACTCTGAGGGCATCGTCAACAATGCTGTCTACCTGCACTATCTTGAACACACCCGACATGAATTTTGTGACATGGCCGGCATGTCGTTTCGCTCTATGCACCAGCAAGGAATTGACCCGGTGCTAAACAAAGTGGAAATTGAGTATAAAACACCTCTTACTCTTGGAGAGCTTTTTATCAGCAAACTTAAAGTTTCACGACAAGGTGTGAGATTCATATTTCATCAAGACATATTCAATACCAAAGGTCAATTAGTTATAAAAGCACTTGTTAGTTGTGTAACAACACGCAATGGCCGATTAACTCGCGGAGACGAGCTTGCCGAAGTTTTTGCAAAATATCTATAACTAATGGTAACTTCCTATCAAATAGCATTTGCCTCATTACGCAGTATGACCCGCAGACTTGCCGACGAATTGCTTAGCCGTATCGGAGGCGAGGAAGAATTTTTTTGTGCAACAGAGAGCCAGCTATCTGCTTTGATGGGATGTAGAAACAAACTATTCTCCGACCAATATCGTAATGAAATATTAGAAAAAGCAAAAAGAGAGCTATCTTTCATCAACGAAAATTCCATAACTCCTCTTTACTACACCGATGGGAATTATCCCAAACGTCTTTCAGAATGCGATGACGCACCATTGTTATTATATACTATTGGCAATTGCGACTTAAACTCTACCCATATAGTCAGCATAGTTGGAACTCGCCATGCGACCCCTTATGGCATAGATTTTACCATGAAATTAGTCGAAAATCTATCAAAAAAATTAGACAACTTAATAATTGTGAGTGGATTAGCATACGGGATAGACATTGCAGCCCATCGCGCTGCATTACACTATAACGTACCGACAGCTGCCGTTCTTGCTCACGGGCTCAACACTATTTATCCGGCAGCCCACCGCAACTCAGCAGCCGATATTGTTCACTCAAGAGGATCGTTGATAAGCGACTACATGTCACAAGATTCACTACATAAAGGTAATTTTATTGCACGCAACCGCATTGTAGCCGGGTTGTGTGATTGCCTTGTAGTTGTCGAATCGGCGGAGAAAGGCGGTGCGCTTATTACTGCAAACATAGCTGCAGGATACAACCGTGATGTTATGGCCTTACCTGGACGCACTTCCGATCCCTACAGTCAGGGATGCAACCGTCTTATCAATCGTAACGTAGCCGCACTAATCAGCGATGCCGATGATTTAATAAATGCCATGCAATGGACACCTCTTGCCGATGAAGGTTGCCAACAACCGCTTCCCTTAGAATTATCAACTGATGAACAAGCTATAATCGATAAACTTACACAACAAGGAGAAGCAACAATCAATCAACTAAGCATTTCACTATCGATACCAATGAACCGACTAATGCCATTACTTATCGACATGGAATTTAATGGTCTGATAATCACATTTCCCGGAGGGAAATTCAGATTGGCATAAACTATTTTCCTAACAAAATTGTTATAACTTATAAATATATACCATTAAGCTTTGATAAACATGACACCTCGACGCATAGAACCTTCAGAAATGATAATCAACCCTGATGGGTCAATATTCCACCTACACATCCGTCCCGAACAACTTGCCGACCGAATCATTTTAGTTGGAGATCCAAGCCGCGTTGATTTAGTTGCGGCACATTTTGATACTAAAACATTTGAGATTCGCGCTCGCGAGTTTCACTCAATTGGTGGCATTTATAAAGGGAAGCCCATAATGTGCCTCAGCCATGGAATAGGGCCGGACAACATCGACATTGTAATAAACGAACTTGATGCATTGGCTAATATCGATTTCTCTACTCGAGAAATAAAACCTACCCATCGAACACTGACCCTTGTACGTATAGGGACGTCGGGAGCACTACAGCCAGAACTTATCATAGGGACTCCTGTAATAGCAGAAAAAGCAATTGGTTTTGATGGTGTTTTAAATTTTTATTCCGGACGCAATGAGATTTGTGACTTAGATTTTGAAAAAGATTTCTGCAATCAAGTTGGATGGAATCCGTTATGGGCTGCGCCTTATGTAGTCCCGGCCGACGAAGAGTTGGTTGAGCGCATTGGACGCAACGACATGGTTAGAGGTCGTACTATCTCGGCAGTTGGATTTTATGGTCCTCAAGGTCGAGAACTCCGCTTAAAAACAGCCAATCCCAATCTCAACAAACGCATTGAGTCTTTTAGACACGGGAGTGAAAAAGTCACTAACTATGAGATGGAAAGCGCGCCATTGCAGGGCTTGTCAAAATTATTAGGACATAAAGCCATGACTGTATGCTCAATAATCGCCAATCGCGTAGCTACAAACGCAACACCCAATTACAAAACAGCAATATCTGACCTTATAGCTACTGTAGTTGACAGAATATAATGTCAGCCAACAGAAGCCTTACGATATAGCACAATAGCGATAATCACATATATAAAATTGGGTATCCACATTGCCACAAACGGAGATGTCAACCCCGACACCGCAAACGTTGATGTTACAGTCATAAATAATATGTATCCAAAGCTCAAAACCAAACCGATACCTATGTTAATACCCATGCCTCCTTTCACTTTCTTTGATGAAAGAGACATACCTATGATCGTCAAAATAAAAGCGGCTCCACACATTGCAAATCGGCGATGATATTCGATTTCAAAATTTTTGATATTGGCCACTCCTCGTGCTTTCTGACGAGCTATGTGCTCATTAAGCATCGGAGTGGTCATCATCTCTTGATCTTTATCAGAGATAAGAAAATCTCGTGGCTCGATTGGTATGATTGTATCAAGACGACGACCTTTTGTTATCTCTTCGCGCATTCCCTTGAAATCACGAATCATATAGTCTCTCACCTGCCAATTATATAAAGAATCCCACTTAATCGTTTGAGCAGTAAGACGCGACACTAATTTTTTCCCCTCAAATGATTCCAGAGAAAAACGATAACCGGTGCGTGTTGTGTTGTCATAACGACTCATATATGCAATCTGTCCGGGTGCCACCTTAAGTTGAATGTTATTACCATAATCCACGCGCTTATTTTTTACATATGTATTGGAATATTCAATACGTTTCACGTTGGCTGGAGGAATTATGTAAGCACTTAATATCCACGTAGACAAAGCAATAACCGTTGCCGAAAACAAATAAGGACGCATCAATCGTCTGAAGCTCACTCCCGATGAAAGCATCGCTATGATTTCGGAATTGTCGGCCAACTTTGATGTAAAAAATATCACAGCAATAAAAGTAAACAGAGGACTGAACTGATTGGCGAAATAGGGCAAAAAGTTAAGAAAATAGTCAAAGATAGTTGCTCCCAACGGAGCTTTCATAAAAGCATCAAGCTTCTCATTTATATCAAACATTATCACAATTGCCATAATCATCACTATAGCAAATATGTATGTTCCGAGAAACTTACGTATTATATATAAATCTAATTTCTTAAACATTTTATCCTATTAATTTAGAAGCTGTTTGAATTTTATTGAAAAATATTTTTATGTAAACGTATAATTTA
>CAZLUB010000009.1:0-58412 GCA_964562595.1 uncultured Muribaculum sp. | reverse complement strand
TTTCCGCATAAACATTTTATTCTTAGCGGATTATGAGATTATTCCAAAAATAATCATTAAATTTGCAGGCGATTTTGTGGTAGACCGGCAATCGTGAGTTCGGCACCTCGATCGAAATACATTATATAATTACACAATGATTAACATTACATTTCCTGACAACAGCGTTAAGCAATTTGAGCAAGGCACAACACCACTTCAAATTGCAGAATCAATCAGCCCTCGTCTCGCTGCCGATATATTGGCTGCAACTGTCAATGATGAAGAGTGGGACATAAGTCGCCCAATCAACGGCGATGCCGAAATCAAACTTTTCAAATGGGAAGATCCTGAAGGCAAACATGCCTTTTGGCATAGTTCGGCACACTTGTTAGCAGAATCATTGCAAGAATTGTTCCCCGGCGTTAAATTTGGCATAGGTCCGGCCATTGAAAACGGATTTTATTATGATATCGACCCCGGCGAAAATTCTATCACAGCATCTGATTTTGAAAAAATAGAAAAGAAAATGCTTGAACTCGCCCAACAAAAACAAGACATCATTCGCAAAGACATTTCAAAAGCCGATGCATTAAAGATGTTTGGAGACAGAGGCGAAACATATAAATGCGAACTCATCGAAGAATTGGAAGACGGACATATCACGACCTATACACAAGGTTCATTCACCGACTTGTGCCGTGGACCACACTTACCCAATACGGCTCCAATCAAAGCCGTAAAAATCACATCTCTCGCCGGAGCATATTGGCGTGGCGATGAAAAGCGCAACCAACTTGTCAGAGTTTATGGTATCACCTTCCCAAAAAAGAAATTGCTTGATGAATACATCACAATTATGGAAGAAGCAAAAAAGCGCGACCACCGCAAGCTTGGCAAAGAAATGGAATTATTTGCATTTTCCCAAAACGTTGGAGCCGGACTGCCTTTATGGTTACCCAAAGGGGCTGCTCTTCGCGACCGCTTGGAACAATTCCTTCGCAAAATTCAAAAGCAATATGGTTATCAGCAAGTAATTACTCCTCACATTGGCAATAAAATGCTATATGTAACCTCGGGACACTACGCTAAATATGGCAAAGATTCATTCCAGCCCATACACACACCCGAAGAAGGAGAAGAGTACTTGCTAAAACCAATGAATTGTCCTCACCACTGCGAAATATTCAAAGCATTCCCCCGTTCTTACAGAGAATTACCTTTACGCCTTGCCGAATTTGGCACAGTTTATCGCTATGAACAAAGCGGGGAGTTGCATGGATTGACACGCGTACGCGGTTTCACGCAGGACGATGCCCACATTTTCTGCGCACCCAATCAAATAAAAGAAGAGTTCCTCAAAGTAATGGACATCATCTTCTATATTTTCAAGGCTTTAAAATTTGAAAATTTCGAAGCCCAAATATCATTGCGTGATCCCAACAACAAAGAAAAATATATCGGGTCTGATGAAAATTGGCATTTAGCAGAAACTGCAATCATTGAAGCTTGTGAAGAAAAAGGATTGAAAGCTCGCAAAGAATTAGGTGAAGCTGCATTCTATGGTCCAAAACTTGACTTCATGGTGAAAGATGCCATAGGTCGCAGATGGCAATTGGGAACAATCCAAGTTGACTACAACCTTCCCGAACGTTTTCAACTTGAATACACCGGGGCTGACAACCAAAAACATCGTCCCGTAATGATTCACCGCGCACCATTTGGTTCGATGGAACGCTTCGTGGCTGTATTACTCGAACACACTGCAGGTAAATTTCCATTATGGCTAGCACCTGAGCAAGCCGTAGTGCTCCCCATCAGCGAGAAATTTAACGACTACGCATTTGAAGTCGCTAAACAACTAAATATCCTTGATGTTCGCGCAATTGTTGACGACCGAAATGAGAAAATAGGCAAGAAAATTCGCGATAATGAACTCAAACGCATACCCTATTTGCTTGTTGTAGGTGAAAAAGAAGCAGAAAATAATGAAATTTCTGTAAGAAAACAGGGAGAAGGTGCACAAGGTACGATGAAAATTACTACCTTTGCAGAAAATTTGGCTCAAGAAGTCGAAAACATGATTAATCAATAGCCCAACTGAATGGAGAACAAACCGGCAAACCAAGCACCACAACGCGGGAACGCCCCACGTAGAGGACAAAAAGACAACAAAGATGCCTATGCCATAAATGAACGCATTAGAGCCCGTGAGGTACGTCTCGTTGGTGATAATGTAGAAGTTGGAGTATACCCCATACAAAAGGCTCTTGACATTGCAGACGACTTGGGACTTGATTTAATTGAGATATCTCCCAATGCCGAGCCTCCGGTATGCAAGATACTTGATTATCAAAAGTTCTTATATCAACAAAAGAAACGACAGAAAGAGCAAAAGGCCAAATCTACAAAAGTTGTAGTCAAGGAGATTCGTTTTGGTCCGCAAACCGACGACCATGATTACAACTTCAAGTTGAAGCATGCCATCGGTTTCCTGCAAGAAGGCGCAAAAGTAAAAGCCTACGTATTTTTTAAAGGTCGTTCTATCTTATTCAAGGAACAAGGCGAAGTATTGTTATTACGTTTTGCCAACGACTTAGAAGAATATGGCAAAGTAGAGCAATTGCCAGTACTTGAAGGCAAACGCATGATAATCATGCTAACCCCTAAGAAAAAGTAATTTAGCCCACGTTCACGTGTTGACGAGGGAATTTTATATAACTCGAATTAATAAATTAATTTAAACTAACAAAAATGCCCAAGGTTAAGACTAATTCCGGTGCCAAAAAGAGGTTCGCCCTTACCGGATCAGGAAAAATCAAGAGAAAACATGCTTTCAAAAGTCACATCTTGACAAAGAAGACTAAAAAGCAAAAGAGAAACCTAACTCACTTCGGTATCGTAGCTCGAGTTGACGAGAGCAACGTAAAGGCATTACTTGCCCTCAAGTAATCATCATCGGTTTCCGTTTTTTAATTCGTGATTTTATAATCTTTTTATTAACCGAATGTACAGCTACCAATCAAGAGCATAATCGCCGCTGACATTCAAAAATTACAACAACAAAATGCCAAGATCAGTAAATCATGTTGCTTCAAGAGCACGCAGAAAGAAAATCTTAAAACTCACTCGTGGCTACTTTGGTTGCCGCAAAAACGTGTGGACCGTAGCAAAGAACACATGGGAAAAGGGTTTAACCTATGCCTATCGTGACCGCAAGGACAAGAAAGGCAACTTCCGCGCCCTTTGGATCCAGCGTATCAATGCCGCTGCTCGTCAGGAAAACTTGTCATACTCCAAGTTGATGGGATTAATTCACAAGTCGGGAATCGAGATCAACCGTAAAGTTCTCGCCGACCTTGCTCTCAACAATCCAGCTGCATTTAAAGCTATAGTCGACAAAGTAAAAAACACTTAATTGCAACACGCAATACAAGCAAAAACAAGGCAGATGACATGTCATCTGCCTTGTTTTTTATGAGCTCCAGTCTATTTTAGCGAATCTATAGGTAGTCTATCAACGATAATCTTTCAACATTCGTTGTAATCTCTGCCGTGCAAAAAAGATACGACTTTTTACAGTACCTAAAGGCAATCCCATCTTTTCTGCAATCTCATTATACTTGTATCCGGCTATATGCATCGAAAATGGGATACGATACTCATCACTAAAAGAATTTATTGCAGCCGAAATCTCTTTGACAGCAATAGACCCGTCAGGCGTGTCAAAGCCCGATTCTTGAGGCAAGTTTAAGTGATACAAATCCTCCGTTTGATCAATAATGGTTGCCGAACGCGTCACACGACGATAGTTGTTAATAAAAATGTTACGCATTATCGTAAACACCCACCCTTTAAAGTTGGTATTTTCGATATACTTTTCCTCATTATCAAGAGCTTTCAAAGTTGTGTCTTGCAACAAATCATAGGCATCATCTCTGTTTGATGTTAGGATATACGCAAAGTTCAATAAATTACTTTGCAATCCCATTAACTTTTTCTGAAACTGGTTTGAACTCATAGTTGCTCTATTTTTATTTATTAAAATTCTCGGTGGCTTCTTATATGATTATAAATAACCAAAACCACGTCACAAATATACAAAATATTTTAAATTCCAAATAATTTTTCAATTATTTTTTTAAAAAAAAATAATTTGCAATTAAATTCCACATAAACCACTCTATACCACCACATTAACACCACGCAACAAAGTTACACAGGTGTTACATTGCAAATTCTAAATAAAACACACCTCATTTTTTACACCAATTAATTCATACACCTTTTGATACAAATCCCTTAAATTAAGGTCAAATTATATCTAGTCGTATATCAAAGAATAAAGAATTTTACTAATTTTGCACATATCTTATTTTAAATCAATGAATCAGTCCGAAAAGCAACACATTATAGATAAACGATATTTAAGGATGGCTCGAATATGGGCAGAGAACTCATATTGCAATCGACGCAAAGTCGGAGCAATCTTGGTAAAAGATCAGATGATCATATCAGACGGATACAACGGCACTCCTGCCGGATTTGAAAATATTTGCGAAGATGATAATGGCATCACAAAACCCTACGTGCTACATGCCGAAGCTAATGCCATATCAAAAGTGGCACGAAGCGGCAATAGTAGCGAAGGTTCAACACTTTACATCACCGCCTCACCATGCCTTGAATGTTCAAAATTAATAATCCAAGCAGGCATCAAGCGCGTTGTATATAATGACTTATATCGCATCCAAGACGGATTAGATGTATTAAGACGTGCCGGCATAGAATGTATTCATATTGCCGACATAGAATGAACTGCTAAAACGACAAAAAATGAATCAACACAAGAAAATAGTTGCATGGATACCTATCGCCATTGCAATATCAATAGTAATAGGAATGTGGATTGGCAACTACTATGGAGTATCTCGTCCCAATTCCAAAGCAGAAGAAAAGTTCAGAAGCGTAATGGATTTGATTAGTCGTGAATATGTCGATACCGTAGATTTAAACAACGTTCTTGACATGGCCATACCCAAGCTCCTTTCAAATCTCGACCCACACTCCACATATATACCTGCAAAAGATTTGACAGCAGTCAATGACGAACTCGAAGGCTCTTTTAGCGGCATAGGCATACAATTCAACACACTAACCGATACAATCAATGTCGTAGAAGTCATATCTGGTGGACCTTCAGAAAAAGTTGGGATTATGGCCGGAGACCGCATTATTGAAATCAACGACTCTATTGTAGCCGGCACAGAAATCTCCAACCAAGACATCATCTCAAAGCTACGAGGTCCCAAAGGTTCAAAAGTAAAGCTTGGCATAAAGCGTTCTACAAGCAAAGAAATTTTAGATTTTGAAGTAACGCGCGGTGACATTCCCGTAACGTCTATCGACGCATCCTATATGATAACCCCCGAGATCGGATTTATAAAAGTCAACAAATTTGGTCGTACGACATACAGCGAGTTTCTGACTTCACTTGTCGATCTACGCAGCAAAGGCGCCACAAAATATATTATAGATTTGCGTGGCAATGGTGGAGGATACATGGAAATGGCAATACTGATGGCCAATGAATTCCTCAGCGCAAACAGTCCAATAGTATTCACCAAAGGTCGATCACACAACAAATCCGACAATAGCAGCACTTTTAGCGATGGGCTCGGCTCATTTTCTGACAGTCAATTGGTGGTACTCATCGATGAATACTCTGCAAGCGCAAGCGAAATTTTTGCCGGGGCGATGCAAGACAATGATCGAGCATTAGTAATGGGTCGACGCTCCTATGGCAAGGGGTTGGTTCAACGCCAATCGCTATTACCCGACAGCAGCGCAATACGCCTTACTGTAGCTCGCTACTACACTCCATCGGGGCGTTGTATACAAAAAGACTACACTCCGGGCAAGACAAACAACTATAGCCTTGAAATACTTGACCGCTACAACCATGGCGAAGCATACAACGCCGACAGCATTAAATTTAACAAAGATCTGCAATACTCCACCAACAACGGACGCATCGTATATGGAGGAGGAGGCATAATGCCCGACATATTCATACCTAATGACACTACAGGAGTCACAGGATATTACATAAATGTACTCAATGCTGGATTACCACATTCATTTGCGTTTAAATATTGCGATCTCAATCGTAACGAGCTCAACAAAGCAAAAAGCACTTCAGAACTGCTAAAACTACTACCCAATGACGACGTTCTGCTACAGTCGTTTGTGCGATATGCCACTCAAAAGGGTGTCCCTGCGCGGTGGTACTATATCAACATTTCTCGTAGTTTAATTATCAATTTACTTAAAGCCCTCATCTCTCAAGACATTTTAGGTAAAGGTGCTTTTTATGAAATCATAAACCAACAAGACCGCAACGTAAACAGAGCTATCGCAGAACTTGAGGCAGGCAATGCCATTCCGCCAATAACAATTCAAGGCAAAGCCGAATAAATAATGGACAAGTCTTCGATACGAAATTTGGTAAAAGCGACCAAACGGAACATCTCGCCAACCGAGTGGGCTGCAAGCGAGAAAACTGTATTTGGCAAAATAGAACGTTTACCAATATTTGCAACGTCACAACATATTTTATTGTATCACTCCCTACCCGACGAGTTGCCCACCCACTCGACAATCGAGCGATGGTACAAAACCAAACACATTTACCTCCCTCGTGTTGAAGGCAATAATCTTAATATACTGCGATACAATCCCCATAATTTGACAACCGGAGCTTTTAATATAACCGAACCGACAGGTAATGACTTTGTGAGCATTGACTCTATCCAACTCGCTATAATTCCCGGAATTGCATTTGACTCCAAAGGCAACCGAATTGGACGCGGGAAAGGCTATTACGACAAACTTTTAAAAGACAACAAAATCCTCAAAATAGGAGTCGCTTTTGACTGCCAATTTTTTAACGAAACTTTTGATGCTCAACCCCACGACATCTCAATGGACATCACAATAACACCTTCAAATATCATTTACAACAGATGGCACTGATAAACAAAGACAGCAAACTACAAGAAGTAATCCTTCAAGAGCCCACAGTAATTCCGGTCATCAACAGATTTGGCATCAACATCGGTGTTGGCGATGGCTCAATTGAGAGCATATGCGACAAGCATGGACTTGATACCGTTTTTTTTCTAACAATATTAAATACTTTTATCAACGAAGAATATTTCCCTGAAAATACGCTCAAATCATTCAAAGCTTCTGCCTTGGTAAACTACTTGACCAAAACCGCAATGGCATACATGCGATTTCAATTGCCCAATATCGAACGCCATCTCAACTTTTTAACCACTACCAGTTCAGGCCAAAACAACTTAGTACTAATCCAACGATTCTTCAACGAACTAAAAGCCGATCTGGAGAAATCTATCGAATATGATCTCAAGTACTGGTTTCCTCTAATAATCGAAACACAAAATTGCAATACCAAAGATTCCAGATTAGAGATAATACCTAAAAAAAATGAAGCTATTGAAGACAAATTGCACGATTTGAAAAACATGTTTATTGTTCATCTCAAAGGTTCTGACTTTGACCAAAATCTATGTTATGCCGTAGTTGTTGCAATCATTGCATTGGAAAAAGATTTCCGTCAAAACAACCGTATACGAGAACGCATACTTCGCCCACTATGCCAGACATTAATTAACAAACAATAATGCCATGAACTGTGCTACAATAATTACTGACGACACGTTGCAAGCCATCGGATTGAAGCACATACTCATTACGTATTTCGACATCGATGCCTTTATAACTACCGACACGCAAAATCTTGAAGCTTCAGACTCCCAATCAACGATATACTTCACTTCAGCAACTCGCTACATCTCGTTGCTTGACTTTTTTATGCCACGTCGCACTCGCACGATAATACTATCGACAAGAGACATACTTCCCGAAAACACATCCATTGACACCTCGATGCCCCTTTCTCAATTACTTGATGCAATCAAGGCAAAAATTGAGCAACTACGCCATAAACAATCCCAACCAATGGCTACTCTGTCTCAACGAGAAATTGATGTGTTGCGTCTCGTCGCAACCGGATTAATCAACAAAGAAATTGCCGAGCGACTTAACATTAGTTTCAACACAGTGCTATCCCATCGCAAAAACATCACGGCCAAATTAGGAATTCGCAGTGTATCAGGCTTAAGCGTCTATGCCATTATGAACGGCTACATATCTGATGACGATCTCATCAACTAAATCTACATATTAAGACTAAATATAAATAGGCAAACTATCAACATCTTGTAGTAAGTACACTCCAACCGCAACGGCCGACAGTCCAAACAATACGGCTAAAATATGTTAAGACATTTTAATTGACGCCAAAGTAGCATTAACTTTGTAAGTTAATTGCAATTTGACACAATTATAATGATTTCGATACAAAACCTATCGGTGGAATTCAGTGCAAAAAGCCTGTTTGATAACATCAATTATGTTATCAACAAAAAGGACAAAATAGCCCTCGTTGGCAAAAATGGTGCCGGCAAATCCACCATGCTTAAAATAATTGCAGGTTTACAAAAGCCGACATCCGGCTCCGTATCTACTCCACAGGATGTCACAATTGGCTATCTGCCTCAGCAGATGACAATCAACGACACACTTACGGTGGTCGAAGAAGTGCGCAAAGCTTTTTCGGGCTTAAAAGAGCTACACAACGAATTTGACAGAGCCAATAATGAACTTTCCGCACGCACCGACTACGAAAGCGAATCATATCAACGCCTCATCGAGCGTGTGTCCACGTTGTCAGAACGTATAGCAATGGAAAGTAGCGAAAACAATGAGGCAGAGATTGAGAAAACGCTCATTGGCCTTGGATTTCTACGTAGTGATTTCAATCGCCCGACATCTGAGTTTAGCGGAGGGTGGCGCATGCGCATCGAACTTGCCAAGTTGTTATTAACACGCCCGGATGTTCTTCTTCTCGATGAACCCACCAACCACCTCGACATTGAATCGATACAATGGCTTGAAAATTTCTTGATAACTAAAGCCAATGCCGTAGTTCTCGTTTCTCACGACCGCGCATTCATAGACAACATCACCAATCGAACCATAGAAATATCACTTGGCAAAATATACGATTATTCGGTAAACTATTCTAAATATGTCACACTGAGACAAGAACGCATGGAGCAACAGATGCGTGCCTATCTCAACCAACAGAAACAAATACAAGAGACCGAAGATTTCATCGAACGCTTCCGTTATAAAGCGACAAAATCCGTACAAGTGCAAAGCCGCATTAAGCAGTTAGCAAAAATCGAGCGTATAGAAGTAGATGAAATCGACACATCTCACCTCAATCTCAAATTCCCTCCGGCTCCACGATCGGGTGATTATCCCATAATAGCCGACAACCTCGGGAAAGCCTATGGCAACCACCAAGTCTTTGATAACGCTACATTTACCATAAAACGAGGCGAGAAAGTTGCATTTGTCGGCAAAAACGGTGAAGGAAAATCTACGTTGGTAAAGTGTATTATGAATGAAATACCTTACACCGGAGAGTTAAAAATCGGTCATAACGTCAAAATTGGATATTTTGCTCAAAACCAAGCACAACTGCTCGATGGTGAAATATCCGTATTCGACACCATTGACCGCGTAGCAGTTGGAGACATTCGCACCAAGATTCGTGACATATTAGGAGCTTTCATGTTTGGAGGTGAAGCATCCGACAAAAAAGTCAAAGTTTTATCGGGTGGTGAAAGAACTCGCTTAGCCATGATCAGATTGTTACTTGAGCCCGTCAACCTGCTAATACTTGATGAGCCAACCAACCACCTTGACATGAAGACCAAAGACATTCTAAAACAAGCCATAAAAGATTTCAATGGCACTGTCATCGTCGTATCTCACGACCGAGAATTCTTAGACGGATTGGTTGAAAAGGTATATGAGTTTGGAAATGGCAAAGTAAAAGAATGCCTTGGTGGTATTTATGAATTTCTTGAAAAGAAAAAATTGTCATCTTTATCAGAACTTGAATTAAACACATCCAAAAAGACTGAGAACAATGTTGTAAAAGTCGCTTCCTCCAATACGCTTCAACCTGACAATCAAGTTAAACGCATCAGCTACGCCGAGCAACGAGAACGTGATAAAATGCTAAAACGCGCAGAGCGAAAAGTAAAAGACTTGGAAACTGAAATTGCAACCATCGAACAAGAAATTACCTCCATTGAGTTACGCATAGCCAATGGTGAAATAGAAAGTGAAATTTTTGAATTGCACGCTTCATTTGACAAAAAACTCGAAAATACGATGAGTCTTTGGGAACTTGCAACAATGGAACTCGATGAGTTGAAAGACAGACAATAATATATCTCTAACATAACTTTTTATTATGAACAAATTAAATCTTGCAATCCTGTCAATTGCCTACGTAACAACAATGACAATGTGTACAAATTCCAACACTGCATTAAAAGGGGTTGACCGTAACAACCTCGACACGACAACCACTCCACAAGAAGATTTCTATCAATATGCCTGTGGTGGTTGGATGAAAAACAATCCTCTCCCCAGCGAATTTGCTCGCTTTGGCACTTTTGACCAATTAGCCGAAAATAGTCGTGAACAAGTACGCGACGTAATTACCAACCTTGATTTAAAAAACGCAGAGCCCGGTTCAATAACACAAAAGATTGGCGATCTCTATGCCATGGGGCTTGATAGCGTCAGCCTCAATCAACAAGGGGCCAAAGCGTTGATGGACGACATCAACACCATAAGCAACACCGACAAAGCCGGACTAATAGACTTGATGGCAGAAATGGTTGGTGTTGGAGCGTTTTTCGGGACAAGAGTCGATGCCGACATGATGAATTCTGACATCAACACCATGTACTGGCAACAAGGAGGACTTGGTCTCGGCGACCGCGACTACTATCTTGAAGACTCCGAAAATGCCATAAACATACGTGAAGCCTACAAGACTTACATCAAGACAATCACAGGTCTTGTCGGATATGACGAAGCCGCTCAACAGCGAATTGTAGACAATGTAATGAAGATAGAAACGGCTCTTGCACAAGCAGCCATGACACGCGAAGAATTGCGCAACCCGGCCGCATCTTACAATCCAATGTCTCTCGATGAACTTGCAACAAAATATCCCAACGTCGACCTCAAGCGCTATTTTGCAAAACAAGGTATAAATAACATCGACACGCTAATTGTCGGACAGCCCAAATCTTTAGCTGCCGTTGATAATATATTAGCAAACACATCAATCGAAGATTTGCGTGACTATTTTATAGCAGGTTACATTTCATCTGCATCCAACTATCTTAGCGATGACTTTGTGAATGCCGATTTTGAACTATCAAAAGTAGTCTCTGGCGTACAAGAGCAACAACCTCGCTGGAAACGCGCCCTTAGCGTTCCAAACTCATTGCTTGGCGAAGCCGTTGGACAACTCTACGTTGAAAAATATTTTCCACAATCATCCAAAGACAAGATGCTCGATCTCGTTAACAACTTGAAAATTGCTCTTGGACAACACATCGACGCTTTACCTTGGATGAGCGATACAACTAAAGCCAAAGCTCATGAAAAGTTGCAAGCATTTACTGTCAAAATAGGCTATCCCGATAAATGGCGCGATTACAGCAACCTGACTATTGACCCGACAAAAACATATTGGGAAAATATCAAAAACGCAATCAAGTATGAAGTAGACTTCAATTTAGCCGACTACGGCAAGCCGGTCGACAAAAGCCGTTGGGGCATGACTCCTCAGACAGTTAACGCCTACTACCATCCTTTATTAAACGAAATCTGCTTCCCGGCAGCCATACTCCAAGCTCCATACTTCAATCCTGAAGCTGATGCGGCTGAAAACTATGGTGCAATCGGAGTTGTCATCGGTCATGAAATGACACACGGATTTGATGATCAAGGAAGTCAATTTGACAAAGATGGCAACTTTGCCAACTGGTGGACTGATGAAGACAAAAAGAAATTCAATGAGTTGACCGATATCCTTGTAAAGCAATTTGACAACATCATTGTTCTTGGAGACACTCATGCCAATGGACGTTTTACGCTTGGTGAAAACATTGCCGACCAAGGAGGTCTACGCGTTGCCTACACTGCCTACCACAATTCGCTCAACGGCAGCGATGGAGAAATAATTGACGGCTTTACACCCGACCAACGTTTCTACCTCTCATATGCCAACGTATGGGCAGGAAACATCCGCGACGAGGAAATCCTGCTTCGCACAAAGACAGACCCACACTCTCTTGGCAAATGGAGAGTAAACGGCACTTTACGCAACCTTCAACCATTCTATGATGCATTTGACATCAAAGCCGGCGACAAGATGTTCCTACCAGAGGAAGAACGCGTAATCATTTGGTAATATAATTGTTTTGATACATTAAAAGCGTGTGGCATACACAATTATGCCTCACGCTTTTTTCGTTTTCACAAGTGGCAATAAATTAGTAATTTTGTACAAATTATAAATACCGCAACAAAGCTACATTCATGGATAACAAAGGAATGATTAATGCCCTGTCTAAACAACTTGGCCGAGACACCAAAGACATAACGGCTTTGATAGAAGGATTGATTTCCGTCTTTAAAGAACGTTGTAGCGATTTGGACTCAATCGCGCTACCTGGATTCGGAACGTTCGAGCCAATAAAAATGGATGAAAAAATACAAACCGACTTGTCGACAGGCAAAAGAATCCTTTTACCGCCGGCCATAACCCTAACTTTCAAACCGAGCACTTCATTGCGTCGTAAATTGACCAAAGAATAATGAACGAGAAAATATCTTTCAATCAACTTGTTTCGGCAATAGCCAATGCCACAGGTTGCTCAATCGATACTGCAGAAAAATTCATCAAACAATTTTTCGACATCATTTCTGAGACATTACAAAATGGAGAGACCGTCAAACTAAAAGGATTTGGGTCGTTCGCCCAATCTGATGACAACGAAAGTCCGGTGAGATGGATTCCCGATAACGACCTGGCAGAAGCCATCAATCAACCATTTGCTTTTTTTGAAGCCGTCGAGCTAAAAGACGGAGTAACAGAGGAAATGCTTGACAGCCAAACCATGATGCAAAAGTCATCGGATATTGACGAGCCAACATCATCCATTGCCGAAGAACAGCATCAGGAAGATACAACAAGCGTTGTTACAAATAATGATATAATAAACGAAGATATTTCCGAAGAACAAAATGATAACAATACTAACTGCATAACTCAAGACGACAAACCCACCTTTGCAGAAAACGAATCAATACAATCTACCGACAAAGACGTTCAAGAAGTTGAAACAGCTGTCCCCACTCAAGAACATGACACAACGACATCCGAAGTAGGCACATACGACAGCGACTGCTCAAATCGCCCTAAGAGATTTAACCCTTGGCTTACTTTTATTATCGGAATTTTAATCGGCACTGCCATAGGATATACGATGTGCTTTTTCGGCATTGGCAAACACTTGTTGACAACCGACGATAATACACCACCCTCTGAAACTCAATTAAAATCAGAGACTACCGATACGATTGTGGATAGCACAGAAATTAAAGTTGACTTTATGGCAAATCAATCAGATTCCACTAAAGTTATCGAACAGGCCAAAGTAACATTTGACACAATAGCATCCAACCGTTTTTTGACCACTATGGCACGAAAATATTATGGCAATTTCAAATTTTGGGTATATATATACGAAGAAAATTCTGACAAGCTTAAGCACCCCGATAAGATCAGACCCGGGACAATAGTCGTCATTCCACCGGCCGAGAAATATGCGATCGACGCAACCGACTCAGCCAGCATAGAACGCGCCCATGCCAAAATAGGTGAAATCTATTCCAGATTTGACAAATAATCTTAATGTTTTAACAAGCTAAAGGTTATATATGCAAATTTAACAATTAGCGTTACCGATTGAACGACCGATATACTTAAATTTGCATATAATTGATAGTGATTATATCCATTTATTACTATTAAAAACGAAATATATAACACAAAAATCATATATACTTTAATTTAAAGTTATGAGCGAAACGGTAAATATCCGCGAATTAAATGAGCTTGTCGCATCTAAAAGCGACTTCATCAACCTCGTACAACGAGGTATGGATCAAACAATCGTAGGTCAAAAGCACTTAATCGATTCTCTGCTTATTGCATTACTATCTAATGGTCACGTACTGTTGGAAGGTGTTCCTGGTCTTGCTAAGACTTTAGCAATAAAAACCCTTTCCCAAATAATAGACGCAAAATACAGTCGCATACAATTCACCCCCGACTTATTGCCGGCCGACGTCATCGGTACAATGGTATATAGCGTAAAGAGTGAACAATTTCAAGTAAAACGCGGTCCGGTATTTGCCAACTTCGTCCTTGCAGACGAAATCAACCGCGCTCCGGCCAAAGTGCAGAGTGCTTTATTAGAGGCCATGCAGGAACGCCAAGTAACCATTGGCGACAACACATTCACCCTCGACAACCCATTCCTCGTAATGGCTACACAAAACCCAATTGAGCAAGAAGGAACATATCCCCTGCCTGAAGCTCAAGTAGACCGTTTCTTGCTAAAGGTTGTCATTGGTTATCCTTCAAAAGAAGAAGAAAAAGTCATCATTCGCCAAAACATCACCAACGAGAAGAAAGTGATACGTCCGCTATTGCGTCCCGAAGAAATTTTAGACGCACAAAAAGTGGTAGAGAAAATATATATCGATGAAAAAATCGAGCGATACATAGTAGACATCGTATTTGCCACTCGTTTCCCGGCCGACTATTCTCTTAACGACTTGACATCCATCATTTCGTTTGGTGCATCTCCTCGTGCATCAATCAGCTTGGCTCGTGCAGCTCGCAGTTACGCGTTCTTACGAGGTCGTGGCTATGTGATTCCAGAAGATGTGCGAGCGGTAGCCCACGATGTACTTCGTCACCGCATTGGTTTGTCATACGAAGCAGAAGCCAACAACATTACCGCGGACGAAATCATTTCAGAAATACTTGATAAAGTTGAAGTTCCCTGATAATTCAGCCTATGGATGCTAATGAACTTCTCAAAAAAGTTCGAAAAATAGAAATCAAGACAAAAGGATTGTCTCAAAACATATTTGCCGGTGAATACCACTCGGCATTTAAAGGGCGTGGCATGACTTTCAGCGAAGTCCGTGAGTATCAGTATGGAGACGACATCCGTGACATCGATTGGAATGTTACTGCCCGGCAAAATCATCCTTATGTCAAAGTATATGAAGAAGAACGCGAATTGACAGTTATGCTGTTGATTGATGTGTCGGGAAGCCGTAATTTTGGTGCGATTGGCGAAGAAAAAAGACAAATGATTGCTGAGATAGCCGCAACTCTTGCTTTTTCGGCAATTCAGAACAATGATAAAATTGGCGTTATATTTTTCTCTGATAAGGTGGAAAAATTTATCCCACCAAAAAAGGGACGACGACACATCTTATTCATTATCCGCGAGTTGCTTGACTTCACGCCCGAGAACAAAGGCACAGACTTGTCAGAAGCGCTACGATACATGACCGACGCATTAAAAAAACGCTGTACTACATTTTTGATATCAGACTTCATCGATGCCGGAGATTTCTATAAGTCTATGTCAATCGCCAACAACAAGCATGATGTAACAGCCATTCAAGTCTACGACAAACGCGACACCCAACTACCCGATGTCGGGCTAATGAGAATTGTAGACCTTGAAACCGGTCAAGATCGTTGGATAAACACTTCATCAAGCAAAGTCAGACAGACATTCAATCGCTGGTGGTATGAACATCAACAAGCTTCAATCGAAATTTTAAATCGATGTCGTGTCGACTATGCTTCAATTGCAACAGATGAGGACTACGTAAAATCTTTGATGGGATTATTCAAAAAACGTGGAATTAGATAAAATCATTTGTAATAAAATATGGTTATGCATTGTATAGGACGCACCATAATATTATTAATCTCCTCATTATTAATAGCCACAATAGCAACTGCACAAGTGACTATTAAAGTCTCTCTCGACTCGGCCTATTTGCTTATGGGCAAACAGACCGGATTGAAAATCGAGATTGTAGAGGATAAAAACACCCAAGGTCACATAGTAGGAGTCGACAATGGAAATCCAATGTTAACCGAAAAAGTAGAGATAATAAATCTGCTTAATGCTGACACTACCGACCTTGGCTCTAATCGTGAAGAAATCAAACGAGAAATTATAATACAATCGTTTGACTCAGGCTTGTACACATTGCCGCCATTGAAATTTGCGGTTGGTAAAGATACATTTTTATCCAACAAATTGGTTTTAAAAGTATTGCCGGTCCCGGTTGATACTCTGAAATCGATACACGATTACGCCCCGATTTCCAATCCCGACACAAAACTTTGGGATTATCTTCCCGACTTCGTTGCCGATTATTGGTGGATATTCATAATTGCGATGTTTATCATTGCAGGATGCGTAATCATATACCTGCTGTTCATTCGCAAGGATAGGAAAATCACACTTTTGCCACAGAAAAAGCCTATACCTCCTTACGTATTAGCTTTACAACAATTATCCCGTCTCAAAGACGAAAAGTTGTGCGAACGTGGACAAGAAAAAGAATACTACACACGCCTTACTGAAATTCTGCGTGTTTATCTCGACCGGCGATTTGGCATCAATGCAATGGAAATGACATCAAGCCAAATCATCTCGACACTGCACAAACGCCCCGAAACAAAAGAGTCCAACCGCTACATGCGCCAAATACTTGAGATTGCCGATTTTGTAAAATTCGCAAAAGTACGACCTTTGCCCGACGACAATGTGCGGTCATTCTCGTTAGCTATGCAATTTGTCGAAGAAACCAAGCCTGAAGAGCCGATATCGGACGACGACTCATCTACGACTGATAGTACTAATATTCAAGAAACTACTGAAAAATAATGCAATTAGCACATCCCGAATATTTATGGTTGTTTTTGGTGTTTGCTCCACTGATTGCGTGGTACGTCATAAAACACAGAAATGCTTATCCTGCACTTGAAATTTCTTCAGCGCAACCATTTTCCAAGTTGCCAAAGTCCTACAAGGAATATTTGTTACACGTACTATTCTTGCTTAGGTTGGCAACATTAGGTTGTGTCATCATAATTTTAGCAAGACCTCAAACTCGTGACAGTTGGCGCACATCACAGACAGAAGGAACCGACATTGTTATTGCGCTTGACATATCCACATCGATGTTAGCCCGAGATTTCAAGCCCGACCGTTTTGAGGCGGCAAAGGACGTTGCCGGCAAATTTGTCGCCGGACGCGAAAGCGACAACATCGGCATAGTAATATTTGCAGGTGAAAGTTTTACCGCTGTGCCAATGACTACCGACCGTGCAATGCTTGCCAACTATATACATGAAATAAAGATGGGCATGATTGAGGATGGCACCGCTATAGGAGATGGGCTCGCCACCGCAATCAACCGCATTAAAGACGGAAAAGCCAAGTCTAAAAGTATTATACTACTTACAGACGGCTCCAACAACACCGGTAATGTCGCTCCGATTACAGCCGCCGAAATTGCCAAAAAGTATAATATTAAAGTTTATACTATAGGCGTAGGACGCAACGGCACAGCACCAATGCCTCAACAAAATTATTATGGGGGCATAGACTACGTAGATACTAAAGTAGTAATAGATGAAGAAACTCTTAAAACAATCGCAACCCTGACCGGAGGAAAATACTTCCGAGCAACAGGAAACAATGTATTAAAAGAAGTGTTTGCCGAAATTGACCAATTGGAAAAGACCCAGATGGATGTCAAGCACTTTTCCCATACAGAAGACAATTACATGACATGGGCATGGCTCGCATTAGGATTCTTCTGTCTTGAAATTATTCTACGACACACATTGTTACGTACAATACCATAATAAATACATATATTTATCATGTTCAGTTTAGCTAATCCCAATCTTCTATATTTACTGCTACTTATACCCATATTAGTCGGTCTGTTTTTTTTAGCTCAACATGCTCGTAAGAAAAAACTCCAACGCTACGGGAATATTAGCAATCTCATACATTTGATGCCTGATGCATCAAAATACAAGCCGGGCATTAAAATCGTGCTACAAATGTTTGTCATACTTGCACTTGTAATCGTTCTTGCCCGACCACGCGCCGGAGCCAAAGAAGAAGTCAGCGAAGTACAAGGCATAGAAGTCATGATTTGCCTTGATGTATCCAATTCAATGCTTGCATCATCAACCGATGACTCTAAGGGAGTATCTCGACTTCAACGAGCAAAACTTGTCCTTGAAAAATTAATCGATAAGTTTGAAAATGACAAAGTCGGATTAATTGTTTTTGCGGGTGATGCTTATACCCAACTTCCTATCACAAGCGACTTTGTCAGCGCAAAAATGTTTTTAAACAGCATTTCTACAGAAATGGTTCCAACTCAAGGAACAGCCATCGGAGCTGCTATTGAAATGGCAATCAATTCGTTCACGCCCAACGATGAGATGCAGAAAGCAATAATTGTAATAACTGACGGTGAAAATTTTGAAGATGACCCAATTGCAATGACCCAAGAGGCTCAAAAAAGAGGCATACAAGTCAATGTTATCGGATTGGGAACATCCAAAGGTGCATTAATACCTATAAATGCATCAAAAAGTCAATTTCTAAAAGATGACAACGGCAATCCCGTAACTACACGTCTCAATCAGGAGATGGCACAAAAAATAGCAACCGAAGGAAAGGGAATATATGTCGACGGAGGTGCTTCCAATGCAGTCAAGATTGTAGACGAGCAGCTAGATACGTTGGCAACAAGCGATTTAGAAAAGATAGTCTACACTGCGAGTGCCGAACAATTCCCCATATTCGCATGGATAGCGATAACCTTTATCATCATTGACATCTTCATGCTTGACCGCAAAGTTGGATGGCTCAAAAAAATCAATTTCTTCAGTAAATAGACGACTACAACAATATGAAACGTTTATTGTTATCAGCATTAATAATATTATCATTCGTTTTTTATGCGCCTGCACAAGACACCCACTCCACGCGCAAAGAACGCAATCATATCCGTTCGGGCAACAAAGCATATAATGAAAATAATTTTGCCGAAGCTGAAGTTGCATACCGCAAGGCGATTGAAGAAAATATGCTTTCTGAAACAGCCCGATTTAATTTAGCTACTTCATTAATCAGACAATCCGGCAGTGCCGACCCAAACAACGAAAAAGATCCGGTTGCAGAAGCAACCAACATACTTAAAAGTTTGGCTACAGGAGCCGAAGACAGAGACATCGCACAAAAATCATATTATGACCTTGGAAATATAGCCTTCCATGCTCAAAATTATCAAGAAGCAATAAATATGTATAAAGGCTGTCTGCGCATCAATCCTGATAACGACCAGGCTCGAGAAAATCTGCGCCTTGCCCAACAGCAGCTACAAGAACAACAAAACAATCAAGACAAGAATCAAGACAAAAACGATCAACAAAAAGATCAAGATAAGCAAGAACAAGATAAACAAAACGAAAATAAAGACGAACAAAAAAACAACGACCAAAACAAGGACGAACAAAATAAGCAAGACAAAGAAGAAGAGCAAGGCAACAAAGAGAAAAACGACAAGCAAAAAGAAGACAACCCTCAGCAACAACAAGGAGGAATAAGCGATGCTAATGCCGCAAAAATACTCAAAACGATGGAAAATGAGGAAAATGCCACTCGAAAGAAAGTCCAAGAATTGAAAAAACGCGAAGAAGAACAATCTTCACGTCGTCGTACCGGCAACCAATGGTAAAACTACAACATTACGACATAACGAAATGAAACGCATATATTTATTATTCTTCTTTATATTATGCATTGCAACATCCTTGTTGGCCGATGCTACATTTACCGTAATACCACCTCGCAATGTAATTGCAGGCAATAAATTTAATGTCACTTTCAGACTAAAAAATGGAGAAGGCTCAGGTCTTAAAGCACCTGAAATTGAAGGTTGTACACTATTGTTTGGGCCGTCAACTTCTACAATGCAAAACTACCAATGGGTTAACGGAAAGTCTACATCATCTACTACCGTCGACTATTCCTTTGTATACAAGGCCGAAAAAGCAGGATCTTATACTATCGAAGCTGCAACAATCAACGTTGACGGGAAAGTGCTAACAACCACTCCTACAACATTCAACGTGCTTCCGGCCGACCAACCGGCCAATGGAAATCAAGGAGTAAGAGTCGATGACATAAACTCCCAATCAAGTGACAAAACCATATCCCAGAATGACGTTTTTGTACGCATAATTTTAAATAAATCTAAAGCTTACGAACAAGAGCCTATAGTGTGTACAATAAAGCTATACACCAAATACAGCATAAGTTCGTTTATGCCTACCACCCAACCATCTTTTGACGGTTTCCTTATCGAAGAGCTAAATCTTCAACCGCAATTAAACGAGGTGGAGCATTACAATGGACAGAACTATATGACTGCGATACTTAAACAATGCTTGATTTTTCCTCAAAAATCGGGCAAATTAACTATCAATTCCGGCAAATATGATATTTCTGTAGTTCAACACGAACGAATAGGCGGATTCTGGGGTGGAACACGTCCCGTTGAAAGACAAATAAAAGTCAGTTCCAATTCTGCGTCAATCAATATTGATCCACTTCCACAACCTCAGCCCGACGGTTTTTCCGGAGCAGTTGGAAAATTCGATATCAATAGCAAGTTGAGCTCTTCTAAATTTAAAACTAACGAAGCAGCTTCGCTTACTTATACAATATCAGGCTCCGGCAATATCAAATATCTCAAAGAACCAGAAATAGACTTCCCTAGTGAATTTGAAGTATATACGCCACAAAGTTCGATAAATGCACATGTTAGCGGAACCACCATGACTGGCACAATGACAATTGACTACACATTTGTTCCTCAAAGTGTTGGAGATTTCACTATTGGCAGTGACACATTCATATACTTCAATCCTGCGACTCGCCAATATGAGACCATTGAGACTTCACCATACAACATCTCCGTTGGCAAAGGTGTTGCAACTTCCACAACCACTCTTGTCGACCAACAAGGCATATCAGCAAAAAATACCGACATCCTACACATAAAAATGGGCGACCTACGTCCAAGCCACAAACACACTTTGATAACAATGTCATGGTGGTACTGGCCATTATACATCTTGTTGGCATGTGTACTTATAGCGGCAATATGGATATACGGCAAGCAACTACAACTAAACGCAGATATACAAGGACGTAAGCTGGCTAATGCCAACAAGGTTGCAAAAAAACGCTTGAAAATAGCAAAATCATTTATGGAATCACACGACAATGATAAATTTTATGAAGAAATGCTACGTGCCGTATGGGGATACATAAGTGACAAATTGGGCATCGCAGTCTCTCAATTATCTCGAGATACAATTGCTGAAGAATTGGCACGTTACGGAGCAAATGAAACAATATCTTCTAAATTTATATCCGTTCTTGACGAATGTGAGATGGCTCGATATTCACCTGCTAAAAGCGAAGAACAAATTGGAGCTCTATACGCCATGGCATCACAAGCCATGAATGAAATGGAAAATATCAAACGAGGCAAACGCCAATAAAAAAACTTTGACCGTTATGAAACATATAATATCTTTAATAAGTTTTGTTCTCGGGTGTACCTTGTCTATACAAGCAACGACCTTAAGCGAACAGGCCGACTCTGCATATATGCGCGACGACTTTGCCACTGCAGCCTCCATATATCAACAAATTATAAATGAAGAAGGTACTTCTTCTGACCTATACTACAACCTCGGCAACGTATATTATCGTCAAGGCATGCTGGGAAAAGCCATAGTGTGTTATGAACGCGCGTTAAAATTAAATCCCACAAATAAGGAAGCTTTAAGCAATTTAGCATTCGTCAACAGCAAAATAACCGATATCCCCGGTGATAAAGGGACATTTATATCCAATACATTCAACAACATCGCGTCTAAATTACATTCCAATACATGGGCGACCATTGCCATTATATCATTTATAATGCTGCTTGTCGGAATTGCCATGTATGTTTTTTCGTCAAACATAACCATTCGTAAAAGTGGTTTTTTTGGAGCCTTGATTTTGCTTATTGCCACAATTATAACCAATGTATTTGCATATATGGCTGCACTACGTTCAACATCTGATAATGAAGCTATAATAACTACGCCTTCAACTCTGTTAAGCACATCTCCTCGTGAACCCAAAGACCGTAGCGAAGAGGCAATGTTATTACATGAAGGCACAAAAGTAGAAATTCTTGATTCAGTGAAAAACGGGGTAGACTCATCTGCTATAATATGGTATGATGTACAAGTCGACAACACCCACCGCGCGTGGATAAAATCATCTGCTGTAGAGAAAATATAATTAGTCATATTACAACAAGCTGAAACTCCGTATTATAAACTATTTAATACGGAGTTTTGCGATTTTATATGTTATATAACACATTGCATTTGTCAACGAAAAATTTGTTTTTCTAAAACATATATTATAATTTTAGGGACAATAAAAACAAATTGAATTTCTAACTTACTAAAACTTATAGTATCATGACTAAAACAATCACATTCAACGACCTCCGCCGCATCAAAGACAGTTTGCCCGATGGCTCAATGCACAAGATTGCCGACCAGCTTAATGTAACTGTCCAAACTGTACGCAACTACTTTGGTGGCAGTAATTATCAAGTCGGACAAAATTGTGGCGTGCACATAGAGCCGGGCCCAGATGGAGGTATTGTAGTGCTCGACGATACAACTATTTATGACATGGCAATAGCCATTTTGGAAGAACAGCAAGCAACAAAGCAATAATTTCTGTTCTCCCCCCCCAACCCCACTACAATCAACAAAATAATCATGGCTGAAGACCGACTAATAACTGTGGCAATACACACCTATGAGAAAGCGGTAATACTAAAAACATTACTAGAAAATGAAGGAGTGCCCACAGTGTTGCATAATGTAAACTTAGTTCAGCCAGTTGTTTCCAGTGGAGTAAGGGTGCGTATACAAGAAAAGGACTTACCTTTAGCTTTACGCATAATAGAAAACACCGACATCTTCGGTCGCTACAACGATATGTCCGGCAACGGAATCGGTAGCGACCGATTGATTTTGGTTCCAATTGACTTCAGCGAATATTCGATGTCGGCATGTAAGGTTGCTTTTAATATGGCCTACTGCCATAAGCAATCAATTTTACTATTACATTCGTTCATTATACCCGACTCTACTGAGCACCAATTAAGCAAAGCCACTACATTTGACCGAAACAACGATTATTTATACCAAACGTTGGAAGAAAAAGCCAACGAATCCATGTCTAAATTTGTAAAACAGATAAAAGAACTTATTAAAACAGGAGATATAAATCCGGTCAAATTTTATACACATATATGTGAAGGTGTACCAGAAGACACAATTTTAGAAGTTGCAAAACAATGCACTCCTGAACTGATCATAATGGGTACTCGCGGTGCCGGAAAAAAAGAGAAAGAATTAATTGGCAGTGTTACGGCTGAAGTGCTTGACTCTTGTCGCACACCAATATTCACTATTCCAGAGACACTAAAAATAGACGAATTAGAACAAATAAACACGGCTACATTTTTTTGCACGCTACAACAAGATGACATATTGACGTTAGACGCAATTTATCGTCTATTGCCCAACAATCGAATGCGAGTAACTATAACATCAATTGTCGGCAAGATGCAACCCAACCGTGAAGCTCAACAAGAACTATTGAAATACTGCACACAACATTATCCACGATTCTCTTTTGAGATAAAAAACATTGCAATGGGTAATCTTCTTAATGACACGACGGGACTGGAACACTTAAACAACGCACAACTAATCATCGTAACCAATAAAAAGAAAAATATTTTTGCCCGCCTATTTAATCCCGGGATTGCACACAAATTGTTATTCCACACCGACATCCCCATGCTTGTCATTCCGGTCTAATTCTCCAACAAAATCAAATAACGGCAAACAATTCTCGACAACACAAGCAACAAGTTTACCAAAACCAAATCATAAACACCAAGTAATAAGACACTTACATTTTTACACAGAAATAAAAGTTTTCCAAAATAAAAATTTTTTGCAGATTTTCATCGCACAAAAGTTGCAAAATTAGAGTAATCTATGTAGCTTTGTATCGATACAAAATTATTGTCGTAATTGTATCGTCTTAGTATAAAAAACATTGTTCAACTTTATAGAATTTTATGATACTTACTGTTGTTAAACGCGATGGTCGCGTTGTTGGATATAATGACGAAAAAATCAAAGCGGCAATTCGCAAAGCAATGTTACAAACAGAGATGGGCGAAGACGAGGCTTTAATCATGAAAATCGTTGACCGTATAACAATAACCGGCAACGAGCGCATGACTGTCGAAGAAATTCAAGACAGAGTCGAGCTAGAATTGATGAATAGCCCAAGAAAAGAAGTTGCTAAACGATACATTGCTTATCGCGACCAGCGCAGTATTGCCCGACGAGCCAAGACACGAGACATGTTTTTGGAAATCATAGAAGCCAAAAACAACGATATAACTCGTGAAAATGCAAACATGAACACCGACTCACCGGCAGGAATGATGATGAAATTTGCCAGTGAAACTACAAAACCGTTTGTAGACGACTATCTATTATCACATGAAGCTCGCGAGGCTGTTAGAAATGGATATTTACACATTCACGACAAAGATTATTATCCGACAAAAAGCCTTACATGCGTGCAACATCCACTCAACCACATATTACAACACGGTTTTACTGCCGGACATGGAGAATCTCGACCGGCAAAACGCATTGAAACGGCAAGTATCATTAGTTGCATTTCATTAGAGACTGCCCAAAATGAAATGCATGGTGGTCAAGCCATCCCGGCATTTGATTTCTATTTAGCCCCCTTTGTTCGCACTTCATATATAGAAGAAGTAAAACATATAGAAAATCTAACCGGCAATGATTATACCGACCTCTATAACTCACCTATCGAAGACTACATCAAACGTCCTGTTGATGACCTATCTGGGAAAGAGCGAGTCCGTCAACACGCAATCAACCGCACCGTCAGCCGAGTACACCAAGCGATGGAGGCATTTATTCACAACATGAATACCATACACTCACGTGGCGGAAATCAAGTAGTATTCAGTTCAATTAATTATGGAACTGACACTTCAGCAGAAGGACGTTGTATAATACGAGAAATTCTTAATTCAACATACAAAGGCGTTGGCAACGGAGCTACAGCAATATTTCCCATACAAATATGGAAAAAGAAAACCGGCGTAAACTATCGACCCGACGATCGCAACTACGACTTATATAAATTATCATGTAAAGTAACCGCCCGGCGTTTTTTCCCTAACTTTGTCAACTTGGATGCAACATTCAACCACCATGAAAAGTGGGATATCAATGACCCATTACGCTATAATTATGAAGTAGCAACTATGGGTTGCAGAACACGAGTATTCGAAAACAGATATGGAGAAAAGACTTCTATTGGTCGCGGAAATCTCAGTTTTTCGACAATAAACATAGTTCGCATCGCTATCGAATGCATGAATATCTTAGAAAAAGATGAACGAATACGCCGATTTTTTGAAAAACTCGATGAGATATTAGAAATCACGGCTCGTCAACTATGCGACCGCTATGACTTTCAAAAGACAGCTTTAGTCAAACAATTTCCTCTTTTAATGTCTCGGCTTTGGAATGGTAGTGAAAACTTACGCCCAAACGATACGATTGAAAGCGTAATCAATCAAGGCACATTGGGAATAGGCTTTATCGGACTCGCCGAATGTCTAATTGCGTTAACCGGAAAACATCATGGCGAAAGCGAGGAAGCCCAATCATTGGGACTTAGGATTGTATCACACATGCGAAGCCGTGCTAATGAATTTTCAGAACGCTTTAACCACAACTTCTCCATACTCGCTACACCGGCCGAAGGTCTATCTGGCAAATTTACAAAGAAAGACCGAAAATCATTTGGCATCATACAGGGCATTACAGATAAAATATACTATACAAACTCCAACCACATACCGGTATACTTCAAATGTTCACCCCGTCACAAAGCAGAGATCGAGGCTCCATATCATGAATTGACACGTGGTGGTCACATTTTTTACGTTGAAATAGACGGTGATGCCACCCACAATCCAGAGGCAATCAGCAACATTGTTGACCTTATGGACAAATATAATATCGGCTATGGGTCAGTTAATCACAATCGCAATCGTTGCATGGCTTGCGGGCATGAAGATGCCACCGAAAATTTAGAATCATGTCCAAAATGCGGCAGCAATGCCATCGATAAATTGCAACGCATCACTGGTTACCTCGTAGGTACCACTGACCGATGGAACAATGCAAAATTGGCTGAATTAAACGATCGTATTGTTCACAAGTAACAACATCGATTATGAAATTGAGAGTGCTTGATATTATTGCCGGGACAAGCGTTGACGGCCCGGGGCTTCGCACATCAATATATTTTGCAGGATGTAACCACCATTGCCCTCAATGCCACAATCCTCAATCGTGGGATAGCAATAGCGGTAAAGAAATGTCAATAGATGAGATCATTGACATTGTAAAAGCTGAAGACTTCGATGTGACTTTTTCGGGAGGAGATCCCCTTTTACAAACAGAGCTACTACTCCACCTTGCCCATGCAATCAAAAACTTAGGGAAAACCATTTGGTGCTACACAGGATACACCTACGAAGAGATTCTTGACTCTCCAACATTATCGCCGATATTACAATACATAGATGTTTTAGTTGACGGTCGGTTTATAAATACCCTACGCGATATTTCACTACGATTTAGAGGCTCTAGCAATCAACGCCTTATAGATATTTCTAAATCAACAAGTTCAAATATCGTTTTATGGGAAGATTAGTTAAATCTTAATAGCAAGCCAAATCAAATGCATCGACCAAGGGATTTGTTTTTTGCATAGCTTCCTCCCATTCCCCTTCAGGCGTGGATTGATCGGTCACTCCGCCTCCACCATAAATACAATAGCCACGAGGTGAAAAATGAGCACTACGCAAATTTACATACGCATGCAATCCTTTCTCATCAGATATTGCGACATAACCTCCATAACACCCTCGTTGATGTTCCTCCAATTCTTCAATATCAGCCATTGCCAATTCTCTAGGACAGCCACATAATGCCGGAGTTGGGCTTAGATCATTCATTATAGCATACAAATCATCTTTTTCACTACATGGCACAGTTATTCGATGACATAAATGCTCAATATTTCGATAGGGCAAGGTTTCTGCATCACCAACAATAGGTTTATAACCAATAGCCTCCAAGCGTTCTACGATAAATCCGGTAACATAATCGTGCTCATCACGATTTTTATCATCCCACTCTCCCAATGTGCCAAATTTACGAGTACCGGCTAAGGACATTGTCAAAAATACGCTATCATTATTATGATAATCAAGCAACAACTCCGGTGTTGCACCAATCCAACTACCCGTATCGTGAGTATAATAAACAAACCGAAAAGTATCAAGGAAATTATTGAAAAAATTTGATACTACAATTTTCACATCAATCCTTACAGAAGTTTTCGCCCGAACCATCGAAAAGACCGTTTTACCACCCCGGCTCTTCAGTCGCTCTATCAACCGAGATATTTTATCGACATATTTATTTTTTTCGGTTGATTTTTCAAAAGCAGATGCTTCTTCTATCGACAAATTCTCTTTTACGTTAGAGTTTGTTAATAGTTCAAGATAGCTCAGTTCATCATATATTCTTATTGTATGACAACCATCAAACGTTCGCACAGTAGCATTTCGGCGTAAATCACAAATCGGTTTTAGACCGGGATTGCAGTATATATTTATATTTGTATCGCCTGGAAAAGCATATGCAATAAATGGGATATGCTCTCGCACACACTTATCAATAGCATTTAACTTGAGGCCATCAATTTTCATATAACCGGCACTGCAATTAATTCAAACGGCATTGCTTGACGGATTTCGACATAATAAAATTCACCAACCGCCAATCTCTCGCTTTTTTCAATTAAAACCTCCGGATCAACTTCAGGAGAATCCCACTCGGTTCGACCGACATAATATTCTTCTTCCTCGCGATCTATCAACACACGCAATTTGCGTCCGATTTTAGCCTCATTATGCTCCAATGCAATCTGTTCTTGCAAAGCCATCAAGCGATTAAGTCGAGCCTCCTTAACCTCTTGAGAAATGTCATCAGCATAATTTTTGGCCGCAAATGTATCTTCTTCTTCACAATATGCAAAAGCTCCCATTCGCTCAAATTTCTGTTCTTTCACAAATTGCAGCAATTCTTCAAATTCAGCATCGCCTTCCCCCGGGAATCCTACCATTAAAGTTGTGCGAATATGTATATCGGGGACTCTATTGCGAATTTCTGACAGAAGTTTTTTTGTCGCTTCAGAAGTTATGTGGCGTCGCATATTTGACAACACTTTGTCACTGGAATGTTGCAAAGCAATATCCAAATATTTACACACATTGTCACGCCGTGCCATTACATCCAATAAATCCATCGGGAACTGAGCCGGGTAAGCATAATGCAACCTAATCCACTCCACACCCTCAACATCCGCAATTCGGTCGACCAATTCAGCCAAACGCATCTCACCATATAAGTCAACTCCATAGCTTGATAGGTCTTGGGCAATAACATTCAATTCCTTAACGCCTCTTCCCACAAGCATTTTCACTTCTTCAATAATTTCGTCAATCGATCGTGATTTATGGCGACCGGTTATAAGAGGAATCGCACAAAATGCACAAAAACGATTGCAACCCTCAGAGATTTTTAAATATGCTGTATGTAATGGAGTCGTCAACACCCGATCATAATTGATATCATTCGCGTTATAATCACCTAGGTCATCTACAAGTTTAGTCCAATCAAATTTACCATACCATCCATCAACCTCGGGTATTTCAGTCTTCAACTCTTGAGCATAACGCTCAGATAAGCATCCCATTACATATATTCGACTGACACGCCCTTCCTTTTTTGCCTCGACAACTTCAAGAAGCATATTTATAGACTCTTCCTTAGCATCCCCGATAAATCCACAAGTGTTTATTACTACAATATCGCCATCTACATAAGTATCTTCATGACGGGCTTTAAAACCGGCCTTTTTAAACATAGCCAACAGCCGTTCACTATCCACAAGATTTTTGGAACAACCGAGCGTAATTACATCAACGCTTTTTTCATCCATAATTACAGCCTGAAGAGCCCTATTCCCCAAATAGCGACTTCACAAATTCTTTTTTATTAAACACTTGCAAATCATCGATTCCCTCTCCCAATCCAATATACTTAACCGGGATTTGGAATTGGTCACTTATTCCAATGACCACACCACCCTTAGCCGTTCCGTCAAGTTTTGTAATGGCTAGTTCATTTACTTTGGTTGCTGCGACAAACTGCTTGGCTTGTTCAAAAGCATTTTGACCGGTAGATCCATCCAACACCAACAATACTTCATGAGGTGAATCCGGAACAATTTTATGCATTACATTTTTTATCTTAGACAGTTCATCCATCAATCCTTTCTTATTATGAAGACGTCCGGCAGTATCTATAATCACAACATCGATATCATTTGCTACTGCTGACTGCAAAGTATCGTAAGCTACAGAAGCCGGATCTGCACCAAGTTTCTGCTTGATAACCGGCACTCCTGCACGTTCACCCCATATATCAAGTTGTTCTACGGCAGCAGCTCGGAATGTATCAGCAGCTCCAAGCATTACTTTGTTGCCTGCATTTTTAAAATGATAAGCCAATTTGCCAATTGTCGTAGTCTTACCCACGCCATTGACTCCTACAACCATTATAACATGAGGTTTATGACCTTGGGGGATTGTGAAATCGTCCAATGAACTATCATTATTATTTTCGGCCAATAGTTCTGTGATCTCCTCACATAACAACTTGTTTAGCTCTGAAGAATTAACGTATTTGTCCCGAGCTACACGTTTTTCTATTCGTTCTATAATTTTAAGAGTGGTTTCCACACCAACATCAGATGTTATAAAGATTTCCTCAAGATTGTCAAGAATCTCATCATCTATCTTAGATTTACCGGCAATCGCACGCGCAATCTTTGAAAAAACGCCTTGTTTTGTCCGTTCTAAACCTTTGTCAAGCGTTTCTTTTTTTTCTTTGGTGAAGAAACTAAATAATCCCATTGCTTAATGTCTAAAATTAATGTGTGCAAATTTACAAAATTTAATGATATATCAAGCTATGACAAGTGTATTAAATCACAGAAGACCATCATTTACAAATCATGATGGCCTTCTGTGATTCTCATATAAATATCATTATCAATCTACTTGTATCACCAAATATTTGGAAATGCTCCAGAATTTATCAGGATTTGTTATTTGTAATACCTTTAACCCATCGACCGTCTCAAGAGTATATGCATCATCCGGCATATTCGTCAACACTTTAGCTTTTTTGGAATGTGTTGGAATTGTCACACATGTGCGTTTATCAGCCTTGGTAAAATAACTTTGATCATAATCACTTTCCATAATCTTAGTCTTTCGTAAAAATCCGGACTCAATAATCTTCTGCGATTTCAATTCTTTTTTAGTGCCTATTACATAGTAACATTCATTCAATTCGTTTGCCAAAGTAATTGATTCTTCCTGAGCTTGTATTTTTTCTTGAGTAACATCAGCTACACGCATATGGAGAGAGTCAACTTTGTCTCCCAAATCGGCTATTTTAATTTTAGCTGCTGTCAACTCCCCACGCAATGTCGAGATAGTGGTTTGTTGCGTTGCGATTTCCGACTTAAGATTTTCAATTGTTTTTTTTAGATTAGCACTATAAGTTGTTGACTTTTCCAATTTCGCTTCAAGTTCGGCCAATCGTTCACGGTGCTCTTGCAAAGCCATCTGAATTGTCTGCAAATCATTTTTAATCTGTTCTTTTCGAGACCGTGTATCTGAACTCATTCCACTTGATGTCACAAAAATTTGTTCTACTGCTTTGATTTGATTCATTCCATCAGTTATTTCATTCAATAAACTAAACAAACTATCCTGATTGGCCAATGATTCTTGCAAAGAAGCATTCAACTGGGCGTTTTGCTCCTCAGCCTGTTGTAACTTTTGTTGATTGCAAGCCGATAAACAGAGTAATCCGGCTACAATGAGAATTAAAAACTTTTTCATACTTGATAATTATTAGCTATGTTAACAACAAATAATTAAAAAACTTAAATATTTCGGTCTTAAAATCTACCCTAATCGACATCTTTATACTTGTTGCGGTGCACTTTTCGCTCTTGACGTTGACAACCACTTACGACAAGTACGATCTCTCCTCGGGGCATATTTTCAGAAAAATAGTTAATAAGATAACGCAACGAGCCGGAAATTGTTGTATCATGTATTTTAGAAATTTCACGTGATACGGATGCCTCACGCTCTTCTCCACATACCTCCGCAAGTTGTTCAAGGGTTTTAACCAATCTCACCGGTGATTCATAAATAATAAACGTACGCATTTCGCTAGCCAATTCCGACAGTCGAGATGCTCTACCTTTTTTTAAAGGCAAGAAGCCCTCAAAGACAAATCGGTCGCACGGCAAACCAGAATTTACAAGAGCAGGGACAAATGCTGTAGGCCCCGGCAATGTCTCCACCTCTATTTCGGCCTTACGACACTCCCGTGACAGCATAAATCCGGGATCAGAAATACCTGGAGTTCCGGCATCACTAACTAATGATATTGTTTGACCAGATTTCAAACGCTCTATAATTGGTAAAGTCGACGTATGCTCATTAAATTTATGATGACTCATTGTTGGCACATCAATGCCAAAATGTTTTAATAACACACCACTTGTGCGCGTATCTTCACACAATATCAATTCGCTTTGTTTTAATATTTCAACTGCTCTTGGCGACATGTCACCCAAATTACCAATAGGAGTCGGCACTATATATAATTTACCACTCATTTACTATAAAAATAACGTGCAACAATTTCCATAAAGTCTTTGACCTCTTCATTATCTGAGTCCCACTCCATATCATTATAAAAATAGTCTTCAGCCTCAGACATGGATGTCATTGCCGACACCAAATTGATTGCATCGGTCATATCAGCTTCGTTGTTTCCAAACAATTCTCTTCTAAACCGATAACGATCATTAATAGAAAAAGCCTTACGCAAATCTCTCATCGTGTCACGCGCCAATTTCTCATCGAGAGTAATTACAATTGAAGACAAATTTGACGCAACCACTTCATTTTCAGCATAAGATTCCGGATTGCAACATTTAGAGTCTACGTGAACTTTATCAACAACGGCATCCGTTACGACGTCAAATGTCATTTCAAAATCAGGCATATCATCACCGCCGGTTTTGTCATCAAAAATAGCACGCGGCTCTTCCTGCCGACTATCTTCCTCTACTTCTTCTGGACATTTATGAATTTCATTATCGCTATCGACCGGCGCAACAACATCACAACCTACTATTGACGACTCCTTAATTCCTACTTGGGAAGTCAATTCGTCAAGCAAGGTAATTTTATTTTTAACAAGTCGCCACACATCGCTGGGAATATTTGTCTCCCTTTCACGCGCCAATAGTAATAAACCTTCTAGTTCACAACTTATCTCAATAAGTTTATTAATGTCGACATTCATAACTTTGATTTTGCTGTTTACACAAAGTTACAAACTTATTAACAAGTACAGGTATTTTAATACTTAAAAATCGATAGATAATCTAACATTTATTTGTCGACGCGTGAGATAATTTGGTACAGCATATTGAATCTGATTGACATCAGTCACCCAATAATAGCTACTCACATTAGATATATCAAACAAATTGAAGCAATCCACGCCAATCCACACCGAATTTAAATGTCTCCAAAAGCCATTTCTCACCTCTCCGTCTTTTAATGGTGTTAACAGCCCATAGCTAAGTCCCACATCAAGACGCTTATAAGCCGGAGTCCTAAAATATCCTTCATCACGGGTACTTCGTGGTGCCGTTGTCGGAAGACCGTCTGAAAAAATTCCCCTTAAGTTAAATTTCAATTTAGGAAAATTTGGGAAATAATCAGTAAAATACAATGCAAAACTATATCTTTGGTCGGTCGGACGTGGCACATTCTTACCATTAAGACCCTCATTAGTTTTCATCAACGAAAAACTTATCCATGAATCTGAACCCGGCACAAATTGGCCAAAAAGTTTCATATCCAATCCGGCCACATACCCATTTGATGTATTCTCACCCGAATACACCAATTTCAAGTTATCTATTTCATATGGGATGACATTATTAAGAGCCTTATAGTACAGTTCAGTCGATAATTTAAACGGACGATTCAATGCTCTGAACGTATAGTCTGATCCCACAATAATATGCCAACTCTGTTGAGACTTTATGTCCCGATTTAACATTATTACTGAATTTCCATAGGCATCTTCAATTGCCTTACGATATTCTTTATAAAACGGTGCTTGATAATATAATCCTGTTGCGAAGCGAAATGCCCAATGATTGTTGCTTTCTGGGACAAAACCGACACTTGCACGTGGGCTCACCAACAATTCATCGTTAAAATCCCAATATGATAGTCTTGCACCTCCATTTATTGACAACAAACCAGAGGATGTCGTCAACCGGTAAGTGTCTTGAACGAACAACGACACTCTATTTGAAGCAAAGTCTTGACGAGACGTTTGATTATAAACCATACGCAATCTATTTCCTTCCGTTGGCAACGAAAAACCGGCAGAGTCGCGCAATTCCCATTCGCTCGATCGTTCATATATATTCTCCCTGTTAAATGCAACTCCATACGACAAGCTATGATTGTTAAATGCCGTATTACCTCGCAATGACAACGAAAACACCGATGCCTTCAAGCGATTACGTGCATGCTCTTGATAACGTCCTACACCCAATTCGCCACCGACCCCCTCATTTTTATCATCTCCGGTAGTGCCGGCTTCATCAAGCCAATACTCACCCGAAATATCATATGCAACAAGTTCGTTAGTCAGATATCCCGATGCAAGCATTGAAATATCAGTGCTACGCGATGGGCGATATTGCAAAATCAAAGCTCCGAAATAAGTTTCAAATTTATCTTTTTCGCGACCGTCAAAATATACCGTAAACTGTTTTGCGGTCTCTGATGTGCCAAAGTTAGTAGTACGATTTACCGGAGTAAACTTATAATTATTTATTGCAACATTTCCCAAAAACGACACCTTCAATTTATTGTTTACTCTAAAATTAAGGTTTGTCTGGTAATCAAAGAAATTAGGGTCATACTCTCCTTTTGTCTCCATTGAGCTAAGGAGTGAAGCATTTTGCTTATAACGAATGCCATGCAGTTGTGAAAATCGATTACTACTCTGTCCAAGTGACAGACTGCCTCCCATGAGACTTGCCGAGAACGTTCCCTCAAAAGCTTCGGGCTGGCGATAAGTAATGTCAAGCACCGACGACATTTTATCGCCATACTCAGCAGAATATCCTCCGGTCGAAAAGTTTACTTTATCCACCATATCGGGATTGATAATACTTAATCCCTCTTGTTGTCCGGAACTTATCAATTGAGGGCGATATACTTCTACTCCATTGATATACACGCTGTTTTCATCATAAGAGCCACCTCTCACTGAATACTGAGACGACATTTCATTTGTTGAGTTCACTCCTGCCATTGTAGTCAGCAACGACTCAATGCTACCACCCGACACATCGGGAGAATGACGATAGGCCGACGCTTCAATTGTAGACATTGCTCCAAGTTGCTTTTTAAATTCAGTCACCTCGACTTCTGTCAATTCTTTATTTGCCTTAATCATGCGCACATTCAGCGCAAAATCACCTTTTGCATCAACCAATTGCTTGACAACCTCACGATAACCAATACAAGTAAACACTACATTTATGGTGTCCTTTTCAGCCGTAGAAAATGAATATTCCCCTTGAAGGCCGGTGTTGACTCCGACAGCAGTACCGGCTACACGCACCGTGGCAAACTCGATAGGTGAATTATCCTCATCTGTAACTTTGCCATGAATTTTAACTTGAGCCATTGCAAAAGCTGTGCATAACAAGGCAGCTACAACAGCTACATATCTATAATAGTATACAATCATTTTGTCTAAATTCATCTTAAAGAATAACGCATTTTTTATTAGTTAATTATATTCACCATAAAAAAAGCCTCTAATAAATCCATATTAATTTATTATCTTTGCTTAATCAATATTATGAATTTAATTAATATATAGAACGGACTTTGCCAACACCGACAACTTTATGAAAATAGCAATAGTAGGAACAGGATACGTAGGGCTCGTTTCTGGAGCATGCTTTGCCGAGGTAGGTATAGATGTCACATGTATTGACATTGACAAAGCCAAAATCAATCGACTCAAAGATGGCAATATTCCCATCTATGAACCCGGACTTGACGACCTTGTCTCACGCAACATCAATGAAGGGCGTCTGCATTTTTCTATAGATCTTGCTTCTTGCATCGACGATGTTGAAGTCGTATTTAATGCAGTTGGCACTCCTCCCGATGAAGACGGTAGCGCCGACCTTAAATATGTTCTTGAAGTAGCACGTACATTTGGACGACATATAAACAAATATTCAATATTAGTAACAAAAAGTACTGTTCCTGTAGGTACATCGCTAAAAGTAAAATCAGCCATTGATGAAGAATTGGCAAAAAGAGGTGTAAATATTCCTTATGAAGTAGCATCAAATCCCGAATTTTTAAAAGAAGGAGCTGCCATAAAAGACTTTATGTCGCCCGACCGTGTTGTCATAGGCGTCGAAAGCGATCGTGCTCGGCGCGTCATGGAACGTCTTTATCGTCCGTTTTTACTCAACAATTTTCGTGTCATATTCATGGATATAGCATCGGCTGAAATGACAAAATATGCAGCAAATTCGATGCTTGCAACCCGCATATCATTCATGAACGACATCGCAAATCTTTGTGAACTTGTCGGAGCTGACATCAATTTAGTGCGCAAAGGCATAGGCGCTGATGCTCGCATTGGCAACAAATTCCTATATGCCGGATGTGGATATGGCGGTTCATGCTTTCCAAAAGATGTAAAAGCTCTTATCCACACCGGACATGAACACGGTTACACAATGAGTATACTTGAAGCTGTCGAACACGTAAATCAAAAACAAAAGTCAATCGTATACCTCAAATTGCGCAACTCACTTGGCAATCTTAAAGGCAAGCGCATAGCTATATGGGGACTTTCATTTAAGCCTGAAACTGACGATATGCGAGAAGCCCCGTCATTGGTTGTTATCGAGCATTTACTAGCCGATGGTGCTGAAATAGTGGCATTTGATCCGGTTGCGATAGATGAAGCTCGCCGACGCTTCGGTGACCGCATTACATACGCACGCGACATGTACGATGCGGTAATTGATGCCGATGCTATTGCAATGATGACTGAATGGAAACAGTTTAGAGTCCCGTCATGGGGTGTCATTCGCCGAGCCATGCGAGGCAATATTATCGTAGATGGTCGCAACATTTATGACCAGGCAGAATTGAAAGAAGAAGGTTTTATCTACCATTGCATCGGCCGATAAATAATGAAAATACTCCACATCATCTCATCTCTACGCATAGGCGGAGTTGAAAAGTTCATTTCAGAATTGGTCCCAAGGCTCAAACAAGCCGGACACGAAGTCGACATTCTCGTGTTTGATGGAACACGCTCCTACTTGACAGACTCCCTTGAACGTCAACATATAAACATTCACGTCATACATGGACGCTCTATCCTACTCAGCCCATATATTATATGGCAACTGCGTAATGTAATCTCTAAATATGATATCGTACACACCCATAATACTGTTGGCCAGTTTTTAGTTCCCATAGCAAAGTGGTTGGCTAAATCAGATTGCCTATTGGTCACGACCGAACATAGTCGCGATAACCATCAGTGCCACAAATGGGGCATGCGAAAACTCTACCGCATGATGTATAACGCATATGAACGAGTTGTCACAACAACACGCAAAGAAGCCGAAAAATTAAATAATGATTTTGGCAATAGCCTGCGCATCGAGGTAATACATAATGGTATCGACCTTAGTCCTTATAGTGTAACCATTCCACGCCACATCAAATATGGCGATGATGTCGTTGTGACTATGATTGGTGGATTTAGCAAGCAAAAAGACCAAGACACGTTGATTCAAGCAATATGGTTTATGCCCGAACGTTACAATCTGTGGCTCGTTGGAGATGGAGAGCGTCGCAAACAACTTGAAGAGTTGGTTGACAACTATGGCATACGCGAACGCACTTTATTTTGGGGTGAACGCAACGATATAGACCGCATACTTAGCCAATCAGATATTATTGTCATGTCGTCACATTGGGAAGGCCTTAGCCTTGCCTGCATCGAGAGCATGGCTTCCGGACGGCCAGTCGTAGCCAGCAACGTCGATGGGCTCCGAGAAATGGTTGAAGATGCCGGATTATTATTTGAGCACTACGATTCAAGAGAATTGTCTCAGACAATAAGCGATTTGGCAACAGAGCCTGATTTTTACAATTACATTGCCGAAAGTTGTGCTTTGAGAGCTAAAGATTATGACATCGAAAACACCACCTCTCAATATATTGATTTATATAATAGCACATATGCCGGGAACGGTTCTCGGCAGTCATTAACATAGCAACTAACCATATCTTACAATGTCACAAGAAAGAATACTCCTTTCACTATGCCACATGTGCGGCACCGAGATTGAATGGGTAAACAAAGCATTTGAGACTAATTGGATTGTCCCACTTGGTCCAAACGTTGACGAATTTGAACGTCGCCTCGAACAATATATGGGTGTAGATGAAGGTCGCATAGTTGCGCTAAGTTCAGGCACTTCAGCAATACATTTAGGATTGATTATGCTTGGAGTTGAAGCCGGCGATGAAGTAATATGTCAGTCGCTTACTTTCTCTGCAAGTGCCAATCCTATATGTTATCAAGGAGCAAAACCCATTTTTATAGATAGTGAACCCTCAACCTACAACATGTCGCCCGAAGCTCTTGAGGATGCTATAATAGACCGTAGACGCAAAACCGGCCGTTACCCCAAAGCCATTATTCCGGTACATCTCTACGGTATGCCTGCTAAAATGGATGAAATTATGACCATCGCCAATCGATACGGCATACCGGTGCTTGAAGATGCTGCAGAAGCTATCGGCTCTGAATATCAAAGTCAAAAATGCGGAACAATAGGGAAATACGGTGTTTTAAGTTTCAACGGAAACAAGATGATTACCACTTCAGGTGGAGGTGCACTTATATGCCCCGACTGCGACACAGCCCGGCGAGTAAAATTCTTTGCCACACAAGCTCGAGAAAACCGACCGTACTACTATCACAAGCACATTGGGTACAACTATAGATTGAGCAATGTGTGTGCCGGTATTGGATGCGGGCAGATGGATGTTTTAGGAGAACGCGTAGCTCGCCGGAAAGCGATACATGATTTGTATTATTCACGACTAAACGATGTTGACGGTATCACCGTTCAATGCTCACCAGCGCATCAATTTGATAGTAATTATTGGCTGTCGACAATCATCATTGACTCATCAACAAAAATTACTCCCGATAAAATGCGCATTGCCCTAAATGCAGAAAACATAGAGACACGGTTACTTTGGCGACCAATGCACATGCAACCCATATTTAGCGAATCGCCATATTATGGCGGAAATACCTCGCAAAGGTTGTTTGAGCATGGTCTATGCCTACCAAGTGGGTCAAGCCTCTCAGATAGTCAAATTGCACGTGTCATAGACTCTATCTTAAATATTATACAAAATTAATTCATGAATTGGCTTGTAGCATTTGATCTTGACGACACTCTATACAATGAAAAGGATTATGTAGACTCGGCATTAAATTTCATTGCCGACACATTGTCTGCAAAATATCCTTTCGGCAAGCAAAATTTGCTTAAAGCCCTATACAGTGGTGGCAATCCATTTGACTCGCTCATGTCTTATATTGCAACAACTGACACGACATTTGATAAAGATATTGCATGGCTTGTAAATGTCTACCGGACTCATCCCCCCACCCTCTCATTACCCAACTCATCACGTGACATCCTCAACCGTCTTCAAACACTCGGGACTGGCATAGCTATCATAACCGATGGACGTTACACCACTCAAAGTTTAAAGATTGAAGCGCTCGGGCTTAAACGATGGATTAAGGACATATACATATCTGAAAACATAGGATATGACAAATCAAGTCGCAACGTTTTTGACATGGTCATGCATGATAATCCCGGATGTCACTACGTATACATTGGAGACAATCCTGCCAAAGACTTCTTGTGGCCCAATCGGCTTGGCTGGATCACGATTGCTTTACGAGACACAAATGGCACAAACATCCATCCACAATCATGGGAAACATTTCCCAAAGACTACCAACCACAATATATAGTTGACGACCTTCGTTATATTTTCAACATACTATTTCCTCACACCAATGAACAATCAACACAATAAAGTAGCTTTAATAACCGGAATAACAGGACAAGACGGCTCTTTCCTTGCTGAGTTTTTACTCGAAAAAGGTTATGAAGTGCACGGCATCATACGCCGTAGCTCATCATTCAATACCGAGCGCATAGAACATCTTTATCTCGACGAATGGGTTCGTGACATGAAACGTCGCAGGCTCATCAACCTACATTATGGCGACATGACCGACTCTAGTTCTCTCATTCGCATTATTCAAGAAGTACAACCGACCGAAATATACAACCTTGCAGCACAAAGCCATGTAAAAGTATCGTTTGATGTGCCGGAATATACAGCCGAAACTGACGCAATAGGCACATTGAGATTATTAGAGGCTGTGCGCATACTACACATGGAAAAGCGCACACGCATATATCAAGCATCGACTTCCGAACTTTATGGAAATGTGCAAGAAGTACCACAAAGTGAAACGACTCCTTTTTATCCACGAAGTCCCTATGGATGTGCCAAATTATATGGATTTTGGATTACTAAAAATTATCGCGAAAGCTACGGCATGTATGCTGTCAATGGCATATTATTTAACCACGAAAGCGAACGTCGTGGGGAGACTTTTGTGACCCGAAAAATCACATTGGCGGCAGCACGTATAGCCAACGGGCTGCAGGACAAATTATATTTGGGCAATCTCAATGCCATGCGCGATTGGGGATATGCACGCGACTATGTTGAGTGTATGTGGCTTATCATGCAACAACCCGAACCCGATGACTTTGTCATTGCGACCGGCGAATTTCATTCAGTACGCGAATTTACTACATTAGCATTTCAACGTGCCGGAATCAATCTGCAATGGCAAGGCAATGGAATAAATGAGCAAGGAGTCGACAAAAACAGTGGCAAAGTGCTTGTAGAAGTAGACCCCAAATATTTCCGTCCAGCTGAAGTCGAACAACTGCTCGGAGACCCTACTAAAGCTTGCCAACGCCTTGGTTGGAATCCTCGTAAAACATCTTTTCAAGAGTTAATCAACATAATGGTCGATGCCGACATGCAATTAATAGGCAAACGCAAATAAAAAAGCATGGACAAAGATATCAAAATATATGTAGCCGGACATCGCGGACTCGTGGGTTCGGCTATTTGGGACAACTTAAAACATCGAGGATATAACAACCTTGTCGGTAGAACTCACTCCGAACTTGACTTACTTGATGCGGCCGCTGTACGAAATTTTTTTGATAAAGAACAACCGGAATACGTTGTATTGGCTGCTGCTCATGTTGGCGGTATAATGGCCAACAACACATATCGAGCCGATTTTATTTACCAAAATCTACAGATTCAGCAAAATGTCATTGGAGAATCTTTTCGCCATGGAGTAAAAAAACTGTTATTTCTCGGCTCAACATGTATATACCCCCGGGAATCACCACAACCCATCTCTGAAGATTCTCTACTCACTTCTCCTCTTGAATACACCAACGAGCCATACGCAATAGCCAAAATTGCGGGGCTAAAATTGTGTGAAAGTTTCAATCTGCAATATGGCACCGACTATATTGCTGTAATGCCCACCAACTTATATGGGCCAAACGATAATTTTGATCTTGAACGTAGCCATGTACTACCGGCTATGATTCGCAAAATTCATCTTGCTAAATTATTATGGGAAAACGACTTTGATGCCCTACGCCTAGACTTTGATAATCTTCCGATACATGGCATTGATGGTAACGCTTCTGACAACTCCATCATAGAGACATTATCACGATATGGAATATACAAAGACCATTTGATGTTGTGGGGATCGGGAAAGCCTTTACGCGAATTTTTATGGAGCGAGGACATGGCCGACGCTTCAGTACACATAATGCTTAACGTGTCATTCAACTCTCTTAAAGGCAACTTCTATGAGGTGCGCAACTGCCATATCAACATTGGAACAGGAAAAGAAATAAGCATTTCCCAACTCGCAGAAATAATCAAAGCTGAAATAAAATATCAGGGTGAAATAAAATGGGATTGCTCTAAACCCGACGGGACCATGCGTAAACTTTGTGACGTGTCGCGTCTACACTCCCTCGGTTGGTCTCATAAAGTAGAAATAAATGAAGGAGTATCACGCCTATACCAATGGTATAAATCCACACGCAAATAATTATCCCAACTTTATTATACAGGAAACGGCTACCATCCTCAAGGGAATGATAGCCGTTTTTCCTATGTCTTAAGTAACAAAGCAGATTACTTGCTTGCAATGCTATCGCTTACAGTCAAGCGAGCGCGACCCTTTGCACGACGACGAGCAAGAACTTTACGTCCATCAGGGGTTGACATGCGTTCACGGAATCCATGCTTGTTTACTCTTTTTCTGTTAGAAGGTTGAAATGTTCTTTTCATTGCTGTATTTTATTTTTATTTATTATCATGATGCATTAAGCGACTGCAAAGTTACAAAAAACTATCTGTTCTTGCAACACCCCTTCGTTTTTTTTGACACACCACAATACTAAAAACAAAAAAATAAGCACAACGACTACGGGAACAATTCTTTTTTATGAAGCGAGACAGTTTAATAAAAAAATTTACGTTATATTTGAAGTATTCAATCTAACTATTTATAATTAACCTTGAGCTTTGCTCTCAAATTTATTAAATCATGAAAAAGTATTTAGCAGAAATGATTGGAACGATGGTACTCGTTCTTATGGGTTGCGGTGTCGCTGTAAGCCTAAATTGTTCATCAGACTGTAGTATTGTAGCCAATGCCGGAACTGTCATTGGCACAGCCTTGGCATTTGGTCTATCTGTTGTTGCTATGGCATATGCCATAGGCGGCATTTCGGGATGCCATATCAATCCTGCTATCACCCTCGGATGTCTTTTGACCAAACGCATATCAGGAAAAGATGCCTGCATGTACATGTTGTTTCAAATAATCGGAGCATTCTTAGGATCATCTATATTGTGGATTCTTACACAGAATGCCGGTTTAACCGGAACCGGAGCCAATGATCTACAAAACGGAGTTAGTTGCACAGGAGCACTTCTTGCCGAAATCTTCTTTACTTTTGTATTTGTATTAACCGTACTTGGCACTACCGACTCAAAGAAAGGAGCCGGCAACTTTGCTGGTCTCGCAATCGGCCTATGCTTGGTACTTGTTCACCTTGTGTGTATCCGCTATACCGGCACATCAGTCAATCCGGCACGTTCTATTGCCCCTGCAATTTTCCAAGGAGGCTCGGCATTGTGCAATTTGTGGATTTTCATTGTAGGTCCTTTCATCGGAGCTGTTTTAGCCGCCATAGTATGGAAAGTTATCGGATGTGACTGTTGCAATGGGAAATGTGAAAAAGAATAGCCCCACATTCCACGTCCTGTAGAAATTATAAGATACCAAAGCAGCCTGCCTGACTTTTGTCAGGCAGGCTGCAAAAATTATAGATAAGTCCCAATGCTTTTCATTGTATATTTTATGCTAAAATACGATTGCACTTCTTATTGGAGTTTTCAAATAAAAAACTTTAAAATTTAAAGCAGTCATTATCTTGTTTCGTTGAGTGCAAAATAGTAACTTTGCCACTTAAACAATAACTCAATATCCCATAAATTATGGAAAATGAAGAATTGATGAAAGAAATAATCGCCAAAGCACAAGTGTGGTTAGGCGAAAGCTATGACGAGGAGACTCGTAGCGAAGTAAAACGCATGCTTGATGCCGACGATAAGACCGAGCTAATCGACTCGTTCTATCGTGACCTTGAATTTGGAACCGGCGGTTTGCGTGGCATAATGGGTGCCGGAAGCAACCGCATGAACAAATACACCGTAGGAGCAGCCACTCAAGGATTGGCTAATTACTTGAAAGTCGCATTTGCCGACCTTGACGAGATAAAAGTCGTCGTAGGTCATGATGTCCGCAACAATAGCCGCAAATTTGCCGAAATAGTAGCCGACGTATTCTCAGCAAACGGCATCAAAGTATATCTCTTTGACAATTTCCGTCCGACTCCCGAAGTCTCATTTGCCATTCGCGAGCTTGGATGCCAAAGCGGAGTAAACATCACCGCGTCTCACAACCCTAAAGAATACAACGGTTACAAAGCATATTGGGAAGATGGAGCACAAATTATTGCCCCCCATGACACCAACATCATCGACTACGTAAACCGCATACAAGGAGTTGATACTATCAAATTCACAGCAGATCCGTCAAAAATTGAAATCATCGGTGAAGAAATCGACAACAAATTCCTTTCTGCAATAAAAGGGTTACAATTGAGCGAAGATATTGTTAGAAAATATAACGACCTTAAAATTGTATATACACCGATTCATGGCACCGGAGTCACGCTTATTCCCCAATCACTTCGCAATTTCGGATTTACAAATATCATCAATGTTCCCGAACAAGACATTCCAAGTGGTGATTTCCCAACTGTAGAATCGCCCAATCCCGAAGTACCATCAGCCATGGCAATGGCCATTGCAAAGGCCAAAGAGGTAGATGCCGACCTTGTTTTGGCATCAGACCCAGATGCCGACCGCATTGGCTGTGTAATTCGTGATGATAATGGCGAATATGTTCTCATAAACGGTAATCAAATCGTCATGATATTACTCTATTATATCATGACTCGAAGCAAAGAACTTGGCACACTCAAAGGCAACGAATATATAGTAAAGACCATCGTCACTACGGAGACAATCAAGTCTATTGCCGACAAGAATGGATTTAAAATGTATGATTGTTTTACCGGTTTCAAGTGGATAGCTGCAGTAATACGCGAAAATGAGGCTACCGGACGATACCTTGGTGGAGGTGAAGAAAGCTACGGTTTTCTTGCCGAGGACTTCTGCCGTGACAAAGACGCCGTGTCAGCTATATCTCTGATGGCAGAAGCTCTTGCTTGGGCTAAGTACAACGGCATGAATTTCTTGCAAATGATTCAAGACATATATATCAAATACGGATTCTCTCGCGAAGCCGGTATCTCTCTTGTACGCAAGGGCAAGAGCGGTGCAGAAGAGATTGTTGCCATCATGAGGAATTTCCGTAAAAATCCGCCCAAACAGATAGCCGGTAGCGATGTTATCATTGTAAAAGACTATGCTGATTTAACTCTGCGCAATCTAAAAGACGGTGAGACCACAAGCATGGACATGCCTACGACAAGCAACGTATTGCAATATTTCACTGAAGACGGAACAAAAATATCAGTACGCCCATCGGGAACAGAGCCTAAAATAAAGTTCTACATCGAAGTCAAAGGTGAAATGAAGACCAACGCCGATTATGCCGCCGCCAATGACTTGGCAGATAGCAAAATCGAAGCTGTAAAGAAAGACCTTGGCATTGATTAATGCTCTGAATACATAATTTTATCAACCTAACAAATGGGCGGTACACTATATGTGTGTCCGCCCATTACATAAATCAAACCACACCCCACCAACCATGGAAGTTGTGTACGAAGACAATCACTTAATAATTGTCAACAAAGCTCCCGGTGAGATTGTACAAGGAGACAAAACCGGCGACAAACCACTTGTCGACATTTTAAAAGATTGGCTAAAAGAGAAATATGCCAAGCCGGGCAATGTCTTTTGCGGAGTTGTTCACCGCTTAGACCGTCCCGTTGGCGGATTGGTGGTTTTTGCCAAAACGTCAAAAGCTCTTTCCCGGCTAAACGAAATGTTTCGCAATGGAGAAGTAACCAAAACATATTGGGCAATCACACGCAATATCCCACCAAAAGAAGAAGACACATTAGTGCATTACATCACGTCTATTGAACGCAATAATAAATCATACGCCTCGACTAAAGAAAAAAAGGGAGCGCAAAAAGCCGTCTTAAAATATCGTCACATTGCATCAAGCACTCACTATCAGCTATTAGAAGTTAATTTGTTGACCGGCAGAAAGCACCAAATAAGAGTGCAATTATCCTCAATTGGATGCACCATCAAGGGCGACTTAAAATATGGCGACAAGCGTAGCAATCCCGACGGAAGCATATCGCTTTTATCTCATCGCATACAGTTTATCCATCCGGTAAGTGGTAAAGAAATAGATGTAACAGCACCGATTCCCAACGACAATCTGTGGCAAGCTCTTGCCCAAAATGTTCACATCGATTGATATACAGCCGAAAGTATTGTGGGGCGGATATTCAAACGTGAAAATGCGCTATTATCCCTTGATGGATTGATCCTGTTGCACAAAAACACATAAATCAACTCATGTTGAGGGTCGACCCAAAAACACGTTCCGGTAAATCCTATGTGACCAAACGTAGCTGACGAAACCTCCGATGCTGTAGGAGACTTATCCAAATCATTCATATCAGGACGGTCAAAGCCCAAACCTCGTCGAGAATTAGGACTTTTATCCGATATAAACAGATTAACAGTCTTTTCCGATAATATCTGTCGACCGCCATATCGACCCTTATTAAGCAACATCTGACAATATTTGGCTAAATCTCCAGCCGTAGAAAATAGTCCGGCATTGCCTTGCACGCCACCTGAAAATGCGGCTAACTCATCATGCACATATCCATGTACCGTCTGACGGCGTAAGAAATTATCCGTCTCGGTAGGCGCGATTTGCGATAATTCAAACTGAGACATCGGATTATAACATGTTCTAAACGCTCCAAGTGGATCAAATATTTCATCCTTGACATACCGGGCGTGGTCTATGCCCGTCAGAACCTCCTCCAATTCCATCAATATTACAAAATTTAAATCGGAGTATCTCATGTCATTGTTACTCCTCATTACTACATCATAAACTCTACGACGAATAGTATCGACAGCCGCATCGCCAACATACAAGTTTGACGCCACACTTTTGGGATATTGCTCATTTTTATGTGTAGAAATAATATCTTTACGCAACCTCGCTTTATTATTACCATATACGCCTCTGGCTATTTTTATAGTATTAGCCCCACGCTTTCGATAAGAGACGAGTTTTCCGGTATAACTTGCCGTATCAATCAACAATTTATACGGGTTTAGGGTTGACGGTAGACCACTCTCATGATACAACAACTGCCTCACAGTGATATTTTCTTTGTCTGTACCAACCAACCCATCTATATAATCGGAAACTTTATCATCAAGAGCATACAACCCGGCGTCATATGTTTTCATCAATCCGGGCAGCAATCCGGCAACTTTTGATACTGAAGCTAAATCATACAACGTATTACGAGAAACCTTCTGTCTATTTACCTTGTCAAGATAACCATAACACTTGTCGACAATTACTTTGCCATCTTTTGCAATCAATACTTGACATCCGGGAAAGGCTCCGGTTTGCAGACCTACATTTACAAGCGAATCAATTGTTGCGACAACGCTGTCATTTACTCCACAAGAGTTAGGCGTTGAGTAACCCAATCGAGTTTTCATCAGTCCCACACCCGTACCGGCCGAAGCTATTCCTTCAAGATTGACCGGTAACGAGCCACTTACTCTAATTCCTCCAAACAAAGCCTGAGCTCCATACTCCTGTGCCAAAGAAGTGTTTTCGCCCACTAACAACAACGCAGGCAATTGTCTCAACTTATGGCCAAACATTGCCATTTTATATGGATTTACAAAAAACACAGGAATAATACAATCTAATCCACTCAATTTATCAAAAACATCTCTTGAAACCTTTTTATCGTTAAACACTCCAACAATAACAAGGTCATAGAGAGATATTTTTTCATATAACTCACCAGACAAATTAGTTTTTACCGAATATACATCTACTTGAGCATATCGACTGCAAAAATCGGCAAACACGTTGTCGGCATCATCTCCTATATTAACTACTGCTATCGACTGACCGACATCAGCTATCGGTAAAAGATTGTTTTCGTTTAAAACACACGTTATTATAGACTCATGCAATCGTCGATTGACAACTTCTGCCTCTGGCGCATTCAAATCTTGCACCAAATTATCAATTTTTATTGGAGCATAATTATCAAGTCCGAGAGCATATTTGTATGCCAATAATTTTCGGCAACGACGTTCTATTTCATCTTTTACCAATGTTCCGTTGGCTATTGCTTTATAAACAGCATCTATATCCGTTTTTAAAGAACGTGGTGACAAACATACGTCTGCCCCGGCAGCTAAAGCTTCTACACAATTATTTCCTCCTACCGTTGCTCCATTCATAGCTAATGCATCAGTAAAGACTAATCCATCAAACTGCATTTTGTCTTTTAACAACGAGGAGGTCATTTCATGAGACAATGAGGCCGGTGTTCCTGTAGCATCCAATGTCGGCACTTTTAAATGCCCCACCATGATTCCGCTCATCCCTGCTTTTATATATTCCTTAAATGGGAATAAATCAACGCTATCCATCATTTCAATAGAATGATCGACATTTGGTAACGCTTTGTGGGAGTCCACATTAGTATCTCCATGTCCGGGAAAATGCTTGGCTACAGACATCACACCTCCGGCCTCTAAACCATGAGAGTAAGCCAATCCAAGCGTTGATACCTTTTTTGGGTTTTCTCCAAAGGAACGGTATCCTATCACCGGATTGGACGGATTGGAATTTACATCAAGCACGGGAGCAAAATTCACATGTATTCCCATACGCCTACATTGTCTTGCGACCTCCAATCCATAATCAAACAATAATTGTTCATCGGCAATTGCACCAAGACTCATGTTATAAGGGAAACGTGTCGTGCCGGGAATCCTCATTGACAACCCCCACTCTCCATCAAGCGTAACCATCAATGGCACTTTGGCTACTGATTGAGCATAATTTATCAATGTCGCATATTGCTCAATCGAACCTTTACTAAACAATATTCCTCCCACTCCTGCATTTGCGACATAACTCTTTAAAGTAGCCTTGGCTGCCGGAATATTTGTAGGATCCACTACCGGAAAAAACAGTTGAGCCAGCCGTTGCTTTTCGGTCAATGAATTAAACACCGAATCGACCCATATTCTACATTTTATACTATCTACACGTTGTAATAATACCGGTTTTGCAACACTCGCATTATTGACCGATGCTAAAATACAAAGCATCAATACTAAAACTTTAAATGACCTCATCACTCTGCAATCATACGTTTTTCATCTGATGGGTTAATTTTCTTTCCCCTCAACCGCTCTATGAAGTCAATAATATCATCATAAAGCACATTTTCCTTTTTATTTATGACCTTGCCACTGCGCATCGATGTCATATAGTCACCTCCATTGGCAAGATAATCTATTGTTACTACCCGATACATCCGCTCCGGGTCAAGTGGTTTTCCATTGATTAATATAGAGTTGCATTTTCCTCTATTCTTGTCATATTTGACTGAAACGCCATTGCTCACGCCATCTCCACCGCGCGAAGCCATAACGTCAAAAGCAGAGGCCAAAGCATCTCCTTTTATTTCCAAAACAACCGTACGATTATCAAAAGGCAACATTGTCATAATTATGCCTTTGGTAATATTTCCCTTCGGCAATCCTCGTCGTATTCCACCCTTGTTGATAATAGCAAAATCAAGTGGCCGGTCTGTCATTTCACCTCCTACACTCATCAATGCATCAGCAATCCAATTAGACAATGCATCACAGTCTTGAGGCAACTCGCGAGACGTTATACCTATGTTCACACTCATCAGCGAATCTACGCCAGAGCGATATGGTTCAAGCAACTCAACTAATTTCACATCGACTTTACCATCATAGCGTTTATCAACTTTCAAAAGTCGAGACTTCATAGTAAACGACTTCATATCGACAACAATTTCTCCGACATTACGCCCCTGCTTGCCTGCTTGTGCCAATAATATCGTATCTCCGACAGCATTTGGCACGCGAAATGCAGGAGAATCACCTACTCCATTTAATTCAGTATGTGAGTGTCCTCCTATTATCAAATCTATATCTTCGCTACAACGAGCTATTTCAATGTCATTAGGAGTCGGAGGGGCTACGTTGTCATACCCCACATGAGTGATAGCCACCACTAAATCGGCATGCTCTACATGTCTCAGATACCAAGCCATAGAGTTGGCAGCCTTTATCCCATCGATATATTTAATGCCGACCACATTCTTGTCATCAATCATGCCTTTTGGATCCAAATTAATTGCCAAAAATCCGACTTTCACACCGCCATACTCTTTAACAGCAAATGGTTTAAATATAGAGCTAAGGGGTGTTGTTCGCAAATCATAATTAGTTGTAAGTTTTGTAGCTTTAAGTTGTGACCATTGTTTTGCTATAGCTTCAATACCATTATCAAACTCATGATTTCCCAACACTTGAATATCATAACCAAGATGATTCATAACTTTGCGCTCAACCTCGCCACCATATAGTGAAAAATACAATGTACCTTGCACGACATCTCCGGCATCAATCAACAATACATTGTCATGTTTCGACCTCACGCTATCAATCAATGCCTTGCGCCGCAACACGCCACCAAGGTCTTTATCGTTAGGATCGATTTGACTATGCGTATCATTAGTATGTAATATTATAAGTTGCTCCGCATCAGCCGACAGCATAGCGATTAGAGCGACCACGGGAATTAGAAAAATTCTCAAATTCATAGTCTGTAATATTTTATGCAAATTTACTACTTTTAATGCACTTATCCCAACAATATATGGTAATCCAAAAACGTTATTTTAGCATGAATAACGATAAAAAGAAATGGGTTGTATTGGATAGTGAATATCTAATGCGTCGGCCATGGCTCACTGTACGCCGTGACACAGTACAACTACCTACAGGTGTTGTCAATCCCGAATTTTATGTCCTTGAATATCCTGATTGGGTCAACGTTATAGCCATCACTCGTGATGGACAATTTGTCATGGAACGACAATATCGCCACGGTCTCGGAGATACAAGCTACGAAATTTGTGCGGGGGTTATGGAAGAGGGCGAAACGCCTTTACAAGCCGCACAACGAGAGCTTGCGGAAGAAACCGGATATGGCGGAGGCGACTGGTCTCTATTCATGACCATCTCGGCCAATCCAAGTGTAACAAATAATTTAACTTATTGTTTCATCGCAAAAAATGTCGAGCCAATTTCCGACCGACACCTTGACGACACTGAAGATATCGATGTTGAATTACTCAGTCAGAGTGATGTATATCAACTGCTTGCAAACAACAATCTAAAGCAAGCCTTGATGGTTGCCCCTCTATGGCGATATTTTGCATCGTTAAAGGACTCAGATTAGATTTAAAAAAAGAGTGGAACTATAAGCCGGGTTATGTCGTCGTGAGCCGTACCTATGTCAAGGCGTACTCCGACGGTCAGTCATTTATCTACTCCATGTGTTACCACATGACTCCAGCAGTCTACCCCCCGACAATGGGCGAGCAACCCTTAAATGCCGGTATACTTGACCTTGCAACCCATAAGACGTGCGGCATCAAATATCGCTATCTGATCCGGTGAGCTCTTACCTCACCTTTTCACCCTTACCGACACAATGTGACGGCGGTTGTTTTCTGTCACATTACTCTACCATCACTGATAGGTTTCTGTTAGGAACTATGGTGCTCTGTGTTGCCCGGACTTTCCTCTTGCCGCTCATACGTCGACAAGCGACCGACCATTCCACTCTTTTGTTACTGCAAAGTTACGCAAAACACCGGAATAATCGACAGAAAACATAAAATAGAGTTTCTTGAACGAATCTAAATTTCTTTGTCTACACAATCTTTCTTATCATTGTGCGACCTCTTTTTATTACATTCCGCAGATAATGAGCAGCATTGACACATAACCGACGAATCATCGCCCGACGTGTTTTTTCTAATACTTCTATATACCATCTGTCCCAAACGATAAATGGCAAAAGCAAATATCAATCCCACCACTATCCATTGCAACATCACGCTCATATGTAATTAATGTTACGTTATAAACTTCTTAATTCGCTCAAATTCTTGCTCAAAATTAGGTGTAAAGATTCTTGTCCAATTGAAATTTCAATTTCATCCACATGCCAAAATCTTACCTCCTCTATCTCATCAAGATCCGGCTTGGCAACAAAGTCATCTGAAACTATAACATAAAACGTATTTATAAGTTCATGCTCCCTATCACTTTTAAAATCATAAGTCAATATTTTAATGGGATTGACGCATTCCATCCCAAGTTCTTCTCGCGCTTCTCTCATTAACGCTTCATAAACCGTTTCTCCGTAAGCGACATGTCCACCGACTGCGGTATCCCATTTACCCGGTTGAATATCTTTACTCTTTGAGCGACGTTGCAAACAGACATATCCACCATGACGCAACACATGCAGATGTACTACCGGATGCAAAATCATCGAACCGCCATGGCACTCCTTTCTCAAAGCACATCCGATGACGTTGCCCCACAAATCTACAATGGGGAACTTTTCTTCGTTATTTTCTTTTGCCATAAGTTTTCTTTATCAATGCGGCCAATTTTGACGCAGCCAAATCAGACGGATAATCATTAAATTCAAGTCTCATATCACATCCTTCACGAAAGCGGCTACATCCATAGGCGGCATTACCTTTCAACAAATGCCCGCCGCCACATTTTGGGCATGCAATATCTTCTATTTTACTGATTTTGGGCGCTCGTTGCTTTTTAGGTTTCTCATCCGACTTGCTATTTTGGGCAGTCTTCTCATCATCAACGACTATGCGTTTTAACGAATTATCTTGTAACACATTAATCACTATATCGTTGATAAGCGTTTTCAATTCAGCAATAAATTCTGCTGCCGAATATTCTCCTCGTTCAATACGCCTCAACTTATTTTCCCACAAACCCGTTAATTTTGCACTTTTAAGCAACTCCTCATTTATCGTCGCAATCAAGTCAATACCGGCTTGCGATGCCATTATGTTTTTACGCTCACGATATATATAACGACGCTTAAACAACGTCTCTATAATTGCCGCTCGAGTTGATGGGCGTCCGATGCCATTATCTTTCATAGCCTCCCTCAACTCTTCATCATCGACAGTCTTTCCGGCCGATTCCATAGCCCTCAACAATGAGCCTTCGGTGTAATATTTGGGAGGTTGTGTTTGCTTCTTTAATAGCGACGGCTCATGCTCACCGGACTCTCCGACAACAAATGGCGGCAAAATCTTATTGTCTCCATTATCGCCGTCTTTTACATCATCAATATCTTTGCCTGCATAAACATTACGCCATCCGGGCTCCACAATTACCTTACCGGTAGCCTTAAACCCGACACCGGCAACATCACCCAAGACGGTTGTCGCCAAATACACACTATCCGGATAAAACGCAGCTATAAATCTCAATGCTATCAAATGATACATTTTTCGTTCATCACCGACAAGCACCGAAGGAGACTGACCGGTAGGAATTATGGCATGGTGATCGGTCACCTTGCTGTTATCAAAAACCTTTTTGGTTTTTGGTATTTTTGTAGCCAATATAGGAGCTATAATCTGCGCATATGGTGACATCTGCTTTAAAATGTCAGGTATTTTAGGATAAATGTCCTCGCTAAGATAAGTCGTGTCGACACGCGGATAAGTAGTTACTTTCTTTTCATAGAGAGACTGTATCAACCTCAAAGTTTCTTCCGCTGTCCATCCCCATTTTTTGTTACACTCAACTTGAAGCGATGTCAAGTCAAACAATCGTGGCGGAGCATCCTTACCTTTCTTTTCCGTAACATCAGTGATGATCATCGGCTCGCTAACAATCTTGCGAAGCGCATCTTCAGCCTCTGCTTCACTCTTAAAACGACCTGATGTGGCATTAAATGTCACATTACGGTATTGCGTTTTAAGTTCCCAGAAATCTTCGGGCTTAAAATTTAGTATTTCAAAATGTCGCTGTACAATCAAAGCCAATGTCGGTGTCTGTACACGACCTATTGACAACACCTTGCCCGGCTGCGAATATTTCAATGAATATAATCGCGTGGCATTCATACCCAAAATCCAATCGCCTATGGCACGCGACAGTCCGGCATAATATAAATTATTGTAATCTGCTTCAGGTTTTAAAGACTTGAACCCCTCTCGTATAGATTCATCGGTCAACGAACTAATCCATAACCTCCTGACAGGGCACGTAATTTCAGCCTTCTGCATCACCCAACGCTGTATCAGTTCTCCTTCTTGTCCGGCATCTCCACAATTAATCACTTCATCAGCTTGCGATATTAACTGACGTATCACATCAAACTGATGCTCAATTCCTCGATCGGCTATAAGTTTTATGCCAAATTTAGCCGGAATCATCGGCAATGATGCCAAAGACCAGCGTTTCCACAAATCGGAATAATCTGCCGGTTCCTTAAGTGTACACAAGTGGCCAAAAGTCCACGTAACTTTGTAATCGTCTCCTTCGTAATAGCCGTCGCGTTTTATAGTCGCCCCCAATATGGCGGCGATGTCTTTAGCGACACTTGGTTTCTCTGTGATGCAAAGCTTCACGCAATCTCCTCCATGTCATTATTGAGCCAAATGTTTGGCCTCATTCCATAATACATCCATCTCCGAGAGAGTCATATCCTTAAGATTTTTACCCATCTCATGGGCTCGTTTTTCCACATAATTAAAACGTGAAATGAATTTATGATTGGTTTTTTCCAATGCATTTTCGGGATTAACCTTATACAAACGCGCCGCATTAATCAAACTAAAAAACAGGTCTCCAAATTCTTCTTCCATCTTAGCTTGGTCATGATTATCTATTTCTGCGGCGACTTCTGCAATTTCTTCACGCACCTTGTCCCACACTTGTGCACGTTCTTCCCAATCAAAGCCAACGTTTGCCGCTTTTTCTTGAATTCGATCAGCTTTAATCATTGCCGGTAATGATTTTGGCACTCCTGCCAACACTGTTTTATTTCCACCTTTTTCTTTGAGTTTTATCTGCTCCCAATTTTGCTCCACATCATGAGCATTATTGACATTAACGCTGCCAAACACATGAGGATGCCTAAAAATCAATTTGTCATTGAGTGCATCGGCAACGTCAGCTATATCAAATGCATCTTTTTCTTCACCAATCTTTGCATAGAATAATACGTGGAGCAGTACGTCACCCAACTCTTTGCGTATATTCACGTCATCATTGTTTATCAACGCCTCACAAAGTTCATAGACTTCTTCTATAGTGTTTGGACGCAACGACTCATTAGTCTGTTTTTTATCCCATGGGCATTTCACTCTTAATGTATCAAGTGTGTCAATGACACGCCCAATAGATTCTATTTTTTCTTGTCGAGTATGTTTCATTTTCATTTAATATTATCTATCACAAAATCTTGCGAAGTCATTGGTGGCAATAGTTCTTCCACAACATCCAACGGTGCGCCCCATAATCCGGGCAACATATATATGGCAAAACTTATTGACAACAATGCCACAAAAAATCTGCCAACCGAAACACCAACAGACTTATCAGTGTAATTTCCGACATTTATCATACCAAGCGACCACAAAGCCGACAGCAAAAGCAACATAACGATTATTACAATTGCTGTTTCGCGCGAGATATATTGCCCGATAAATAACTGCCACTTATTTGCACTTTTATAAGTCGGAGACTGCACAATCTCATTTATCTGTTCTTTGGGGGAGCGTTTCAGACTGTTATCTTCCATAATATCTTTTTCGATTATACCATTAACCGAAAAATCTATTACCTGCACCGGCATCGGCATATCATCACTACATGCCATAAATCGGGCTTTACCCTCAACTTTGTAAGCGCTGTCACTTAATAGTTGAAACTTCTGACTGAATGTCACTTGATCTGTCCATTGCCAAAGTTTAAGATTAAACAACACATCGATCGATTGACGACTTGCGACATCGGCCTCGGGGTTGCCAATAAACGAAACACCATCTGATTTTGAAAACTCTATGGTAGTTGCCACAGGTCCTCCGCCGATAACGTTATTATCATAGATGCGCCATCCATCAGAAATGTCAAACCTAATGTTTAGAACGCCCTCATGCTCAGAATTCATAACTACTTGTGATGAAACCTTAACCGGATCATCAGAGGCCCATGAGACAACCGAGCATAATGCCAATATTATTGGTAATATATATCGCAGTCCCATATCAAAAATTACATATATCAAGATGCCGAGAGTTCACAATAAAAGCGTCATGATTCTCTGTATATCAACATAAAATCGTTTATTATCGATTTTCACCTACCTATTTTTTTTACCGGGTCACACGTAAGACCAATACCCAGTTTTGACAAAATTTTTCTATCAACTTCACTTAACATGACTGTTGAGTGAACTTGACAGCCTCTTAATTTGGGCAATTGCTCCAATGCTTTACGGCAATTTTCATCCTTAGTGCTCAACACCGATATTGCGACAAGCACTTCATCAGTATGCAACCGAGGATTATGTCCCTTAAGATATATTACTTTTGTTCTTTGTATAGGAGCAATCATATCCTCGGGTATTAGTTTTACCGAATGAGGTATACCCGCCAAATGTTTTACCGCATTAAGGATAAGAGCCGCACTCGGGCCTAACAAAGAACTGGTGCGAGATGTAATTATTGTCCCATCAGACAATTCTATTGCCGCAGTCGGCACTCCCTCTTTTTCTTTTCTTTCTTTAGCCGCAACCGTTGTTTTTCGGTTCTCGGTAGTGAGTTTTGCCTGTTTTAAGATAAGAGAAATCTTAGATACTTCATTTTCATTATTGCCCTTATCGGCCAAATTGCATAAGGCATAGTAATATCTTCTAATGATTTCATCATTGGCAGCATCACAACATGCTTTTTCATCATTCATGCAGAAGCCGATCATATTTACACCCATATCAGTAGGCGACTTGTAGGGGCTTTTTCCATATATGCCTTCAAACAAGGTATTTAAAACCGGGAATATCTCAATATCTCTATTGTAATTAACGGCAACATTTCCATATGCATCAAGATGAAACGGATCTATCATATTGACATCATTTAAATCTGCAGTTGCAGCCTCGTATGCCATATTTACAGGATGTTTTAATGGCAGATTCCAAACCGGGAATGTTTCAAATTTAGCATATCCGGCCTTGACCCCTCTTTTGTTTTCATTATACAATTGACTTAGGCAAACCGCCATTTTTCCACTGCCGGGTCCGGGAGCCGTGACAACAACCAACGGACGCGTAGTTTCCACATAATCATTCCGTCCAAAGCCCTCGTCCGAATCTATAAGCGCGACATTATTGGGATATCCATCGATTGTATAATGATAGTAAACCTTTATGCCAAGTCGCTCCAAACGAGACCGATAAGCATCTGCGCTTGATTGCCCGTTGTAGTGTGTAACGACTACACCTCCGACATATAGGCCGGCTCGTTCAAACTCAGCTCGCAAACGCAATACGTCCTCATTATAGGTTATCCCTAAATCACTTCTGACCTTGTTTTTTTCTATATCTAAAGCACTTATAACCATAATGACCTCAGCCTCGTCCTTTAGTTGCAAAAGCATGTGCAACTTGCTGTCGGGCATAAATCCCGGCAATACTCGACTTGCATGATGATCATCAAACAATTTACCGCCAAATTCAAGATATAGCTTATCTCCAAACTTGGCAATTCGGTTCTTAATATGTTCTGATTGTATCTTCAGATACCGTTCATTATCAAATCCTTTTTTCATATTGAAATTCAGATTGTCTATTTTAAAATTCCATTTAAACTACAAAAATACAACAAATGTTCTTTAGATGTTTTTGATAATTTGATTTTTTTGTAATTAAATTTTCTTTTCATCGGTATTGGCGTCCAATAAAAATCGGTCAGGAGCATGAACTGAGTTTCAATCATATAATTTGTACAATTTAGATTACATTTTTATTATTATAAAACACTGATATTTCAAATTAAATCACAACATTGTAAATCGTAATCTCTCTGTAAGGAAATGTCTTGAGACCAAGTTATTATTGACGAGCAACCCCAAATGGTATCGCAGTTGTTTGTCATCGAGTTCGTGCCAACCACGAGGCACAATGAGATTGATTGTTCGTGTTTCCATAAAAAAAGAATGTTACTATACCACGAAGGTACGGTAACATTCTCTATGCATAAAAGACAAGAATTTAGTCCTATTTGAGTGCTAAACTTTTCTTTAATATCGGTATTCGCTTCATAGTATGACCAAGTCCTACTACCGTCATAATTATACCAATACGATAGTGCCATAGTCCCATGCCACTATTTGCTCCGTCAACAGCAACGAGCAAAATAATACCGGTAATAGAAATAAGAATAAATACGATTGAAAGTAACGCGGTTACACGACTTTTATTTCCAAGCCCTTTCTTAAACCAACCTTTATACCAGCCCCAATGAGCTTGTATGTGCATTATTCCGACTATTAAAAAGGCGATACTTGACAGAGTATGCACCACTGCCCAATTATGCCATTCTTCATGAGAACAACGAGTTCCGGAAATATGCATTCCAAATCCCGAAATAGCAGTTATAAGGAACAATACAACGAGCCACCAATCTAATACAAATATCTTTTTCATATTGCAAAGATACAACAAAGAAACGAAAGTGAGTGCGAAATGGGGAAAGAATGTT
>CAZLUB010000008.1:0-58540 GCA_964562595.1 uncultured Muribaculum sp. | reverse complement strand
GATGTTTGACGGCTGTAGCCTGCGAACTTGCATACCCACTTGGTTGCGTGTAAAATTGCATTCTGCCATTCTCGGCTGCACTCGGCATAGGTCAAGCAAGCTTGACACTCTGCCCTCGTTGGCACGAGAAGTCAAGTGCTTCAGCACATTATCGCGATGAAATGCAAAGTATTAGGCAAACCTTTGTCAAATACTTCGTATTCGAGAGTGAGCGAGCAACGTTTGTCGGTTCGCAGAATCGGTGCGTGGTCGGCTTGCCGAGCGAGACTCACCTCAACTTTTACCAAGTGGATATTGAGGATTTTGACAATGAAGTTTACTCTTACGAAGTCGAAGCTCGCAATGATGAAGAAGCAGCTAACAAAGCCGAACAATTGTTCAATGGCGACATCTATACAATGTATGTCTATCTGATGTAAAAGATAGATTTTCACACCTTCAAAAAGGTGCTTGCTTCGGCAAGTGCCTTTTGTCTCATTCATGCATTTTAATTACCTTTGCACCGCATAATTTAAAATGAGTAATATCATGAAAATATTTGGAACGTTTTTTACATTTATTATTAGTGCACTATTGTTTATATCTTGTTCTTCAAGTAAAACTGTTGTTTCCACTAGAGTAGATTTATCCAAGTATCAACATGTTGCATTTGGTTCAGAAACAACTGGAGATAGAGCCCTTGACGATGTAATGCTAATGGTTCAAAATGAAATTGCTAATACAAAACTTAATGTAGTTTCTTCATATAATTTATCAAGTGCGGGTATGTATATACTTACTCCCCACATTAGTGTTACATCCGAAAAATGGGATGGAGGACAAACTTACATAACGATTACATTCTACGATTACTATACCTATCAAGCCGTTGTTGTAGTAAAAAGCAGTGGTATTGGTATGACTGTTTCACACGACCAAGATATTGCAATCGGAGCAATCCGAAAGGAATTACAGAAAGTTTTTGGCAAGAAAGAATAGCCGATAACAGACTTTTCATTTGTATAAATTTCGAAAAATAATTTATTATTAATCCGTCCAATTTTTAGGGTCTGCTCAAAATCACAAGGCTATTTTTATTATAAACTTTTGAGAAGCCTATAAAACGACCTACAGATGCCCGGAGCTTTATCACTTATCTCCCGATAAAACAAAATCAGTGGCAAATAATTAATTTTAGCGCATATTTAATTGCACTTTCATTGCATTCACCGCAATTGTTTTGTAACTTTGTAATTTATATCTTAAAACAGATTACAATTGTGGAAAAAGCCAACCCAAATACAGCCATATTGCTGATGCACTGTCCCGACCAGCCGGGTATTATTGCCGTAATCACCGAGTTTATAAACACCAATGGTGGCAACATTCTTTACCTCGACCAATATGTCGACAAGGTAAACGGCATATTTTATATGAGAGTAGAGTGGGAACTATCGGGATTTTCAATACCAAAAGACAAATTAAGCGACTACATACAGACTCTTTACGGCAACCGCTACAATTTGACATTTAGATTATCTTTTACAAGTCATCGCCAACGCATGGCCATCTTCGTATCAAAGATGTCGCATTGCCTTTATGACATATTGGCTCGCTATATTGCCGGTGAATGGGATGTGGAAATACCTGTAATAATAAGCAATCACCCCGACATGTCCATTGTTGCACAGCAATTTGACATCCCTTACGAAGTCATTCCGATTACCAAAGAAAACAAGGCCGAAATGGAAGTGAAAGAGTTTGAAATACTCGATCGTTACAATGTCGATTTTATAGTATTAGCTCGATACATGCAAGTTTTATCTGAGGACTTCATCAATCGCTACCCAAATAGCATCATCAACATCCATCACTCATTTCTTCCGGCGTTTGTAGGAGCAAAACCATATCATGCCGCCTACGACAGAGGCGTAAAGTTGATTGGCGCAACAAGTCACTACGTAACAACCGAACTTGATGCCGGCCCCATCATCGAGCAAGACATTGTGCGCATAACCCACCGAGACACAGCCGACGACCTTGTAAAAAAAGGACGCGACTTAGAGAAAATCGTGTTATCGCGCGCAGTTGAAAAACACATCCAGCGGAAGATCTTAACCTACAAAAACAAAACAGTAGTGTTCAGCTAAATGAATGTTGCTATCATAAAATACAACGCTGGCAATAACTTTTCGGTAAAATGTGCGCTACATCGCATTGGCATTGAAGCGACAGTTACCGACGACCCATCGACATTAATCAATGCCGACAAAATCATTTTTCCGGGAGTGGGGGAGGCCGCTTCGGCCATGAGCTACCTGCGTGAACGCCATCTTGACGAATTGATAAAAAGACTTCGACAGCCTGTGCTGGGAATATGCATCGGACAGCAATTGCTATGCCGACATTCTCAGGAAGGCGACACCGACGGTATTGGCATATTTGATGTCGATGTTTACCGATTCCATTCCGAACAATCACAAATAAAAGTACCTCACATGGGGTGGAACACCATTAAAGCGTCTAATTACGATGGCGTAATACCTCAATCGGCCGATGGCAAGCACGTATATTACGTGCATAGTTATTATGTCCCGGTGTGCCAATACACATCGGCAACAACCGATTATATAGTTCCTTTCAGCGCCGCATTACGTCTTGACAATTTCTACGCCACTCAGTTTCACCCCGAGAAAAGTGGCGACATTGGAGAATCAATTTTAAAACGATTTATTGAAATATGATTAATATTATTCCGGCAATAGACATAATCGACGGTAAATGTGTACGCCTCACCAAAGGCGATTATCACAGTGCGAAAGTATATGACGACAATCCGGTAGACACAGCGTTGCGACTGCAAGATGCCGGATGCCGACGTCTTCACCTTGTCGATCTCGACGGAGCCAAAGCAAGTCACATAATCAATTATCATGTCTTGGAGCGCATAGCCAATGCCACCAATTTAACAATAGACTTTGGCGGAGGGCTGAAACACGACGATGACATACGCATAGCCTTTGACTCTGGCGCGGCAATGGTTACATGCGGCAGTATAGCTGTAAAATCGCCCGAACTTTTATGTAATTGGATTAAACATTATGGAGCACAACGCATTATATTAGGCGCAGATGCTCGCAACGGCAAAGTTTCAATTAGCGGGTGGACAAGCGACTCCAATCACGATTTAGTGCCATTTATCACCGATTGGCACGAAAAAGGAATCTCAACTGTTATCGCAACAGACATAAACGCCGATGGCACTTTATGCGGCCCTTCATTTGATATGTACCGACACATCCAAGCCAAAACAAAGGACATCGACATCATTGCGAGCGGAGGAGTGGGAAGCATTGCCGACCTGCACGCATTAAATGAAATCGGATTGAGTGGCGTCATTGTTGGCAAAGCTCTATATGAAGGTCGCATCACCTACAAAGACATCGAACAATTCAACATCTAACCACAACCATGCTCACCAAACGCATAATACCCTGTCTTGACGTAAAAGATGGCACGACCGTAAAAGGCACTAATTTTGTCAATTTGCGCGTCGCCGGAGACCCGGTGGCATTAGGCAAAAAATATAGTGACGAAGGAGCTGACGAATTGGTTTTTCTTGACATCACCGCTTCTCACGAACGACGCAAAATATTTGTTGACATGGTGAAACGCATAGCCAAAAACATCAGCATACCCTTTACCGTTGGTGGTGGCATTAATGATGTTGCCGATGTCGAGTTGCTACTTGACGCCGGGGCAGATAAGATTTCCATCAACTCAGCCGCATTACGAAATCCGGAATTAATCAACGACATCTCACGCCGATTTGGCAATCAAGTCTGCGTAGTCGCCATTGATGCTCGTCCCATCGAAGGCAAATGGATGTGCCACGTCAATGGAGGCCGCGTCGCCACACATCATGAACTCATCGCATGGGCTCATGAAGCACAAGAACGTGGAGCAGGGGAAATCTTGTTTACAAGCATGGACCATGACGGGGTAAAAAACGGTTTTGCATGTGACACATTAGCACAATTAAGCGACTCGATAAATATCCCTATCATTGCATCGGGAGGAGCTGGGAGCATGCAACACTTTGCCGATGCTCTTACAATTGGCAAAGCCGATGCGGCATTGGCTGCAAGTATGTTTCATTTCAATGAAATATCAATTCCTCAACTAAAAAAATTTCTACATAACTGCAAAATTCCTATTCGTATTTAATATTACACATATGAACCCTATCGACTTTGACAAAATGAATGGACTTGTTCCTGCTATCATACAAGACTATTATACCAAAAATGTGCTCATGCTTGGCTTCATGAACAAGGATGCCTACGACAAAACTATCGAAACGGGCAAAGTAACATTTTTCAGTCGCACCAAACAACGATTATGGACAAAAGGAGAAGAAAGCGGCAACTACCTCAATGTGATATCTGTAGATATCGATTGCGACAACGACACCTTGCTAATCAAAGTGAAGCCTACCGGCCCCACATGCCACACCGGGACTGACTCATGCTTTGGATACGCCAATGAATGGGGGATAGAATTTCTGCGTTACCTGCAAGACTACATAGAGCATCGTCACTCAGAAATGCCCGAAAATTCCTATACGACCTCTCTTTTTAGAAGCGGCATAAACCGCATGGCTCAAAAAGTCGGCGAAGAAGCCGTCGAGACTGTGATCGAAGCGACAAATGGCAACGATGAACGGTTGATATATGAAGCATCCGACATGCTATATCACTTGATTGTACTTCTCACCTCAAAAGGGCATCGCATAGAAGAGCTTGCAAACGAATTGGCAAAACGCCACAAAGAATAAAAAAATTGTCTATCTTTGTCTTCCCATCTCATTATCACACAATGAGCAACACCATCATAAAATATCACGATGTAGAATTGCACCGCAAAGAACTTGTAGTGCTAAAACATATCGACCTTGAAATCAAAGAAGGCGAATTTGTATATATCATAGGTAAAGTAGGAAGTGGCAAAAGCAGTCTCATGAAATCAATGTATGCCGAAATTCCGATTATCGATGGTGAGGCCAATGTCATGGGCTATGACCTAACTCATATACGTCGCAAGCAGATTCCATTTTTACGCAGAGAAATAGGCATTGTCTTTCAAGATTTCCAGCTACTGACCGACCGAACAGTTTACGACAACCTTTCGTTTGTACTTGAGGCTACCGGATGGGCCGACAAAACAGATATGGACGACCGCATCGAAGAAGTTCTCAAAGAAGTTGGCATGCTAAACAAGTCCTACAAAATGCCTCATGAACTATCCGGCGGCGAGCAACAGCGCATTGTTATTGCACGTGCAATGCTCAACCGTCCAAAGCTTATACTTGCCGATGAACCCACCGGCAACCTTGACACTGACACCGGTGAACAGATCGTAAGATACCTGCACATGATTGCGCAAGAGGGTACGACAGTTGTCATGGCTACGCACAATCTATCATTTGTAGACCAATTTCCGGGACGCTTATTGCAGTGCAACGATAAACGCATCGTTGAGCAGATATAACGAGATTCGCAACGATACAACGAGTTTTCACCTCAAAAACCCTATTTTTACTACATTTTTTGTAATTTTGTAATTAATATTACAATTAGTATACATAAAACGACAAAAAACAATCAAATCAATCCTATAAAATGAAAGTATTGAAATTTGGAGGCACCTCAGTAGGCAGTGCACAACGAATTAAAGAAGTAGCAAAACTCGTCACCGAACGCGGCAAAAACATCATTGTGCTTTCTGCAATGTCAGGGACAACCAATACTCTCGTTGAAATCTCAGACTACCTATATAAGAAGAATGTAGATGGAGCCAAAGAAACAATCAACATTTTAGAGTCGAAATACATCAAAACAATCAACGAATTATATTCCACACAAGACTCAAAAGATAAAGCAACACGCGAAATAAAATCTTATTTTAACTATATACGTTCTTTCACGAAAGACATATTCACCGTATTTGAAGAAAAAGAAATTCTATCTCAAGGTGAATTAATGTCCACAACTCTAATGCACATATACCTACAAGAGTGTGGCGTCAACTCATGCCTGCTGCCGGCTCTTGAATACATGCGTACCGACAAAAATGCAGAACCCGATACACAATATATCAAGCAAAAGCTACAGGCTCAACTCGATAAGCATGCCGATGCCGACATCTATATAACACAAGGATATATCTGTCGCAATGCTTATGGCGAAATTGACAATCTGCAACGTGGCGGAAGCGACTACTCAGCTTCTTTGATTGGAGCCGCAGTAAATGCCGAAGAAATAGAAATATGGACCGACATCGATGGCATGCACAACAACGACCCAAGATTTGTTGAAAACACCCAGCCGGTACACGAACTGCATTTTGAAGAAGCTGCCGAATTGGCTTATTTCGGAGCTAAAATCCTACATCCGACTTGCATCCTTCCGGCTAAACTCAACAACATACCGGTAAGGCTCCTCAACACAATGCAGCCTAATGCTCCGGGAACTCTGATTTTCAACTCACAATCAACTTGCACGATCAAAGCCGTAGCCGCCAAAGACAATATTACTGCCATAAAAATAAAATCGGGCAGAATGTTACTTGCCTATGGATTTTTGCGTAAAGTTTTTGAAATATTTGAAACCTACCAGACTCCGATAGACATGATTGCGACATCGGAAGTGGGCGTTTCCGTAACAATTGACAACGAACGCAATTTAGTCAATATAGTTGACGATCTCAAGAAATTTGGCACAGTTACTGTCGATAAAGACATGGTCATAATTTGTGTAGTCGGTGACCTGGAATGGCAAAATAAAGGATTTGAAGCACAAGCGCTCGATGCTCTTAAAGATTTGCCAGTCAGAATGATTTCATACGGAGGTAGCAACTATAACATTTCATTCCTTGTTCGCAAAGAAGACAAAGTTAAAGCTCTAAACCTATTGAGCGACAGACTGTTTAAAAACAAGTAATAGATTTCCTCTCAATCCATCTCCAATATATGTCAAGTTTTCCAATTAAGGAGTTCCGCTTACACGAAACACCTTTTTACTATTATGACCTAAACCTGCTTAACCAGACCTTAGATGCCATCAACCAGGCTGCTTCCGACGACAACTATATTGTGCATTACGCCATAAAAGCAAATGCCAACCCCATAATTCTCGATGAAATACGCAAAGCCGGGCTGGGCGTTGACTGTGTGAGTGGGGGAGAGATTATTGCGGCAATCAACGCAGGATTTTCTCCCGATAAAATAGTTTTTGCAGGAGTAGGTAAAAACGACAAAGAAATAACATTGGCATTAGAAAAAGGCATTTCATGCTTTAATGTCGAGTCTATACCAGAGCTTGAAGTAATACAAACACTTGCCGAAGCGATGGGCAAAACCGCAAATATAGCTCTACGCGTCAATCCAAATATTGATGCACACACCCATCACTATATCACAACCGGACTGGAAGAAAACAAATTTGGGTTAGCTCTACAACACCTCGACGAAGCCATTAAGCGTAGCATAGAGATGCCAAACATCAATCTTATTGGCCTGCATTTCCATATCGGTTCACAGATTACGATCAGCCGTCCATTCGAGCTATTATGCGATAAAATCAACAAATTAACAGAACATTATTCAAGTAAAGGTATAGCATTCAAAACAATAAATGTTGGAGGTGGTCTTGGCATTGATTATGACAATCCCGATACACACCCCATATCCGACTTCAAACATTATTTCAATACATTTCGCAAGTTCTTAAAATTATCCAAAGGGCAACAACTTCATTTTGAGTTGGGTAGGGCAGTAGTTGCTCAATGCGGCTCACTAATAACAAAAGTGCTATATATCAAACATGGGATTGACAAACAATTTGCCATTGTTGATGCCGGCATGACCGATCTTATACGTCCGGCACTATATCAAGCCCACCACACAATACAAAATATAACCAGTGAACACACCAATCTCGAAAAATACGACATCGTTGGCCCAATATGCGAATCGTCTGACTGCTTCGGAGTAGACGAAATTTTACCCACGACTACGCGCGGAGACCTCATTGCCATAAGATCGGCTGGTGCTTACGGCGAAATTATGGCATCTCAATACAATTGCAGAAATCTGCCAAAATCAATATATTCCACAATAATTTAGGCATCCACAAATAAAGTAACTTCTCAATCTGGTTGTAAATTATGGAAAATTCGATTTTAACATTTGCAGTACTCTCTGTGATATGTCTTATTCTTTATGGAGTTTATTTCTTTATTAAATTAATATTTGACATCTTCAAATATATTGATAAGCACAAATAAAGCAAGAATCCAATTATTTCCCCACGATTATAAATAATAATTTCATCAAAGAAGGTAAATTACTTGGCCAAGACCACGACGCTATTGGTTAATTTACTATGAGCTTGTGAAATTGAACGCAAAGAAATTGAAACTCGAATCCTCTACGGGATTCGGGCACATCAAGACTACCAACGCTACATTTAGTGACGTCAGCAACCTGTGCAAGAAGCCTTCTAAATCTCCACCCCTATTATTAATGACGCTTGAGGTATTTAACGATTGCATTAACTAATTTAATCCAATATATAACAAATAATATCGGAATAATATAGACGGCACACATGCTTAAAATTGCAATAGTATCATAATCATTCATATTGCAAAGTTATATAATTATTTCGACATAGACTATCAAGTGCGCCAATTATACTTCCATAAGACGTCATGGAAGTTTAGCCAAAAATCACTTTCATTACAAGGCGCGTTAATCTTAGTATCAATAACAATATTTTTAAGAATAAATAAAAGACAGATAGAAGAAGAAAAAGAGGAAAAAACTATCCTTGTCTTATCGTGTCTCAAGCAAGCACTTTTTAAGCATATGAAAGGCGATGGAACTACTCAAGCAACAAAAAATAACCGTTAAAGCTAACGCTATCGCGGTTATTCAATAGGGAAAAAGGCTCTAGAATCTGCATCCTCATGTATTAATGACGTTTAAGGTCGTCAATTTTAAACGCTTTTTGCGTCAATTCTGTACGTATTCGCTTCAATTCTTGCAAAATCCTAAATGTGTTAATCAAAATTGCAATAAAAACAATAGGTGAAAGAAATGCAAGAAATGAATACGAAAATATCCAATAAATAAAGTCTTCCATACAAACAATAAACGCAAAATAGTTTAAATTATTTTCCAAAGAAAAAGATAGAAACAGGCAAAATGTTTTTCATCCACTTGTCAAGCCATACAAGTAGAGTGATTCATCCATTGCATAATAGGATTTTGGCATTAAACTCGGGATATCCTCCATGGCGGTGTATTCAGACAACTTAGCTTGAACAATATTCGCTCGCGCCATACAGAGAGCAACGTCATACAATTCAGACGTATGATGAACATTCATATCATTTTGGAATTTGACACCACGAGCATTTTCATTGGACAATCCGGCATTACCGTTATTCAGACCGATTTGGCTATCCATAACTTCTAGAGATGTCTCAGCTGCAGCAGCTTCGGCGTTAGTCTTTCGAACATAGGTGGCTGCCTGTAGTTCTCTATAGTAGAACATCGTCATTTGGAGTTGAGATTCGCGCCAAGACAATTTGTATTCAACTTGCTTCTGGCGAGTTCCTAAGTTTGGATGACAAGGCCAATCTGTTTCCAACCGGGGGGATATTCGTAAGGAAGCAAAAAAGTGGATTGTTTTGATCCATCCTCACGCCCTATTTAACATAATGCCTATTATGTGCGAAAAACGTATATTTGCTTCGTAATTATTTATTTAACAATTTAAACTAAGCAATTATGAAAAAGATTCTATTAGTCAGCTTCGTTATGGAAGCCAATCCCCAACAACCTTTAACAATGGCATTCGAAAATACTACCGCCTTGTTTAACTATCGTGACCAATACAAAAAAGACATCCTTGCATTTACTGTGCGTGAAATCCAATATGTAGAACAACCCCAAATATTAGAATAACATGTGCGCCGAATGTAATAACAATAAACTCACTATCGTTGAGCTTCAATCCCAACTAAAGCAGTCTCTTTCTGAAAATAACGAATTTAAAATTACCATTTCGCAATTAAGCGATAAAATAGAAGACCTCGAAAGGTGTATAATTAACCTTGTAAAACTTACTGTATTATGATTGAAACCGACATACTGAACCGTCCCCACGATTCCGAACACTTTACCCTTGAGGAATACCAAAAAAGCTATACCGCTCACCGCTGTGGCATAACCAATCGCATCCCTGCAAAATACATCTCTAACTGGCAAAAACTTTTGTGGCAAGTCTTAGAACCTGCTCGGAAGTATCTCGATGAGCCTATTATTATCACCTCCGGCTACCGCTGTAGAGAACTTAATGAAATCGTTAGAGGTGTTCCTACCTCTTTTCACCTTTTAGGGCGTGCAGCCGACCTCCAATGCAAACATATGGATAAGCTCCATGCCGTACTGTTTACTCTACCTCATACCGAACTCATATACAATAAACTCAAAAATTATATACATGTAGCCTTATGAAAAACGTATTAAACTTCATCAAAAAGCTTGTCTATCTCCTTTGTGGATTATTCAACAATCATAAAGAATGAAAAACGAGACCGCCTTAGATACATTTCTTTCCTCTTGCCGTAATACCGTAAAGGTAATCCATGGTAAGCGTGTCTATTATGTGCCTTGTGGTAAATGTCCCGACTGCATCAATCGCAAGTCTATCCGTTATACACAACAATGTGTAGATGAAGCTAACAGCCACAAATATACCTACTTCTTTACCCTTACTTATAATGAAGCCAATGTGCCTAAGGTGGTTTTAACTAATTCTCTCTCCTTTGATTCCGAAAAAGTATCCACTATCCGTGGTTATGTCTGTACTCCACGTTTGATGATGCCCAACCTCCCAGCTCGTGCTTTCGAAAATCAAATGTACGAACTACGAGATGCAAATATATATGAAGATAAATTTAAACAATTCATTAATAAAACTAAAATAAAAAAATATGATATCCAAGCCCCGACGCTTCGTTTTGTTCATAAAAAAGACATACAGAACTTTATTAAGAGGTTGCGTTTTTACACTCGCAAGCTATATAACGCGGAAATTCGTTACTTTATTTGTTCCGAATACGGTCCGCAAACGTACCGTCCGCATTACCATGGACTATTATTCTTCGATGAGCCCCAACTTGTCGAAAACATTGAAAACCTTATACTTAAATGCTGGAAATTCGGTTACGTTAGTAGTCCGTCATTTGCCTGTATCGCAACCGGATGCGCTAACTACGTGGCGTCCTATTGTAATTCCGTTACTCATCTGCCCCGTTACTTATCTCTTAAGCATGTCAAACCTTTCATCGTACATTCCACATACCTTGGCGGTAAACGTAATAAGATTTTTCGCGACTATGTATATGAAGATGTCAAACGTGCAAATTCAACGTTTACTCTGCAGTCAAATGGCAATGTATGGAAATACTTCCCGACAACGTCTAATATCGGTGTACTATTCCCCCGACCCTACAATTATGAGCGTCAAAATTCTTTCGACCTATATAGATTATATACTGCTTATCGCACATTCTCAGAACAAACAGGAATCTTCAAATGCTCTGAACTAACCCAACATATACTATCTAACCATCGCACCTCGCAATATCGTTATTATCTTCAGTTACTCGACTTATTCCAATTCGGCTCTGCCGATTCAACCGTTGTTCAACTTCAATCCGAAGACTACTACCGCGACTTGTTCGCCTTTAAAACTATTGATGACTACAAAGACGTCGATATTACCGTATATTCTCGTGTTTATTCCTCTCTCCTCCTTTCTCAAAAATTCCTTACTTTCAATTGTGAGCACTACCCTTCCGAGGTAGTATTTGGCAAAATCCAAGACTTCTACAAACTTCGTGCATCCCTGCAATTGGCACGTCAATACGAAATGATGCAAGAGTATTCCAAAACATTCCCTAATGAGGATTATTCCCCTTTTTTTCCTGAATTAGGATGTAACAACTCTTATTCCTTACATCTAAAAGATCTTTATCATCGTAGAGATTCTCAATATTCTCAACATATCAAGAAAAAACATCTTAATGATAAGATGCTTCAATATTAACTAACTAAAAAAACTAATTATGGCTGACAAACTATTTTCAGACCTTGAGTTAAAAAACAATCCGTCGATGAATGGATTTGATTTATCGCAACGAGTAGATTTCACAGCAAAAGCTGGTGAACTCCTCCCTATCTTCCATCGCACATGTATGTGGAGAGACGCTTTTAAATTTCAGGTTGACCATTTTACTCGTGGTCGTGAACTTGTGACTGCTTCACGTACAAAAGTAAATGAGTATTTCGATTGGTTTTTCGTGCCCTACCGCTTGTTGTACAAGAATTCTAATCAAGTATTGACAAACAACACAAAGAACCCGATTAGCGCTACTTCCGCTGTATCTAATCTTCAGGTTGGTGAAAGGATGCCGTATATAACTAAGACTCAGCTTCATACTGCTATTTGTGGAGGTGTAAATTTACGTGGACGTGTTAATGAGCATGGTTATTCTCGTACTGCCCTCGCATTTAAGTTACTAAATCATCTTGGCTTTCCGTATATGACTGCTACGGACATTAAATTAGCCGAAACTGGCAATCCACAATATCTCGCTACTCGTTGGAAATCTCTCCCCTCTGAAATTTCCTTACTTCCTCTCCTTGCATATCAATGCATATATTATAACTTCTTTCGTAACACTCAATGGGAAGATAATGTACCCTATAACTACAATATGGATTATGCCGGTGCTGATGCTTATTGGAATGCTCCCGGTAATGATACCGGACAAAATGAGGCTTATTACGCGAATCCTACAATGTTTGATCTGCGATATTCTAATTATCCGCGTGATTTGTTTTTTGGTATTCTTCCTGATTCTCAATTTGGCGATGAAGCAGTTGTTGATGTTGGCGAAATTGCGATATCTCAAGACCCCAATATTGTTGACTCGGATGGCAATCCGCTTTTGCTTAACTCTGATGGAACATTGTCTAATACTTCTGGTGAGGCAATAGTTGGTGCTATTTCTTCCGATGTTGGATCCGTAATTGATGAACTACATCATAATTTTACAATTCTTGATCTCCGCAAAGCTCAATTTTTACAACGTGCTCGTGAGATTCGTGGTAGTGGTAGACAAGATTATAGATCTCTTGTTGAACGTGTCTTCGGTGCTCATGTATCTGATAAAGATGCTATGCTTCCTATATATCTCGGTGGTAAGTCGTTTGGTATTAACACTCAGGAGATAGATAATACTAACCTTGTTGATTCTAAGGTGTCTGTAGGTGGTAAAGCTACCGGATCTGGAGCTTCTGGAGTCTTTGAGCTGCACCCCGATGAGCCCGGTATACTCATGTGTATCTATCATTGTCAACCAGTAATTGATTACTCTCTTACTGCTGTACATTTTGATTTAACGAAAACACGTTATGATGACTTCGCAAATCCATTATATGACCGCTTAGGTTATCAAGAATTGCCGTCATTTTATTTGTCAACTGAAATATCTAATACTTATGTTGATGGCAATACTGGCGAGTTTAAAAATAATATTCTTGGCTGGACTTCTCGATACTTCGATTATAAAACGAGTATCGACCAAACTTTAGGGGATCTCCGCGAGACTGATACTAATTGGATAGCCCCACTTAACTTTGATTATTTAAGTGACTATGTACAAGACAATCAATTGCAAATTAATGCTAACTTTTTCAAGGTGCGTCCGTCTATTCTTGACCCCTTATTCGGTTATTCTGTTGACCCCTCGCTAAATTCGGATGCATCTTATGTTATTACTGACCAGTATAAAGTATTTTGTCGCTTCATTGTAAATGCTGTTAGACCTCTTGATTATCGTGGTATGCCTTATTAACAATTAAATTCTCTCTCAAATTATGGAAAAAACAATTAAACCTTGTGTGGGATATGGTATGTCTCATAGTAAATTTTATAAACCGTCTATTTTGTCTAACCTTCTCGCCGAAGTTGATGATGACGGTAATTTAGTACACTTTAATAATGATATATATTTGCTCACTCGCAAAGAGAAGCTGATGCAAAAAATCGGTGTAGATTCTGTTCGTGCATACATTAGTAACATGCTTCGTGCTGGTGAGACTACAGAACGTGCTAACTTGACCGAGGAGCAGTTATTTTCGCTCATCGACCCCAAAGAGGTTAATAACCTCACAACTCAATATGAGTATATGAAGTATTTGAAAAATAATCATTCTAAGTTTAAGAAAGATTACGAAAATGCAGTAAGATCCGCTAAACAATATAGCGACTTTAAAAACAAATATTTAATCAAAACTTCCTAATTATGGGATTCTTTAAAGATTTGTTTGGAGGTGTTACCAGTGCCTTAACTGGTAACCCTCTTGGTGTTATATCTTCGGTCGGCAATATGGTGCTTGGCTCTGTCGGTCAATCTAATCAAAATGCAACTCAACAACAGATAGCACAAGAGCGTAATGAGCTTGACTACAAGATGTGGCAAGAGGAGAAAGAGCATAACATTGAAATGTTCAACATGGAGAATCAGGCTAACATAGACATGTTTAACATGCAAAATCAAGCTGAAATTGACATGTGGAATATGAATAATGCTTACAATGATCCATCGCAGCAGGTAGAAAGGCTTCGTAATGCTGGTCTTAATCCTTATTTGTATCTGCAAGGTCAATCCGGTTCCGCAGGGAATTCCAGTTCTGCGCCCTCTGCTGGTACTCTTAATGCTGGAAGTATTGCAGCTTCTAATCGCCCCACTCCTCAAGGTTATTCTTACAGTGATCCTTGGCTTATTGCTGGTTCGCAAATGCTTGATTCTGTTAGTGCATTTTCGCAAGCGCATTTAAATGATTTGGTGGCGCGTGGTCAAGCTATTTCTAATACCGATAATGAAAAATTGTTTGAGCATAATAAAGTTCTACGTAAAAATGCTGAAGAGCGTGATAATATTGATACTCAGCATTATAATGAACAAAAGGGACTGGAAATAGCTATTTTACGAGCTACTAAAGCTGGTATGGATTTGGATAATGACACTAAGGAGTATCTTAATAGTGTTCTTCCTATTGAGAAGCAATTAGATGTGGCTCTAAAAGGCCAAGAATTGGTTAATAAGGGTCTTGAAGCCAAAAAAACACTTAATGATATTTTTTATGATTTAATAGACCATTATTATTCAGTTCTTCAAAATGAAAAAGATTTAGAAGTTAAAGATTCTCAAATTGAAGCAAATGAGGCTTCCGCAAATGCTTCAAATGCTTCTGCAGAATTATTGCAATCTCAGAAAGAGTTAGTTGATGAGGATGTTATTGCTAAACGTGAAACTAATAAGTATAATAAAACTTATGAAGTTGCGCGAAAATTAGCTGTAACTACTATTGAGGAAGCGCAATTATCTATTGAAGCTGCACAGGGCGAGCGCAATTATCAGGAATGGTTGCAACATCTATCTGACGAAGATAGAAATGATTACTTCACATGGCGTATGCGAAACGAAAAATACGGAAGTTTTGTTTCTGGCAGCATATCGGCAGGTGCTGCGATTGTGACTAAGAAGCCTAAGTAATTCAATATTTCTTTATTCTTTTCGTTATATCTATAAATATTCCAAAATTATGCTCACATTTATAGATTTGTCGGATACTTTTGTGTTCTTATTGATTTTCGCCCCCTATATCCTTGCATTTTTGTTGTGTATTCTTGCTGTTGTCTTAATTATTAAGCAATTGCGAAGCAAGTAACACATGAGGATGCAGATTCAGGAGGTCTCTTGCATAGGCCGTCAGTGTTATTAACATAACACTAACGGCCTTAACGACGTAGTAGCTTTTTGCACATCGTACCCGCTGGAACGGTGCAAAATGCGGTTCCCGCTACTTCCGGAACGCTCGGGCGGTCGCGCACCGAGAGCGACTATATTTGTTCTGTTTGTGACACTTGAGTCTACGAGTTCTATCGGTCTTTGCGTTGCAAGTTAAATAACGTAATAAGATGATGCACAAGGCTATAAATATTTAAAAAAATATTATAAAGCGAAGCGATTTAATATTTTTTTGATAATTATAATTCATTTCGCCTTAGTGCATCATATTAGAGCATTATAACTTCGCTACGTAATGACGATAAGAGCGCGTAGATGTATAGTTTTATAAACATAACATGAGGAGCTCTTCGGCTATGCGCGATAGCCCGAGCGTTCACTTTGTCCCTCTGGGATTTCGGGTTTATTCATTATTCCCCGAAACAATGTACAACTTGACATTAATTAGCAAAGTGACAGCACCCCTATAAAATAGGGTGGAGCGCCAACAGTAACATTAGCAAAATGACAGCATTTCTAAAAAATAGGGTGTAGCGCCAACAGTAACATTAGCAAAATGACAGCATTTCTAAAAAAATAGGGTGTAGCGCCAACAGTAACATTAGCAAAATGACAGCACCCCTGAGAAAATAGGGGTGGAGCGCCAACAGTAACCGATGCTGTTAAACATATATTAACAATCGTGTTAAACTATAGTTAAAACTCCATTAACATAATGCCTATTATGTGTCAATTGTAACGTTTTAGTCATAGGGTTGTAACATTAAGTCACTTGTAAACTATTTTGTATATTTAATGAGATTTTGTAACTTTACAAAAAATCAAATTATTGATGCATATAACGTCTTGCCTAAAAATATCATTAATGGCAATGTTAGTCATTATAGCTTCCATTGCACAATTCCATCATCATGATTGTGACGGAAACGTTATTATACATCTTACAACGTGGACTGATTTATCCATTGGAGATGCGACTTTAGGATCTTGCAACCACGAGCACTCAGACTCTCACCATCAAAATTGTTGCAATAATGAAGATCTCGCATGTTCAATGCATATTAATGTTTTCAAAATTGAGAAGAAACAAACCATACCACAACCTGATTATCTGCCAATCTCATTTTCAATTTTATCTAAACATCTAATCATCAATCAGGATAACATCCAATCTAATGGTGTAAACATTGATAATAGTTATAGCGATATAAACATCTGCATTCAGAAACAGAATGGGATTATTTCTACCAAAACATTCCGCGCCCCTCCTACTACTTGTTAACATTTTGACCACAGAGATAAATTAACACGTAGAAAACCAACATTCAACATTATATATATAATGATACAAAAAATCAATTTACTCTACACATTGGCTATTTCAATGTGTATAGCTTGTTCGCCATCGGCACACGACGATGGTATCGGACATAGTCACGACCATAATGGACATAACCATAACCATTCAGAACATCATCAGGTAGAAGTCAGGGAACACCAACAGGAATTAGAGCATCAACAGGGACATAAACATAGTAACAACGAAATTATTTTGTCTCATCATGATGCTGAACGCTTTGATTTAAAAATAAAAACCGCTACAAAACAAAATTTTAACAGCACCATCAATATATCCGGAAAAATAGAGCCAACCCCCAATAATCTATCGACGATAATCGCTTCATCATCCGGCAAAATACACTATCAACCATCTATTAACATTGGCAGTAAGGTAACTAACGGCACTTCAATTGCATTGATTTCAGCCCAAGGTATTAGCGGTGGAGACGAAAATGAACTTGCCAGGATCGCCGTAGAAACCACCAAACAAGAACTTGATAGAATCACCCCACTCCATGCCGATGGCATTGTGTCGACCAAAGATTACAATGCAGCACAACAAGCCTATCGTCAAGCCTTGGCTGCATACTCAGGCAACGAGAAAGGAAGTTTAGCCCGATCTACGACATCAGGTATTATCACTCAACTTCTGGTCACAGAAGGTGAATATGTCACGACCGGACAACCGATTGCAACCATATCTGGGAATACTCGTTTGTCTCTGCGTGCCGACCTTCCTGAAAAACACTACACAATGTCAAAGTCGATAATATCGGCCAACTTCCGTCCCGCTTATAGCGACTCTACTTTTTCATTAAGCAATCTAAATGGCAAATTGGTGTCGTCACCACAAACAATGGTCTCAAACAACGGTTATTTGCCGATATATTTCGAATTTGACAATAATGGGCATATTCTTCCCGGATCATTTGCTGAAATATATTTGATATGCTCATCTTCAAATGAAACCATAACAGTTCCCAAAGAAGCCATTATCGAACAACAAGGAAAATATTTCTTATATATAAAAATTGACAAAGAATGTTATGAAAAGCGGATGGTAAATATTGGTGGATACAATGGTTTGGAATATGAAATAACTTCAGGTTTGCTCGATGGAGAATCGTTCGTGGCAAAGGGAGCCGTCATCCTAAAATTGGCCGAATCTAACGGAGCCGTTCCTGAAGGACACTCACACAATCATTAATAATCCCATAGAGAAAGGAGAATATTATGCTAAACCGCATCATACACTTTTCACTAACCAACCGTCTTGTCATTCTGATAATGTCGGTATTCCTTTTTGGAGCCGGGATAGTATCATTATTACGTACAGAGGTCGATATATTTCCCGACCTCAATGCTCCAACTGTTGTCATAATGACAGAAGCTCCGGGATATGCCCCTGAAGAAGTAGAACAGTTAGTGTCATTTCCAATAGAGACAGCCGTAAATGGTGCTACCGGAGTTAGACGCGTGAGGTCTTCATCTGCAACCGGATTTTCGATTGTCTGGGTAGAATTTGATTGGGGGATGGACATTTATGAGGCTCGCCAGACCGTAACCGAAAAAATATCAACTGTATCAGAAGCATTTCCTCCGGGAGTAAACGACCCCACCCTTGGCCCTCAATCATCTATATTAGGTGAAATAATGATCATAGGGCTAACTTCCGACTCTACATCAATGAGCGACCTACGTTCGCTCGCCGACCGTGTGATTCGTCCAAGATTGCTGTCAATCGGAGGAGTATCGCAAGTCTCAGTTATTGGTGGAGACATCAAAGAATACCAAATTCTTATATCTCCTGAACGAATGCGACATTTCAACATATCACTTGATGAAGTTATTGCCTCTACCAATTTATTAAACAATAATGCAACAGGAGGAATCTTGTATGAATTTGGGAATGAGTATATAATTAAAGGCGATATCACAACAGCATCAACCGACGATATTGGCAAATGCGTCATTCGTAGTGATGCCAACGGCACTGTATTACTTCAAGATATTGCAGATGTTAAAATTGGCAATCAAATACCTCGACTTGGAGTAGCATCTGTCCGTTCAAAACCGGCTGTTCTATTGACTGTAACTAAACAACCGGCAGTAGGAACAATAGGCCTATCGCAACTAATCGAGGAGAAACTGGAAGAAATAAAATATAATATTCCATCCGACATAAGTATCGCTACAGATATTTTCAACCAAAGTGATTTTATTGACAATTCGATTAGCAATTTGCAACAATCACTACTCGAAGGTGCTATATTCGTAGTCATTGTCCTGTTCTTTTTCTTAATGAACACTCGCACCACTATTATTTCAGTATCCGCTTTACCATTATCCATTATTATTGCGGTTTTGGTTTTGCATTTCATGGGCTTTAGCATTAACACAATGAGCCTTGGTGGTATTGCTATTGCAATTGGCTCTCTTGTTGATGATGCAATTGTCGATGTCGAAAATGTATACAAACGGTTACGAGAAAACCGAGCTTTGCCAAAAGACTTGCGGCAAAGCACTCTGCATGTCGTATATGAAGCATCTAAAGAAGTCCGCATGCCTATTTTCAATTCCTCGTTAATTATAATTGCCAGTTTTATACCCCTGTTTTTCTTGAGCGGAATTGAAGGACGCATGCTGATTCCTCTCGGCATTTCATTTATTGTGGCCCTAATTGCATCAACGATAGTGGCATTAACACTAACCCCCGTACTTTGTAGCTACCTACTATCATCCAACAAAGCCGACAAAGAAATGCAGAAAGAAGCCTGGGCTTCACGAGAACTAAAAAGTGTCTACACATCAGCCTTAAATTGGTCTCTCAGCCACAAAAAAGCATTACTGTCATCGGTGTGTATATTATTTATTGTATCCATCGCTTTATTTTTCTCTTTAGGGAGAAGTTTTCTACCTCAATTTAACGAAGGTTCATTGACAATAAACATCAGCACACTCCCAGGAATTTCTCTTGACGAAAGCAACAAAATAGGAAGTCTTGCAGAGCAGATGATTTTGTCAGTTCCTGAAATAAAAACCACCGCACGAAAAACCGGTAGAGCCGAACTTGATGAACACTCATTTGGCGTTAATGTATCTGAAATTGAAGCGCCATACACTCTTTCTGAGCGCTCTCGAGGAGACATGGTAAGGGAACTTCGTGAAAAGCTCAACACGATTCCGGGTGCGAACATCGAAATCGGTCAACCCATTTCCCACCGAATTGACGCCATGCTTTCAGGTACAGAAGCTCAAATTGCAATCAAATTATTTGGCGATGACCTAAACCACATGTACACAATCGGAAATCAAATTAAAAATATAGTCTCAGAAGTTGACGGAGTTGTCGATGCCAACATTGAACAACAGATCGAACGACCACAGCTCGACATCAGACCACGACGAGAAATGTTAGCAAAATATGGTATCTCCATAAACCAATTCGCCGAGTTTATAAACATTACAATGGCTGGACGCATTGTTTCACAAGTTTACGAACAAGGCTTGCCTTATGATATAACACTCCGACTTCCAGATGAGAAGCGCAACTCAATTAAAAAGATTGGCGATCTGATGATTGACTCTAATGTTGGCAAGATTCCACTAAGCCTTGTAGCAGACATAATATCGACTTCCGGCCCAAACACAATCAACCGCGAGAATGTAAACCGACGCATTGTTATTTCTGCAAATGTAGATGGACGAGATATCAGAAGTGCCGTTAATGAAATTAGCAAAAAAATAGATGCCAACATATCCCTTCCCGAAAATTACCATATTTCATATGGAGGACAATTCGAGAGCGAAGCTGAAGCATCTCGCACCCTTGCTTTAGCTTCAATCGGAGCATTGATAATCATCTTCATGTTATTGTATTCTGAATTTCATAACATAAAACAATCTCTAATAATACTATCCAATATGCCACTAGCTATGATTGGTGGAGTTTTAATATTATGGATGACTTCAGGAGAACTTAACATTCCAGCCATAATTGGATTCATATCATTATTAGGAATAACAACACGAAATGGCATGTTGTTAATGTCGCGATATAATAATTTAAAAGAAGAAGGCTTTGACATTATGCAACGCATTAAGATTGGCTCAGTAGACCGACTACTACCTATAATCATGACCGCATTGACCTCAGCTTTAGCTCTCATCCCATTAGCTATACGAGGAGGAGAGCCTGGCAATGAGATTCAATCTCCTATGGCAATTGTAATTCTTGGGGGATTATTGACTTCTACATTCTTAAATGTTTTGGTCGTTCCCATAATTTATTATCTAACGTTCCAACATGAATCAACCAATGACAAAAAATGAAACACGTTATAATATCTTTAGCCATGTACGCTTTCATGGCATTACCGACATTGGGACAAGCTTCCGACTTTAATGCACTACTCAACATCGTAGTTGATAACAATCTTTCGATCAAAGCATCAGATTCTTCAATCGAAAGTGAAATTCTAACGCTCAAAAGTGAGAACAACCTCTCTGACCCTGAATTAGAATTTTCTCATCTATGGGGTGAAGGTGCGATTGGCAACAAAATAGATGCCGGAATATCTCAAAGTTTTGATTGGCCTGGAGTATATCATGCACGAAACAAGGCTATAAGTTCTGCATCCAAAGCCATGGATTTCCTACGACAGAGCAACTACCTTGACAAAAAGTTGGAAATAAAATTGTTATTCATTGACATTATTAATGCAAACAAGAAGTTTACCTTAATAAACGAGCAACTAAACAACACCAACAATCTAATTGTCAAATATAACGCAGCCTATAAAAACGGAGAGCTAACCATATTAGACATTAACAAGTTAAAATTGGAGCAGATAAAACTCAAGGCAGTTCATGCCTCAATTCAAGCACAACTGTCGACACTGAATAACTCTCTGCAATCACTCAACGGAGGTAAAGATTGTACTGAAATATTCAATTCTTTAACTGACTATCCCGGTGACGCCATTTTATCGATAGATTCATACCGCAGGATGGTTGCTGAAATGGATCCTACTTTGCAATACAACTCAATGTCAACACAACAGCAAATACATCAAGTTAACGTCGAAAAGATGAAACGCCTACCCAGTTTTTCTATTGGATATCGATACAATAATGAACTCGGGACGCTTTTTAATGGGATTTCAATGTCCATGTCAATCCCATTATTTTCATCACGCAACAAAGTAAAGGCATCCGAAGCCCTATCTAACGCCCTTCGTATCTCTGACATGGATGTATCGGCCAAACAATTATCGTCATTGCTTAGCTCTCGTGCAAAAGCAATTACTTTACAGCAACAGCTGAATGAATACAACAATCTGCTTGATGACAACCAATATCTGGATATTTTGCGTAAAACCCTTGACGGTGGAGAGTTGTCAGTCCTCGATTATATCAACGAAGTAAACTATTATTTAGACACTTGCCAAAGTCGCCTCGACTTAGAGTATGAATTCTATACAACATTGACTATCTTAAATAAATATCTGTTACTTCAAAGATAAAATTACATCTCATAAACATTTTAATGAAACGCTTCGAACATTTTTATGGTTTGAAGCGTTTCATTTTTGTAAAATCAAAACTAATTTAAATATGGATATATACACCCAGCCTCGCCTACCCTATGACCACGAAGCACTAACACCGGCGATAAGCAAAAGCACGGTCGATTTTCACTGGGGCAAACACGAGAAAGCATATATAGACAATCTTAATCGTCTGATTAAGGGCACAAAATGGGAGAAAATCCCGCTTGAAGACATTATAAAGGAATCAGACGGAGATTTATTCAACAATGCATCTCAAGCCTGGAATCACTTATTCTACTTCTTTTCATTTTCCCCCGATGGAGGAGGTGAACCTGATGGAAAACTTAGAGAAGCCATCAATCGAGATTTTGGATCTTTTGATGAATTCAAGCGACTATTTGTCAGCGCCGGTGTTAAACAATTTGGTTCCGGATGGGTGTGGCTATCTCAAGATACTACAGGAAAACTATTTATAACACAAGGTTCCAATGCATATAATCCATTGATACACAATCTCACACCGCTATTGACTTTTGATGTTTGGGAACATGCATATTACCTCGATTATCAAAATCGCAGAAGTGATGCTCTTGAAAGTCTTTGGGACATTATCGATTGGGACATGATTGCGAGCCGATATAGTTAAAAAATCCGCACTTTTCTCATATCTCTCTAATCTCTTATGAGATACATTGCACTTTAATAAGCATAATGTGATGAATGGGGATAAGGTCTGCGTGAGCAGGCCTTATCCATTTATTTTTTATTATACTTTAAATAGTCAACATTCCAAACAAATGCATTCTTTTTAGTAATTTTGTAAGATTAAACACTTACTCCACCATGACAATGTTGAAAAGAATATCAATTATCATTGCCTGTCTTTTATACATTAGCAATATTTTTGCTCAACTTTCATTTTCCGGTTCCGACAAGCCCATTTTAATTGAAGAACCTGAATCATCAACAGGGCTTGATTATATATATGTCATCTATAATACACAAGGCGTGTCGGCATCATATATTCCCACGACTTCGACAAACAACGTTGTATGGTCTCGTTATAGCAATTTAGGTGGTGCTTATGCCGAGCAAGTCGATATAACCATCGAAAATGGGAAGTATATTTTAAATGAAATCGAACCCGACATGGGCTATATCATTGAAGATGGCTCTAAGAGACTTTATTTTTGGATAGTTAATTACGCAGACCACCATTTTAGCATCGATGGATTGGGAGTGTCTCCGGAGTCTGATTGTTCTACAACATATTTAGCTCCGCATGGCAATGGAAATAAAATTACTTATTATACAATTAATGGCCAAGCTAAAGAACTTAATCGGAATATAACCGTCAGTTACAATACTCTTATATGGGATAAAACTTCTGAATCATATACTCAACATGAAATTGAGATATTATTCCCTAACCTATCATCTAACATTCATGTACCATCTCCATTATGTGATACCAATTTCACCATTTATGGAGACCGGTTTCTAATAGAATGGGGAGAAAGTGTTTCTGCAACGTCCGATTTTTACAAAACACCCGCATTAGATGCTGAAACATCGGCAATGCAAGAGCAACGAGACAATGATAATGAACAGGACATTGAATCGGGAGAACTCGGTGGCTCAGCTCCGGTAGAAATTCATTTTAAAGCAACTTGTACCGATAATGCCCTATTTACAGAATGGCAATTCTCCAAATCTGAAGATTTTGAGATAATCGACATGAGATACAATGATTTAGAGTTTGATTACACATTTCAAGAGCAAGGGTCTACATTTATCCGATTTGTTGCAAGTAACGATGCCGGCACATGCGATTATTTCGGCACAACATATGTCATCAACATCGGGGAGTCTGACATCAAATGCCCTAATGCATTTTCCCCTGGAGCGACAGAAGGAATAAACGACGAGTGGAAAATCAGCTATAAATCCATAATCAGTTTTGAATGTCATATATTCAACCGATGGGGAGTAAAAGTAGCAGAGTTAACCGATCCATCAATGGGTTGGGATGGCAAGCACAATGGCAAACTCGTACCTGCCGGTGTATATTACTACATAATTAAAGCCAAAGGCGCTGATGGCAAAGATTATGACCTAAACGGGGACATCAACATAATCAAATATAATCAATCAAAATCATCCACTACAACACCACAAGAATGACACGTACGATTCTATTCATTCCAATATTGGCATATGCAATTGCATTCACTCCAATATCATCTGCCGATATAAACAATGTCAAATCAACTGTCTTTTCACGCGTTGAAAATCCTTCAATTCCTCAAAGCATGAATTTTGCCGGTCAGAAAATAAATTTTGACCGAACCGACATGTATGAACGACTCGACCGAGAGTTGACCGCAATGTCATATACCCACGGCAACACCCTATTGATCATCAAGCGAGCCAATAGATATTTTCCCATACTATCTCCCATATTAAAGCAAAACGGCATCCCAAGTGACATGATATATCTTGCATGCATCGAAAGCACTCTCAACATACGGGCTTATTCACCAGCTAAGGCTGCCGGACTATGGCAATTCATCGCAACGACAGCCAAACGATACGGATTGGAAGTAAACGACTATGTTGACGAACGCTATCACATAGAAAAATCTACAATAGCTGCATGTAAATATTTTCAAGATGCTTATGAAAAATATGGCAATTGGGAATCTGTTGCCGCTTCATACAATGGTGGAATGGCACGTATATCTAAAGAACTTGAAACTCAAAATGTTCAATCAGCATATGATTTACATCTTGTAGACGAGACCTCGCGATATATATATCGCCTTTTAGCAATGAAGATAATAATGGAAAATCCAGGACAATACGGATATAGACTGACATCCGATCAACTATACCAACCGATTGCCACTACGGAAATTAAAATTAACAAGCCAATTTCTGATTGGCCGACATGGGCAAAGGAGCATGGCATCACATATATGCAACTTCGAGAGTTCAATCCATGGATTAGGGCTAAAGAATTACCTAATAAAACAGGTAAAACATATACCATAAAAATTCCGGTTAAGAACGAATTGTATCGTAGCACACAAACAAAAGAATGCTATAACCCCAACTGGGTAATCTACTAACCAATATTTGTGATAATGGCCGAAAAACAAAATGTTCTCTCCGTATTAGGAGCCAGAGTACACAATCTTAAAAACATAGATGTCTCCATTCCACACAACCGCCTCACCGTTATCACAGGATTAAGTGGAAGTGGTAAATCGTCATTAGCCTTCGACACTATTTTTGCTGAAGGACAGCGACGTTATATCGAAACATTTTCTGCCTACGCACGCAACATGCTCGGGAATCTTGAACGTCCCGATGTAGATAACATTTCCGGGCTTAGTCCCGTTATTGCTATCGAACAAAAAACAATAAATAAGAATCCACGCAGTACGATTGGAACCACAACCGAGATTTATGACTTTTTACGACTACTATATGCTCGCGTAGGAATAGCGTATAGCTATATTTCCGGAGAGCAAATGGTTAAATATTCTGATGACAAAATAGTTCAACTCATCCTTAATAAATATGATGGATGCAAAATACTAATACTTGCTCCGATAATAAAAAACAGAAAAGGCCATTATAAAGAGCTTTTTGAACAACTTCGTAAAAAAGGATTCCTTACAGTCAGAGTCGATGGAGTTTTATCCGAAATAACATTCGGAATGAAAGTAGACCGATATAAAAACCACTCTATCGAATTGGTTATTGACAAATTAAAAGTTGCAGAAAAAGATGTCAATCGACTTCGCGCTTCTGTAGAAAAAGCATTTCAGCAAGGTGACAAGCAATTGATGATTTACAATGCCGACGATGACACCATCAGTCATTACAGCAAAATGCTAATGGATCCTATTAGTGGCTTATCATATAGAGAACCGGCTCCCCACAATTTTTCATTCAACTCTCCACTTGGAGCCTGCCCAAAATGCAAAGGGTTGGGGTATGTTAACATAATTGACCGAAGCAAACTAATTCCCAACGAATCACTATCAATAAATGATGGAGGAATTACAGCATTAGGCAAATACAAAAACTCGCTAATATTTTGGCAAATATCTGCAATATGCGACAAATATGGATTCTCTATTAAAACCCCGATAAAAGACCTTAGCGATGAATGCCTTAACGACATCATTAATGGGACTCAAGAACGCTTACAAATAAAAAATGAGACATTAAGCACATCTAATTATTTCTTGACCTATGAAGGATTAGTTAAATATATTGAATTGCAACAGAACGACGAAGCCTCAAGTGCAGCACAAAAATGGAGCGAGCAGTTCTATTCTCGAGCCTCATGCCCGGAATGCCAAGGACAAAGGCTCAATAAAGAAGCCCTACATTTTTATATTGATGGCAAAAATATTGCAGACCTGGCATCTATGGACATCTCCCAACTTTACCAATGGTCTATGACAGCAAAAGACAAAATGGGAGAACAACAAGCGATTATTGCTCATGAAATTTTAAAAGAGATACGATCGCGCCTTAAATTTTTGGTGGAAGTTGGTCTTGGATATCTATCTCTTAACCGTAATTCTGCTACATTGTCAGGCGGAGAAAGCCAACGTATACGCCTTGCAACTCAATTAGGCTCTGAATTGGTAAATGTAATGTATATACTTGATGAACCCAGTATCGGTCTACATCAACGTGACAACATTAGGCTTATCAACTCACTTAAAAATCTGAGAGATGCCTACAACACTGTTATAGTAGTTGAGCATGACAAAGAAATAATGCTTGAAGCAGATTATATTGTCGATATAGGACCAAAAGCCGGCAACAAAGGTGGAAATGTTGTATTTGCCGGAACTCCAGCATCTATGCTCGGTGCCAATACTCTAACTGCACGTTATCTAAATGGACAAAAATGCATAAAAACACCGACAGAATATCGCATTGGCAATGGAAAACACCTTATTTTAACAGGATGCAAAGGGAATAACCTTCAAAACATAACACTTAATATCCCGTTAGGAAGACTCATATGCGTCGCAGGTGTTTCCGGTAGCGGAAAGTCAAGCCTCATAAATGCCACATTATATCCAATATTAAGCCAACATTTTTATCGCTCTCAACAACAACCGCTGGCCTACGAAAATATTTCCGGGATAGAGAATATCGATAAAGTCATCACAGTAGACCAATCCCCCTTAGGACGTTCTCCTCGATCCAATCCGGCCACATACACCGGAGTTTTTGCTGATATACGAAATTTATTCGTAAATCTACCAGAAGCAAAAATTAGGGGATATAAACCAGGGCGATTCTCATTCAACGTACGAGGCGGAAGATGTGATGCATGCAACGGTAATGGTTATAACACAATTGAAATGAATTTTCTTCCCGATGTTCTTGTTCCATGCGAAGTATGCGGAGGAAAAAGATACAACCGAGAAACTCTTGAAGTCAGATATAAAGGAAAATCAATTGCTGACATACTTGACATGACGATAAACCAAGCGGTAGATTTTTTTTCCAATATTCCTACAATTTTATCAAAAATATCGTTGCTTCAAGAAATTGGGCTTGGCTACATTAAATTAGGACAACCATCAAGTACACTATCTGGAGGCGAAAACCAACGCGTAAAGCTCGCTGCAGAACTTTCCCGTAAGGATACCGGCAAAACTCTGTTTATTCTTGACGAACCCACCACCGGACTTCATTTTGAAGACATTGATATACTCCTTGGCGTTTTAAACAGACTTGTGGATAAGGGAAACACGGTTATTGTCATTGAGCATAATATAGATATTATTAAAAATGCCGACTATATTATCGATATGGGACCTGAAGGAGGCAATAATGGTGGAAAAATTATTGCAGAAGGCACGCCTATGGAAATAGCCCAAAGTGACTCCCCAACATCAAGATACTTAGCCAATGAACTAAAACTAAATAATTAATTAGCAAGCAACACTTCTTTATAATCTGCTAATACCTCAAAATAACGTATCTAATTTGAAATTACAATAAACCATATTATCAAATCGTGCCATTCAAATAATCATACCAATAAAAATAAAATCTCAAATCAACACTATTTACATTTGTAAAGGCTATCGTAAATTCGACTAATTCTTATTTGAGAATTGCCACAATTTAAATTCACAAACTCTTATTCACGCACTAACTGTCTGCATTTGAGAACAGTAGTTCATTTATTTATTCACATTTAAAAACTGTTCTCATTTCAAAAATCACGCTCGAATATTACATTAAGCACAATTAACATTATACCTAACACATTGATAATCATATATATTACATCTATTTATTACAGCAACAATATAAGAATTCGTAAAAATTCCACCTTCTACCCCATTCGTAGCAGCATTTTCAACCATAACGTGTTGAAAATCTATTAAATAAGCAAATACACTAACTTATTACTTTAATAATACACGGCGATTTTTACATGAAATCAATTATGTAATTTACAATACCTATAAGTAAATTCAATAAATAGAATTTGTGCAATTCGGTTTCTTTAACTATATTTGCATATCCAAAATAACAAAAGTAAACAAGCATGGATATTGCAAACCGTATCAAAAAATTCATGGATTCGCAAGGAATTGCCAGTTCTAAATTTGCTGACAGTTGCCGCATTCCTCGTCCGACCCTATCACAAATACTTAATGGTAGAAATAAAAAAGTAAGTGACGAAATTATTGGCAAAATACATGAAACCTATCCTGAGATTTCCGTGCTTTGGTTGATGTTTGGCGAAGGTGAGATGCTGAACAATTCAAATATTAAAATCTCAGAAGCTGAAATTAGCGAAAAAGAGAGTAACGTTTCATCTAAAATAGCTAATAACAAGCCCCTTATCCAAGAATTCGACTTCTCTCAACCCATCAATGAAAAAGAGTCAGAAAATAAAAATATACCGCATAATAGTCAAGTTGTGCATTTTGAACAAAAAAATACGACTCAACTTGAGATTCCATTACAAAAAACATCTTCTTCTACAATTTCTCCGCCTACAATTTCATTTAGAGCTAACGACGAGACTAAAAAGATAAAAAAAATAATAATACTATATGGCGATGGAAACTATGACGAGTTTTCTCCCTTAACCAACAATTGATTTTGTAAATATCTTTTCAATTTAACATCTTATTCATACAAAATTCATATATTTGTAAAACTATTACAAATTATATGCATGATATCATATGAATAAGAGACTTTTTCCTATATTATTATCTCTTTGCCTTCCATTGCTATTTAATGGTCAAATAAAAATAAATGAGATAATGCAATCAAATATTGATTGTGTTTTTATCGACCATGAATTTCCTGACTCTTGGGTTGAACTATATAATCCAACAAACGGACCAAAGTCGTTATATGGCTATAAACTTGGAGATACAGAAGATATCACCAAGGCGTTTGCACTTCCATCAGTAACAATTAATCCCTACTCGCACATCGTGATATATTGTGACAAAGTTGATAGCAATCTCCATACTGATTTTAGATTAGACTCAGGCAAAGGCGAATTATTTTTATTTAATAGGAGTGGCAATATTTCAGATCACATTTCTTACAAAAAGATGCCCGCTCCTAACGTAGCCTATGGTCGCGAAAACGACAATAGTGAAACTTGGGGATATATGATAAATCCAACACCGGGTGGTAGCAATAGCGGAGGTATTTCCTCCACCATACTACCTGAGCCAATTTTCAGTTTCCCCGGTAAATTAATGTCAGAATCTCAAATATTAAACATTTCAATTCCCAATAAGAATCTTCCAGAAGACACCAAAATATATTACACAATTGATGGATGTGAGCCCACCTCATCATCACCATCTTCAAAAGAATTAAATATTGAGATTACAAAAAATACTATTATAAAAGCAAAGCTTATATCAACATCTGCAATATCTCCCCGTTCAACAACCAACTCTTATATTTTCCATCCTCGTAACACACAACTACCTATTATTTCTCTGTCAACAGACATCAACTATTTCTACGATAGTACAGAAGGAATTTGGCACGGCACTAATTATTGGAAAGATTGGCGACGCCCAATCCACTTTGAGTATTTTGAATATGGAAAAGATAAGGCTACAATGAGTCAACTTTGCGAAACTCGTACTCAAGGAGGTTGGACTCGACAATTAAAGCAGAAATCTTTAGCTTTATATGCAAATAAACGATTTGGCACAAAACGTTTTGCACATACAATATGGAAAGACAAACCTAACGTTTTAGAGTCTAAATCTATAGTTCTACGTAATGGAGGTAACGACTTTGATCGCGCTCGCATTCGAGATGCATTTGTTCAGACACTTTTTGGACGCAATGTTGACAATCTCGACTGGCAAGGATACCAACCATGCGTTTATTATATAAACGGACAATATATGGGAGTTTATGATATTCGCGAACGAAGCAACGAAGATTATGTTGAAGCTAATTATAACGGTCTTGAAGATATTGATATGTTTGAGAACTGGGACGAAATAAAAGCTGGGACTTGGGACAACTACAATAATTTCAAAAAAAAATATCTAAATTTTAACACGACCTACGAAGAACTCATAACATTAATCGACGAAGATAATTTTATGAAAATGTTCATTGCAAGCACTTGGGCTGCAAATACTGACTTTCCAGGCAATAATATTGTCATGTGGCGTCCACGTGAAGTTGAAGGCAAATGGAGATGGCTACTTAAAGACATGGATTTTGTCGGATTATTTAATGCCCCAACCTACAACTATCTCGAATTTATACTACGCACCGGAAGCCACGCAGATGATACTGATTATGCAAATACAAAAGAAGTTACAGCAATATTCCGCAATATGATTAGTAAGCCGGAATTTAAAGAAAAATTCATTAATCATTTTACCGTTTATCTTGGAGATTTTCTTAGATCAAGCGCAACAAATGCCCTGCTAACAGAATTAATGGAAGAACTTGAAGTTGAATATCCCCACCATCTTGATTATTGGCAAATCGAACCACACATCAACGAAGAGTATTGGATTGATTGTGTAAATTACATGAGAAATTGGTCTAAAGAGCGTTCCAACTATTGTTATACAATGCTTAGAGACTACTTTGGACTTGGCAATATTATCGATTTAACAATCTCAAGTGGCTCCATTCCCATTAAGTTCAATGGAATATCTTTGGTTAACGGTAATTTTAATGGAAAGACCTTTGCAGATCGTAATATCACATTGGAAGTATCTACCGAATCTGCCAAATGGGAAGTTACCACAAAATTCAACAATGGAGATTATTCTAAACAAACATTTGAAGGACCATCAATTTCTATTAACCCTACTTCTAATAACTCATCAATTAATATCAAATTATATAATACGTCAAGCATCACATCGATTACAAATTCGACAGATAATATAACGACTCAGATTAACGGCAATGAGTTGCTCATATCGGCGATTTCTACTATAGAAACTTTAAACGTATATAACCTCTCTGGGCAACTAATCTATTCAGTCAAGCCAATGTCAACAGATTGTTCTTTAACACTTCCCTCTAATGGAGTTTATATTATTAACACAATTGACATAACAGGCAATCGAATAACTAAAAAAATAATTTACTAAACAAAGCTTTAGCATATAAAAACTGTCTTCTTCTCAGTTTAGAGAAGAAGACAGTTTTTATATACACGTAGAATTATTATCTTTTATTGTATTATTAAAAAAATTGTAGTTATATTCGCACAATTTTATAGTTTATATATGAAGCATTTATTATTGACAATTTTATTTTGTATATTACATTCTGTATACTTTCCTACTGTTGCTAAAAGCCAAATTATAATTAACGAAATAATGCAGTCTAACATTGATTGTGTTTTTGTCGATAATGAATTTCCTGACTCTTGGCTCGAATTATACAATACATCTTCATCACCAATAAACATTAGGGGATTCAAAATTGGAGACTCCAACGACCCGTCTAATGCATTCACTCTGCCCAATAGAATAATTGACGCGCATTCTCATTTGCTCATTTATTGCGACAAAGCAGGGTCCGGCATACATTGCGATTTTCGTATTGATTCAGGGAAAGGAGAATTATACTTATTCAATAGTGATAACTCCATTGCAGATCACATAACTTACAAAAAAATGCCGGCTCCCAATGTCGCATATGGAAGAGAATCAGACAATAGCAACTCATGGGGATATATGCTCACCCCCACTCCCGGCAGCTCTAACTCAGGAGGGATAACCACAATTATACTTCCTGAGCCCAAATTCAGCATTTCCGGCCGCATCATCAACAAAAGAGAATCATTAACGATAACTATCCCCGATGAAAACCTGCCCAAGGACACTAAAATTTACTATACCCTTGACGGACAAGAACCGACCACAGAGTCTCAATCAACCGACAAATTAACTCTCACCATATACAACACCACTATTGTTAGAGCCAAATTAATTTCTTCATCTGCCATTTCACCACGTTCTACTACACATTCATATATATTTCATCCTCGCACTACTCAACTACCTATCGTATCCCTGACAACCAATATTGACTACTTCTATGATAGCGAAATAGGTATTTTTTATGGGACAGAAGGTCAAAATCCAAATTACGAACACGATTGGCGACGTCCAATACATGTAGAATATTTTGTAAAAGGAGAAGACAAAGCTGTTATAAACCAGCTATGCGAAACTCGCACTCAAGGCGGTTGGACTCGAAATCTAAAACAAAAATCAATTGCGCTTTACGCCAATAAACGTTTTGGCACAAAGAGATTTTCTTATACGCTATGGAAAGACAAATCCGACGTAAAAGAGTCTAAATCATTTATCCTTAGAAATAGCGGTAATGATTGTTATGACGCGCATATTCGCGATGCATTCGTGCAAACTCTTTTCGGTCGGCATCTTGACAATCTTGATTGGCAAGCATATCAACCCTGTATATACTATATTAATGGGAAATACATGGGCATATATGATGTCAGAGAACGAAGTAATGAAGATTATGTTGAAGCTAATTATGACGGATTGGAAGACATCGACATGATTGAAAATTGGAAAGAAATCAAAGCCGGAACGTTGACCAATTTTCGCATATTCCGTAATCAATATCAAAATAGCAATGTATCTTATGAAACCCTTAATTCATTGTTAGATGTAGATAATTTCTTAAAAATGTTCATAGCTAGCACTTGGGTTGCAAACACCGATTTTCCCGGCAATAATATTGTGATGTGGCGTCCAACTGAAACCGGAGGTAAATGGCGCTGGGTACTAAAAGACATGGACTTTATCGCTTACAATCCATCTGATTATAACTATTTTGATTTCATACTGCGAACAGGGCCTAATTCTAACGATACGGGATATGCCAATTCAACATCTGCAACCGCCTTATTCCGTGCAATGATGTCAAAAGAAGAGTTCAAAAATCTCTATATAGACCATTTCGCCGTATACCTTGGAGACTTTTTACAGTCATCTGTTACTTCAACATTGCTAAAAGAACTTGCCGATGAAATCGCCGATGAATATCCCCACCATCTTGATTATTGGCAATTTAACTCATGGATTAACGTTAGCCATTGGGAAAATTGTGTATCCGGGTTAGTTTCATGGACAAAAGAGCGAACCGACCATTGCTATAATCTATTGAAAAATTATTTTGGACTTGGCAACTTGGTAAATATAACAATATCTCATAGCGATGTACCTGTTACATTCAACAATATTCCATTAACTCAAGAAAACTTTATTGGAAAATATTTTTCTAATAGAAATATTATATTAAACACACCTGAACATGAGTCTGTATGGGAAATAACAACTATTTTTAATAGCGGAAGACAAGCAAAAAAGACTGTAAGCGATCTTCCCATAATAATCACTCCTACTCCCGGCATCAGTTCTATACATTGTGAATTATTAAAATCATCAGGCATTACGACCACTAAATATGACAACAACACATTTGAGATAATACGCAACGGAAATGAGTTGACAATCCAATCTCAATCTGCAATTAATCTCATAGAGGTATACAATATTGCCGGCCAACTTGTGTTAACACAACAGCCGTTATCTCCATCCTTCAACATAGCCATTCCATCTGATGGTATTTATATACTTAAGGCAACCAATCATGAAGGGAAACACATTACAAATAAAATCATTCTTTAGATTTTCCTCAGTAAAGTGTTACTTATTAGCTGAAATCTGAAAAAATGTAACTAAATTCGCGTAAAGTAAATTTAACCCATTTCATGAAAAAATATATTCTAGACTTTACGATTGTGGAAAATCGCCATATCCATGATCTATATTCATTACTGATAATTAGGCCTACTACTGGGAAACTCCCAATTGTCAAGCCTGGTCAATTTGTTCAAATCGCTATTGACGATTCCAAAACAACATTTTTACGCCGACCCATATCTATAAATTATGCCGACTATAACAACGACACATTATGGCTGCTTGTTCGTAAAGCCGGAGATGGAACAACTCACCTAATCAACAAACAAGAGGGAGAGATAATCAATCTTATTCTTCCATTGGGCAATTCCTTCTCCATACCCACATCCGGTTCCCAAGTACTATTGGTGGGAGGCGGTGTCGGTGTTGCACCCATGCTATATTGGGGCTCATTTCTGGCTGATAGAGGTTATTCTCCTGAATTTCTTATTGGAGCGCGCTCAAAATCCGACATACTGCAATTAGAACAATTTAAGTCGATTGGTAAAGTTCATATATCGACAGAAGACGGCACACTTGGAGAGAAAGGATTGGTTACATGTCATAGCGTACTTCAGCAACATTGGGACAATATTTATTGTTGTGGGCCGGCTTCAATGATGAAAGCAATTGCCAAAGTGGCATCATCGATTAAATCCGAATGTGAAGTTTCTCTTGAAAATATGATGGCATGCGGACTTGGAGCTTGTTTGTGTTGTGTCGAAAAAACTGTAAAAGGTAATGTGTGCGTATGCACTGAAGGTCCTGTATTTAACATAAAACAATTAACATGGCAAATTTAAAAGTAAAAATAGGCGGTATTGAATTAAAAAATCCCGTATTAACCGCATCGGGAACATTCGGCTACGGAGAGGAATTTGCCGACTTCATTGATCTTAACAAGTTAGGAGGATTTATTGTCAAAGGCACAACAATCAACCCTCGGGAAGGGAATGACTATCCTCGCATGGCTGAAACTCCTTCAGGAATGCTAAATGCTGTAGGATTACAAAATAAAGGTGTGGATTACATGATTCAACACATATATCCTCGTATCAAAGATATTAATTCTCAGATAATTGTAAATGTTTCCGGAGCTTCTATTGACGACTACGTTGCCGTTTGTGAAAAATTAGCTCCACTTGATCATATCAATGCTATTGAAGTCAACATTTCTTGCCCCAATGTAAAGCAAGGAGGCATGGCTTTTGGAACTACATGCGAGGGTGCGGCTCAAGTGACCAAAGCCGTACGCCAAGCCTACCCTAAAACTGTAATCGTAAAACTTTCTCCAAACGTAACCAACATAGCCGACATTGCACGCGCTGTCGAAGCCGAAGGAGCTGACTCGGTTTCTCTTATAAATACGCTTCTTGGCATGGCCATAGACGTCGAACGCCAACGCCCCTACCTATCTACAATAACCGGAGGGCTTTCTGGACCGGCGGTAAGACCTATTGCTGTTAGAATGGTTTGGCAGGTAGCTCATGCCATAAAGATTCCGGTAATCGGACTTGGAGGAATCATGAACGGAAGAGATGCAATAGAATTTATGCTTGCTGGAGCCCGAGCAGTAGAAGTTGGCACAGCAAATTTTATAGATCCTACAATTACAATAAAAATTATAGATTACATAAATGAATATTGCCAACGACATGGCATTAATGACATTAATGAAATTGTTGGTATTATTTAAATCAAATCTACTCAATTAACGTGGCAGAGGCAACACAATAGCCTCTGCCACGTTGTTTGTTGTTAAATCTAGATTATGAGATTTCATATAAACCAATAGGTTTTCAATCATACCATCTCCGCCATTTTTTACAATTTTCTGAAGTGATTCTCGATGTTCTGCATTTAAATTACTATTACAGACTGCAACGACTCCAGAAATAAAGATTGTGGACGCAGTTTCCCTCTTAAATTCACTTATACACACTACCGTTCCGCGCAAATCGACAACCGAATTCCTCCATACTCTCCCATTATACAACACTATATGTGCTAAATAACTCTTAACCGGCATCATTTTTTCTTGTCAGCATTTTTTTCTTTCCATTATTGTATTGCTGAACTTGTATAACTTTATTCTTAGAAGAATGGCGCTCTCTCACTAATGATATACTATCTATATATGCACTCTCATATAGTTTAGGCGTAAGTTTTACCACACCGAATAAAGTTCTTGCGACTTTAGCACTATCTGTCGGAAGTTGTACATCAACCCATCCCTCTTGCGACATGCTTTTTGTCACAAAGTCATTTGAGCCATCGGTATATTCAACTGCGAGTGTTATATACATTGGAGAACGACTATTATACATTTTCATTTTCCATGTATATAAATCTCCACGTTCCCAGTTCTCATCTCTTTTGAATGTAAATTTCAAATATTCCGATGGTTGCATAATTGTGAAATTTCGTCGACGAGCATCACTCCATGTATCTACAGAGTCTCCGACTGCAGCAATCTGCACCTTTGTTCCATCTGATGCCACATCAGTATTTTCCAATTCTCCTTCTATGCGTTCTATAACTAAATCATATACTTTGATATATTCCTCAATGTTATGGCCATACCACACCAACGAAGTATCTACCTGCTCTGCGGAAACCCCATGTTTGGCATATATTGACTGTTTCAGAACTTTCTTTAATGAATCTCCACTATATTCACGGCTATTTGTTTCAACAACACTTTCACCTATATGTATATCTGATAATAATTCGGCCATTTTATCGGGAGGTATCACATAATCAGGAACCTTATTACAGCCACCAACTATGATTGCAATAAATCCCACCAATAAATACTTAGCCCAATTATCAAATTTCATGTCTGTCTACAACTTGTCAGTGTCTATTGTTTTATCCTTATTTTCCGACTCAATCAACTCTGTTTTATTTGATAGCGAAACAAAACTATTGGAATATAAAATTATTAAAGTTAAAATACCCACTGTAATGGACGCATCGGCAAAATTAAATATAGGTTGGAAAAATAAAAAATAATCACCTCCTATATAGGGCATCCATTCCGGCCAATAAAAACTAAATAACGGGAAATATAGCATATCCACTACTCGTCCATGAAAGATAGATGCATATCCACCGCCGTCGGGAAACAACACCGCCGTTTCGGGTGGCAGTGGATTATTGAATATCAAGCCGTAAAATACCGAGTCAATAATGTTTCCTGCTGCCCCTGCCGTAATAAGCGAAAAGCACACCACATATCCAACTTTGACATTAGGTCGTCCTTTGATTTTAACAAGGTAATATATGAGTAGACTCACGGCAACAATACGAAACAAAGACAAGAATAGCTTGCTACCCATCTCCATTCCAAATGCCATCCCGTTATTTTCAATAAAATACAACTTGAACCAATCAAATATAGGCAATTCTTCTCCAATATAGAAATTGGTTTTAACCCAAATTTTTAATATTTGGTCAATCAGAATTACTCCTACGATAACGATGGTAGCCAAGTAGCCCTTGGTTAACTTCATCCGGTTGCTTTTGTTTTATTTGTTTTTATCTTTTTTTGTTAATTTGCTCTTTAGCATCAACACTTAAAGTGGCATGAGGCACTGCTCTCAAGCGTTCCTTGGGAATTAACTTACCGGTTTCACGACAAACTCCATAGGTCTTATTTTCAATACGCACCAAAGCTGCCTGCAAGTGCTGTATGAACTTCATTTGACGTTGGGCAAGATGACCGGCTTCTTCCTTACTAAGCGTACTCGCGCCTTCCTCAAGTACCTTAAATGTAGGCGATGTGTCGGCTGTGTCATTCCCATCACTATTCATTACATTGGCTTTTAACAAGTCATAGTCTCGCTGAGCCTTTTCTAATTTAGCCAAAATTAATTCCTTGAACTCTTGTAGTTCTTCATCGGAATATCGAGTTTTCTCATTCATAATGATTTCTAATTTAAACAATTACTTTGACAAATTAATCATCACATTCACAATAACGCCTTCTAAATCAAGAATTTCGACATTTTCATTATTCGGAAGTTCAGCTACTTCGACTTTTGTAGCCAATACTTGACGTCCAATATAATCAGCAAACACACGTATTGCCTCATCAGTTTCGTCATTAGGCGCAAATAAGAGTTCTATCTTATCTACAATATCATAGTTACGCCCTTTGCGGATATTTTGCACTCGATTCACAATTTCTCGCGCTATTCCTTCTTGACGCAATTCTGGAGTTACTGTAATATCCAAAGCTACCGTAATTGATCCTTCATTTGCTACTAACCAACCAGGAATATCTTCGGAGATTATATCCACATCTGTTAACTCAACAACAGCGTTTGTTCCTTCAACATTAATTTCAAGGTATCCTCTCTTTTCAAAAGATGCGATATCTTGTTGTGTAAGATCTGATATGCTCTTTGCTAAAGCCTTCATAATCTTACCATATTTAGGCCCTAGTTTCTTGAAATCGGGTTTTACACGCTTTACCAATACGCCTTCATCATTGCCAACTAATTTAATTTCTTTGACATTGACTTCACCCATTATCAATTCACTCATTGCCTCAACATCGCGACGTTGCTTTTCATCAACAACCGGGATAGTAATTGACGAAAGTGGTTGACGAACCTTTATATTTACTTTTCTACGCAACGACAATACCATTGAAGTTATATCTTGAGCCATTTTCATTCTCGCCTCCAAGTCTTTATCGGTCTCTCCGGCTTCGGGGAATAATGCCAAATGCACAGATGTTGCATCTTCGGAAGTTCCGGATTTTAAATCAGTATATAAACGATCAGCATAAAAAGGTGATATTGGAGCGATCAACAAAGCTACAGTTTCAAGACATTTATAAAGTGTTTGATATGCCGACAGCTTATCAGCATTCATTTCACCTCCCCAGAAACGCTTACGATTGAGACGAACATACCAATTACTCAAATTATCATTAACAAAGTCATTAATTGCACGCGCTGCCTTGGTCGGTTCATAATCAGCAAATGCTTCATCAACTTCTTTAATCAAAGAGTTCAACGATTTTAAAATCCACCTATCAATCTCTGGGCACTGCGACATATCCAATTGTGGCTGACTGTTGTCAAATCCATCGACATTGGCATATAAAGCAAAGAATGAATAAGTATTATATAGTGTAGCAAAAAATTTACGTGCTGTTTCTCTTACTCCGGCCGGATCATATTTTAAGTTATCCCACGGTGAGGAATTGGCTATCATATACCAACGTAATGGATCTGAGCCAAATTCAGCAATTGCTTCAAACGGATTGACTGCATTACCCAATCGCTTTGACATCTTATTTCCATCCTTATCAAGTACTAAACCATTAGAAATAACCGCTTTGTACGCAACAGAATCAAATACCATGCCGGCTATTGCATGCAACGTAAAGAACCAACCACGTGTTTGGTCAACCCCTTCTGCGATGAAATCAGCAGGATATAATTCACCTGAATCAAGGCCGTCCTTGTTTTCAAATGGATAATGAATCTGAGCATATGGCATCGAACCGGAATCAAACCAAACATCAATCAAGTCTAACTCACGATGCATCGGTTCTCCTTTTGACGAAACCAATACTATATCGTCTACATAAGGACGATGCAAATCAATTTTTTCATAATTTTCGGGAGTATAGTCTCCGGGAACAAAACCTCGTTCTTTATATGGATTAGACTTCATTACTCCGGTATCAACTGCCTTTTCAATCTCATTATATAGAGTCTCTACGCTATCTATACATAATTCTTCCAAACCATCTTCTGTTCTCCATATTGGCAACGGAGTTCCCCAATAACGACTGCGTGAGAGATTCCAATCTTGCAAATTTTCAAGCCATTTTCCAAAACGACCTGTTCCTGTTGACTGCGGTTTCCATTTAATAGTTTCATTTTTTTCCATCAAACGCTCCCTTACGGCAGTAGTTCTAATAAACCAACTATCTAATGGATAATACAACACCGGTTTGTCTGTTCGCCAACAATGTGGATAGTTGTGTACATGCTTTTCAATCTTCCAAGCCTCTCCGGCCTGCTTTATTTCCATGCATATCACAACGTTTAAGTCTTCAGCCTTGGCCGCAGCAACTTCATCATATTTTCCTCCAGGATTAAATTCTGGAGCATAAGCATTCTTAACATAATCTCCAGCATGTACCGAATATTTATCAACATCTACACATGCCTCAACAAATTCACTTGCACATTCATCAATGACATAGTATTTTCCTGTCAAATCAACCATCGGACGAGTTTCGCCTTTCTTGTTTATCATAAACAACGATGGTATTTCGGCAGCCTTTGCGACTTTGGCATCATCAGCTCCAAATGTAGGCGCAATATGCACAATTCCAGTACCATCCTCAGTTGTAACATAGTCACCCGGTATGATTCGGAATGCTTTTGAGGATAATTCAACAAATGTATCCTTACCTACATTAAAACATTTTTCTATATTGTTACCGGCATATTCTTTAACAAATGCCGGAGCATTCTCATCTACTTTTTCTAGAGGCTTAACCCATGGCATCAATTGCTTGTAAGTTAGGCCTTCCAAATCTGCACCGACATATTCGCCAACAATACGATAAGGAACCACCTTATCACCCTGCTTGTATTCTTCCATCGGCAACTCAGCACCTTCTGGTTTTAAATATGCATTAAGACGAGCCTTTGCAAGCACTACTGATATTTTTTCTCCATTATATGGATTGTAGGTCCTCACACAGACATATTCTATTTTCGGGCCTACGCACAATGCGGTGTTTGAAGGTAATGTCCACGGAGTTGTTGTCCATGCTGCAAAATATGATTTTCCCCATCCATCCATTTCGGTGCGTGGATTTGTCATCTCAAAAAGGGCTGTTACAGTAGTATCCTTAACATCTCGATAACAGCCAGGTTGATTCAACTCATGAGTACTAAGTCCTGTTCCGGCAGCCGGAGAATATGGCTGGATTGTATACCCTTTATATAAGTAACCTTTTTTATACAATTGGCTTAGCAACCACCACACCGACTCTATATAACGATTATCATAAGTTATATACGGGTCTGTCATGTCGACCCAATAACCCATAGAATTAGTGAGATTTTCCCATTCCTTAGTATACTTCATAACCTCACGACGACACGCAGCATTATAGTCATCGACTGAAATCTTTTTACCAATATCTTCCTTTGTGATACCCAATGCCTTTTCAACGCCCAATTCTACAGGAAGCCCGTGAGTGTCCCATCCGGCTTTGCGCTTAACATGAAAGCCCTTCATTGTTTTGTATCGACAGAATATATCCTTTATGGTTCGTGCCATTACATGATGTATTCCGGGCATACCATTAGCCGATGGAGGACCTTCATAAAAAACAAACGAAGGATTTCCCTCTCTGACTTTCATGCTCTGTTCAAAAAGATTCTCTGCGTTCCACTTTGCAAGAACTTCGCGATTGATATCCGACAGATTAAAGCTATTGTATTCGTTGAATTTTTGTTTCATATTCAATGACTTTTGTCCTATATAAAAATTTTTGCAAAGTTACAATAATTACAACCAATATAAAAGTCTTAACTCTAAATTTTATATGTTTTTAGACACCATAAAAAAGTCGGGATACACCTCTAGTATGCATATCCCGACTCATTAAAATTTACAACTTAAATCTTACTTGCCCTTAGTTTCTACTTCTGGCGCAATAAGTTTATACCCCTTTCCATGAATATTAATAATCTCAATTGAAGGATCGTCCTTAAGATGCTTACGTAATTTAGTGATATATACATCCATCGAACGTGCATTGAAATAGTTATCATCAATCCAAATCGTCTTCAATGCAAAATTACGTTCAAGAATCTCATTGACATGGGCACATAGCAAACTAAGCAATTCTGATTCTTTGGTTGTTAATTTTGTTACCTTATCATCAATCATCAACACCTGCTTTTGAGTATCAAAGGTAAAACGACCAATCTTATACATTGTTATTTCCTTACCCTTCTTACCTTTTACCCTACGCAAAATTGCTTCAATACGGAACACCAACTCTTCCATTGAAAAAGGCTTCGTAATATAGTCATCTGCTCCTATTTTAAAACCTTCAAGAATGTCTTCTTTAAGAGATTTTGCTGTCAAGAAGATTACCGGCACATCCGAATTGACAGTTCTGATTTCTTGAGCCAATGCAAATCCGTCCTTTTTAGGCATCATCACATCAAGCACACACAAATCATATTTTCCCTTTAAAAAAGCCTTATAACCGGCCTCTCCATCAGGAAACAAATCAGCATTAAAGCCTTTAGCTTGCAGATATTCTCGCAATAACATGCCAAGATTTTCATCATCTTCGCAAAGTAGGATTCGCAAACGTTCTTCCATAATTGTTTAGTTTTTTGTAAGTGGTAATATAATTATAAATGTTGTTCCTTGTCCATATTCGCTTTCTACTCGAATATCGCCTTTCAATTCATGCACCATTTTGTGCACATATGCCAATCCAAGGCCAAAACCTTTGACATCATGACGATTTCCAGTAGACACTCGATAAAATTTTTCAAATATTTTCTTAAGATCATCGCGTTTTATTCCGATGCCATTATCGCTGATACGTATTTCCAGTTTATTACCTGACAAACACGATGTTGACACAATTAACAGTAACGAAACATCTTCTCGTCGATACTTTACAGCATTGTCTAATAGGTTGAAAATAACATTTGTAAAATGCATCTCATCCACACTGACAATGGCATTCCCTGCCTCAAGATGACTTTCAATTTTTCCGCCATAACGCTCTACTTTTAGCTTAAATGTTGAGACTATGTTGGATATTGCGATATTGGCATCTATATTCTGTATGCGCAACGTTGCTTTTTGGCGATCAAACATCGACATCTGAAGGACTTTCTCAACCTGAAAGCGCAATCTCTTAGTCTCATCATTAATCACCGTAGAGATATGCTGCATCATTGCAGTTGATTTTCTAACAGAATCGTCATTAAGCATCTGTGCTGCCAACGAAATTGACGATATCGGTGTCTTAAACTCATGAGTCATATTGTTGATAAAATCGTTTTTCATTTCCGTCAGCTTTTTCTGTTTAAACGCAATAACTATTGTATATAGAAAAATAACCAACAATATAAATGTAAACATAAACGATGGAATCATGAATCGTATCGATGAAAATATATAGTCATTTTTTGTTGGAAAATAAACTTTTATATAATTCATCTTATTAACCGGATCATTTGGAAATAGTGTCTGAACAAACAAGCTATTTTTTCCAATATTTACACGATCATAATCGTCTGTAGAATATACAATACGGCCAGCCCGATTGACAACTGCAAATTCAAATGGCAAGTTTAGACCATTACTTTCAAATTCAGTCCGTAAATATCCGGAAACTATAGTCGAATCAGCTCGCTCCTCTATAGGTCGATTACTTGATTGACTGAGTATATTTAGTATCACCTCATTTAACAATCCCTTTTGATACAGATATTGCCCACGTATGACCTCTTGCATATTCCTAAATCGGTCTCCTGCCGGTCCACGCGTATTTGCTCCTTGTATTTCAGGAAGCGAATCATCACCTTTTAACGTCAAATCGGTCTCAATTCCATCAGGTGTAGTAAATGAATATTTCAAACTCTTTGACGATGTCCCATATTGCGGATATATTTGTTCTATCGCAGCAACATCCTCTTCCAAGAAATATTTTGTTTCATCTTGCTCCAATGTATTGGCTACGCTATATAAACTCCGACGAACGCCTTCGGCAAATTGATCTTCACGCATACGTATCATGTTCTTCATATATACTATTTGTACATATAGAAGCCCACTAAAAGTAAGCGCCATTATTATTGTCAAAAACCAAATTGTCGTCTTCTTCATATTTCAAAAAAACGCTACAATTCTTCAAGAATTGCATCTGATAAATATATTTTTATAAACTTAACAACTCGGTAGATAAATTGTTTTTATCTTACAATCCCACTTGTTGCTAATTAACATTTAAGTGCAAAATTAACATAATGTTCCGAACATGCAAAATTTTAAGCCTATTTTTACTTCTTACTTTTAAAATTTACCACTCTTCTCTATTTTACCAACTAATCCCTACCACTTTTACAAAAATTCTAACACAAACAAGCAATTTTCATAGGCAAAAACAACAATCGGGGGCATAGCCCCCGACATATAACTCTATAATTTAGCTGATTTACAACCCTTAGCTCCCTTGACTCCTCCACCAAGACTAAATATATTTTGGTCGTAGCTTACCGTTTTAAGTCCTTGTTCACGCTTACGCTTTAAAGCCAACTGCACAAGGCGATCCATCAAGCAGTCAAACGAAATGCCTGTCGCCTCCCACAGATAAAACGACAGGGAACCGGGAATCGTATTAATCTCATTGACATAAATAGCCTGAGTGTCGTCATCTACAATTACATCTACACGACTAACTCCATGACACGACAACACTCTGAATGTCTCTCCAGCTAGGTAACGTATGCGATCACTCATTTCCTGAGATAAATTAGCCGGAATGCGCTTCTGCGATGCCTGCATGCCTCGCTCCCCTTTTGTTCCTCCCATGTATTTATCTTCATACGACAAAATTTCACCGCTTTTTATCGGTTCTTCACATACTGATGTTTGATAGTCATTACAATCTCCAAGCACCGAACAGTTTATCTCCTTGAGATTTTCGACCAGATCTTCAACAATTATACGAGTCGAGTAACGTTCTGCATCAGCCACTTTTTCTATCAGTTGTTCTCTATTAATAGCTCGACCGATACCAACGCTTGATCCGAGGTTAGCCGGTTTTACTATTACCGGATAGCCAATTTTTGTTTCTATATCAGATATTAATTTATCCTGCTTGACAAACCACTCTTTGTCAGTAAACCACACATAATCTACTACCGGTATATTGCACGCTTGCATTATCATTTTCATCGTGATTTTATCCATGCCGTTAGCACTCGCAAGAGTGTTGCAACCGGCAAATGGTATTCCTATCGTCTCCAATAGGCCTTCAAAGATGCCATCTTCTCCATTTGAGCCATGCAACACCGGTATCACAACATTGAGCGTTGTCAACACATTAGACCCAAATAGCGAACGTTTTTTTCGATATAGATTGTAATCACCATATACGGCCTCCATATACACTTCATCACACGACTTCAACAACGCCGGTACATCTCGATAGTTTTTCACATCAAACAATGCCTCTCCGGTATACCATTTCCCTTGTTTTGTTATATATATAGGAGTAACGTCATACTTATCTCGATTGATGGCATGCATGGCTTGTGATGCCGAAATCACTGAAATTTCATGCTCGGTGGAACGACCACCAAAAAATACACCAATATTAGTTCTCATATTTAATATAAATATATATGATTGTTTTTATTACTTAAATGTATCGGGCAGATCGTTTTCATAAAGCACTGTATCTCCCGTTTCAACGATCTGTGACATAACTAATTGAGCATCCCTAAACGTATCGACCACTTTGATATAATCACCGGACATTCCACCCTCTCGAATACCGGCGACCAAAGCTTCTCGATTATATTCACCAACAATAATAGCGACATCTACACATTTAGCGATATGATTGCCAAGTTCATAATTATATTGATATTGCTTGTCACCGAGTTCAATCATACCAGGAGTTACCACAATGCGTTTTCCTGTTTTCATGCTTGCAAGCACATCTACAGCCATCTTTGAGCCCGTCGGATTAGAATTAAAAGCATCATCGATGATTGTCACTCCGGCCGGTGTGCGTTTCAAGTTCAATCGATGTTCCACTTGTTCTATTTTTGAAACAGCATAGCGAATTTCATCTCGAGAAATGCCAAGATGCAATGCCACAATTACAGCAGCCATGAGGTTTGATATATTACACTCTCCCAACAATTTGGTGTGCAATACCAAATCCTCTCCCTTCCCTACAATGGTAAATGTTGTTCCGGTTTCATCATAAACCACATCCTTAACCATAAAGTCAGCATTGTCGGTCGCATTAACGGCATATCGGCATACGGCCACATTGTCGACGACTCGCGATGCTCCATATTCAAAATCATCATTGACAACAGCCAATCCTTCAGCCGGCAACGCATCAATAAGTTCAAACTTGGTACGTTGAACATTTTCAATCGACTTAAACGACTCCAGATGTTGTTCACCCACTGCGGTAACTATACCAATGGAAGGATGCACCAAATCACATATTTCCTTAATATCACCAACATTTTTTGCCCCCATCTCGCATATAAACACCTCGTTGTAAGGTTGCATCATTTCCCTCACTGTGCGTATTACCCCCATTGTCGTATTATAGCTGCCTGGAGTCATCAACACATTATATTTTTCACTCAAAATGCGATTGAGATAGTGCTTCGTACTCGTCTTGCCATAACTTCCGGTAACACCCACGACCTTCAGGTTGGGCATAGAACTAAGTATGCGCGCAGCATCGTTGTAATAACGCTTATTAATATAAGATTCTATGGGTTTTAACAACCATCCCGACATAATAATAAGCAGATGAGATGCTTCAAACAAAGCCACAATAACTATACCACATGCTATTTCTCGACCAATTACACATGCTGTGACCAATACTAATATGGCCAACGCCATCATTACCACATATAAGCGCTTGGCTCTATTGGTCCACACAAGAGGTTTCTTATACTCCGCTCTCAATAATTTCAACGTATTGATACACAACGGCAATATGGCAATTAACGCTCCAAGCCATACCGGGATTGATGGGATGAGCATAATCATCAATGCCACCATTGTGACGATTCTCACCATTGATGTCGTTTCACCACTCACCGACAGCCAACGGCGATAGCGTTCTTCTCGATAGCTGTTTTGTTGAAACATCATCAAGTCGCGCTTACATTCTACGACAAGATTAACGATGCCACTCAATATTAAAAGCCATAATATTATCAGTGAAAACAATTCCATATGTTTTTTATATTATTTATCTTTCAAAAAACTGCGTAACACAGCAGCAAATTGATAGGGATTGTCAAGAAAACTATAGTGACCACATCCGGCAAATGATACCAAGCCGGCATCCGGGATATGTTTTTCCATGTATTGAGCATCACGCAACGGCGTTGCAGTGTCGTTCTCACCCCATATAAGCAACGTGGGAGCTTTTATTAAAGGCAGGCAATGTTTCAAATCTTCATTAACGACTTTACTTAATATCGCTCGCATACGTGGTGACGCTTGGCCATAGTCTTTAGAGCCGGTCGTTGCCCTATACTTATCAAGCACCACTTCCGCTCTCTCTTTTCCTATTATACAATACAATAATTTCTTGCAAGCTTTGAAGCTATAGACTTTTATATAATATTTTAGAGATCGACGAGGCTTAATCCCGGCTGCATCAACAAGTATTAATTTTTTCACATCACTATGACGAGATGCATACAATATACCTACACGCCCGCCAAATGAATGTCCCAACAATATCGGATTATCTATCTGTTCATATTCGATAAGTTTCTCCAACATGTGCGTATAATCTTCTACGCCCCACACCGTATGTGGTTCCTGAGATTGCCCAAAACCTGGAAAATCAAGATTGTAGACGCAATGATGTTCGACAGCTGTTTTTTCGATGCTCGCAAGTGTGCTATGGTTACAACCCCATCCATGCATAAGGATGACCGGATTTCCTTCACCATGCACAGTATAATGCACCTTAACTCCATCGATTACAGTAAATTTTTCCATAATTCTATGCAAAAGTAATATAACCGCACGTGATAAAAAACTTTTATACCTCTAATTTTAAAGACTACATTAATTTTATCAAGATCTAATATAATAACGACACCCCCAACCTATTATTGGTCGAGGGTGCCGATATAGATATAGGCTGATTATTGGCCTAAGTATGTCTTTAACAATCGGCTTTTCTGACCCTTTAGACGGCGAATCGCCTTTTCTTTAATCTGACGCACACGTTCACGCGTCAAGTCAAATTTTGCACCAATTTCCTCGAGTGTCATCTCTTGACAACCAATACCAAAGAACATTTTCAGGATTTCGCGCTCACGCTCATGAAGCTGTCGCAATGCGCGGTCTACTTCTTTTGATAAAGACTCCTGATTGAGTGTAAAATCGGCCATTGGGGAGTCATCATTTGTCAATACATCCAGAAGACTATTATCTTCACCTTCAACAAACGGAGCATCCACAGATATGTGACGTCCCTGCACCTTTAACGTATCGGCAATCTTTTCGACCGGTACCTCCAAAACATCAGCCAATTCTTCAGCTGATGGACGGCGTTCATGTTCTTGCTCAAATTTTGATAATGCCTTACCTATTTTATTGAGCGAACCAACTTGATTAAGTGGCAAACGCACGATACGAGACTGCTCAGCCAAAGCTTGCAAAATAGACTGACGTATCCACCACACCGCATAAGAAATAAACTTAAAACCGCGAGTCTCATCAAACTTTTGTGCAGCCTTAATCAGGCCAAGATTTCCTTCATTTATCAAGTCAGGGAGTGAAAGTCCTTGATTTTGATATTGCTTAGCAACGGATACAACAAAACGTAAATTTGCACGAGTAAGTTTTTCGAGTGCGGCTTGATCTCCTTGTCTGATGCGTTGTGCAAGTTCCACCTCTTCTTCTACTGTGATAAGATCTTCACGACCAATCTCTTGTAGATATTTATCGAGTGATGCACTCTCTCGATTGGTGATTGACTTTGTAATTTTTAGTTGTCTCATTTGTAATTACGCACAATTTTAAGCGTACAAAGGTACAATTATTTTTTCATTTTAACAACATTAATATAACGCCCGATTCTATATTTTATTGCAATATAAACATTCAACATTTCATTTTTATTGTTGATTTTCCGTCATTTAACTTAGTTTGATGTCATTAGCATATTTTTTGGAGAAAGTAACTGACTCGTCTACTTAAATTATAAAACTATCCTTAAATTAAAAACACAATTATACAAAAAACGGGTAGTGTCAACAACAACCCTACCCGTTAAATTATAAGTCAACATGACTAACGGCGACGCAAATTACGCATCATCTTCATCGGATTGGCTCGCATTGCCGTTGCTGCCTTCATCATTTTACGTGTATCATCAAATTGCTTTATCAATCGGTTGACTTCTTGTATTGTCGTACCGGAACCTCGCGCAATGCGTTGACGACGACTTCCATTAATAATTTCGGGATTTTCACGTTCTTTAGCTGTCATCGATTGAATTATTGCTTCTATACCTTTGAATGCATTGTCATCGATATCAATGTCCTTAATAGCCTTTCCTACTCCTGGAATCATTGATGCCAAATCTTTGATATTACCCATCTTCTTAATCTGTTGTATCTGATTTAAGAAGTCATTAAAGTTAAACTGATTCTTTGCAATTTTACGTTGCAACTCACGAGCTTCTTTCTCATCAAATTGTTGCTGAGCCTTTTCTACAAGAGAAACAATATCTCCCATGCCCAAAATTCGATCAGCCATACGTGATGGGTGGAACAAATCAAGAGCATCAAGTTTTTCTCCTGTACCTACAAATTTGATAGGTTTGGTCACCACTGTCCGGATGGATAACGCAGCTCCACCTCGGGTGTCCCCATCCAATTTAGTCAGTACTACTCCATCAAAATCAAGTCGGTCATTAAACTCTTTAGCCGTATTCACAGCATCTTGACCGGTCATTGAGTCAACAACGAATAGTGTTTCTTGAGGCTTAATAGCATCTTTGATTGCCGCAATCTCTTTCATCATAGCCTCATCAACCGCAAGTCGACCGGCCGTATCGACAATTACAAGGTCGTAGTGGTGGGCCTTAGCATGTTTAATTGCATTTTCAGCTATTTTTACCGGATTGTTATTGCCCTCCTCGGTATAAACAGGCACCTCTATTTGCTCACCAAGCACTTTTAACTGCTCTATTGCTGCTGGACGATACACGTCACATGCCACAAGTAACGGACGTTTAGCCTTTTCACTCTTGAGTTTTTTTGCCAATTTACCGGACATCGTTGTCTTACCGGAGCCTTGCAAACCCGACATGAGTATTATAGTTGGATTTCCCGATAGATTAATTTGTACGGTATCTCCACCCATTAATGCAGTCAACTCGTCGTGTACTATCTTCACCATCAATTCTTGTGGTTTGATGGCATTAATAACATTCTGACCTAACGCCTTAGCTTTAACAGTATCGGTAAATTGTTTTGCTACTTTATAATTAACGTCGGCGTCAAGAAGAGCACGACGCACGTCCTTTAGCGTCTCGGCAACATTGATTTCTGTAATTTTGCCTTGACCTTTGAGGAGCTTGAAGCTGCGCTCAAGTCTTTCGCTTAGATTTTCAAACATATATATAATATTTTGCGATTATTCTTTTTTAAATCAATTTATTTGTAGCCGTATCTGGGAATATCACTGAAGGGATAAACGTCTTAGCTTCTTCGTAGGGCATTGTTGCATAACTCATTATTATAACGACATCGCCAACTTGAACCTTTCGAGCTGCCGCACCATTAAGGCATATACAGCCCGAACCACGTTCTCCCGGAATAGTATAAGTATCAAAACGTTCACCATTGTTATTGTCAACAATATATACTCGCTCTCCGGGCAATAGGTTAGCCGCATCCATCAAATCTTGGTCTATTGTAATACTGCCGATATAGTCCAAATTACTCTCCGTGACTGTAACACGATGGATTTTAGACTTTACAACCTCAACCTGCATCATTATTATTTGTATTTAATATTATCAATCAGACGCACATCTCCTAAATACACTGTAATGCACCCAACTGCACAGTCTGTTTCTTCCCATGATTTGATTGGTTGCATGGTCGTCGCATCAACAATTTCATAATATTCCACTTCCATCTCAGGATAGGCATTAATGGCATCAATCACAAACTTTTTGGTATCTGCCAACGTCGTTTTCTGAGCGACAACGAGACTTTCTACCATAATACGATGTATGTTTGGGGCAATCTGACGTTGACGTGTAGACAAGCGTACATTACGGGAACTCATAGCCAGTCCATCGTCTTCTCGCTTAATTGGACAATCTATGATTTCAACATTAAATCCTTCAAGTTGCACCATGCGACGTATCACGGCAATCTGCTGAAAATCTTTTTCACCAAAATATGCTCTGTCGGGCTCGACCATTCGAAACAATTTGCTTACAATCTGAGCCACTCCATTAAAATGCCCGGGACGCATGGGCCCTTCCATAACTTCTGCTACCTCTCCAAGATCAAACACACGAGTATCCGGCTCGGGATACATCTCTGCAACCGAAGGCACAAATGCTATATCAACTCCAGCAGCCTCAAGTTTAGCACAATCTTCGGCCTCAGTGCGCGGATATGTGCGTAAGTCTTCTGGATTATTAAATTGTGTCGGGTTAACAAAAATACTTACTACAACTGCTCCGTTTTCAGCACATGCCTTTTCCACCAAAGATATGTGACCAGCATGAAGAGCACCCATAGTTGGCACAAAACCCACCGAGCGACCTTGAACTTTCAATGCACTAATCTCGCTCTTAAGTTCTTTGACTGTTCTTATTACTTTCATCCGTATTTCTCGCAATAAATGCTGTTACAGCATGCAAAATTACACATTAAATTCTTTAAGCGCAAAATATTGCATGCCAATGTTGCCACATTCGACGTTTTGGATTAACTTTACCGATACAATTGACACATCATGGAACAAGAATATGCTTCTACCCTATTAGAAAATGCCGTCAATGAGTTGTCTCGACTACCCGGCATCGGACGTAAAACAGCTCTCAGATTAGCATTACACATTCTGCGACAGGATGAGCGCATGGGAGTAGGACTCGGAGAGTCAATCATAAAGTTGCGCCAAGGAATTAAATATTGCAGTTCTTGCCATAATATTTCGGAAGAAACTACCTGTCCGATATGCGCCAATCCTCTACGCGACCCTTCGATTGTGTGTGTTGTAGAAAGCGTAAAAGACGTAATTAGTTTTGAAAACACCCGACAATTCAATGGATTATATCACGTACTTGGCGGTGTCATTTCGCCCATGGATGGCATAGGCCCAGACCAACTTGAAATCCAATCCCTTATTGAACGCGTAAGAGACAGCAATGTCAAAGAAGTGATTTTGGCATTAAGTGCAACCATGGAGGGCGAAACAACCAACTTTTATATATATCGACAACTTGGCACACTGCCAGTCAAAATAACGCAATTAGCCCGTGGAGTATCTGTTGGCAATGAAATCGAATATACCGACGAAATTACTCTTGGACGTTCATTAATAAACCGTACTCTATTCTCAGACTCATTCAACAATGACCTATAATGAAATTACTCAACGACGATATAATACTATTACGTGCACTTGAGCCCTGCGACCTTGACATACTCTATCAATGGGAAAACGACACTGATTTATGGACAATAGGCAACTCTATCGCCCCTTTTTCACGCAAACAATTATGGGATTATATAGAGAATTACAACTCCGATATATATTCGTCTCGACAACTGCGATTAATGATTACAATGGCAACATCAGGAGAAGTTATCGGAACCATAGATTTTTACGACTTCGACCCGTTCAATCTTCGGTCCGGCATAGGAATATTAATTGATAAAATGTATATACACAAGGGTTATGGCCGTAGATCTTTAGAATTAGCATCAGATTATGCAGGCAAATTCCTTGGACTACACCAACTATTTGCTATCATTCCATGTGACAACACCCACAGCCTATCGTTGTTTCATAAATGCGGTTACAAAACAACCGGGCAACTTACAGACTGGCTTAAAACGGGTAATACATACCGCGATGCAATGTTAATGCAACTACAATTGAAGTAGGTAGACATTATCAATTATTGTCACACCTTTTTTCATAAATTTGTCTCAATTTCATCAACTTCTCCACAACATCGGGATGCTCGTTCTTATAATCTGTCATCTCTGTTGAGTCCATTTTCAGATTGGTCAACATCAATCCTTCAATGACATTATTTTTGTCATTTGGTTTTACATCAATTGCATTGTTTATTAATTTCCAATCACCATACCTTACAGCCCATTGATTTTCAAAATCGAAATGCAACACATCGTGAGGTGATTTGTCTGTCTTACCTTCTATCAAAGGCACAAGACTTCGTCCATCAACATCCATTCCAGCAGTATCGACCTGACACATTTCAACTAATGTTGGGAACCAATCTACATTCATAGCCATCTCATTAACCACCTTACCTTCTGGAACCTTACCGGGCCATGATATTATAGCAGGGACTCTTATTCCACCCTCAAACAATGAAAATTTACCACCTCTATAATCTCCACAGAATCCACCTTTTCCAAAAGATCGCACTTCTGTACTATGTCCATTATCAGCCTGAAAAATTACAATTGTATTTTCTTCAAGTCCTTGAGATTTCAATATATTTCGCACTTCGCCTAAATATTCATCAAACGTAGAGACAAAAGCTGCATACATTCTACGCGGATTTGGCAAATCTTTATAATATTCCAACCACTTTTCTGTCGGTTGTAATGGGTAATGCGGTATATTTATCGCCCAATAAATAAAAAATGGCCGATTTTTATCTCTCTTTTTTATAAATTGCCTTATCCGAGAAACGCTCTCTTGCGCAATAAACTTTCCTGGCGAATAAATTTCGGTTTCATTTTCCCATAGGTCGTGTACGTTAGGGCCCCACCAATAATAAAAATGTGAATAGTTATCAACACATCCCCCTCTAAACCCCCAAAAATAGTCAAAACCTCGTGCATTAGGAGCATATTCTTTCCATGAGCCCAAATGCCATTTACCTATACAAGCTGTTTGGTATCCAACACCCCTCAGTCTATCGGCCAACGTCTCTTTATTTAAAGGCAATCCGCCACCACCGGCATTTCCCGTCAACCCGGCTCTTTTGACAAATTGCCCAGACAACAATCCGGCTCGCGAAGCCGAACTCACCGGAGCAGCATAAAATTGAGAAAAGCGAGTACCCCTTGACGCCAATGAGTCTATATTAGGTGTATGTAAATCCGACGCGCCATAACATTTGGCATCCAACGAGCCTTGATCATCAGTATAAATTATAATAACGTTAGGTTTAGACTGTTGCGCCAATGCCATAACTCCCAAAGCACACAATCCGCCAAACATTGAAATTCGCCGTTCCATAGACATCACCTTTTAATTATATAATAAAGACGTTCTTTGCTAGTTATTCCACTAAATTATATCTTTGCACTATGTATGAAATAAACCCTTGGGCAAAACCGATATATGTAATGGCTAAAACCGTAGGAGCCAAATGTAACCTTTCGTGCGCCTATTGTTATTATTTAGAAAAAAGCGATTTGTTAAATACGGCAACCGGCATGACTGAAGACTTGCTCGAGCAATTCATTCAGCAATATATTGATGCACAACAAGGCGCAAGCGTTATGTTCACATGGCACGGTGGAGAACCCCTATTGCGAGGATTATCATTCTACAAAAAAGCAATTACGTTACAACACAAATACGCCAATGGTAGAGAAATAGTTAATTGCATACAAACCAATGGCATTTTACTGGATGATAACTGGTGTCGTTTTTTTCATGACTACAATTGGCTTGTCGGCATATCTATAGATGGACCTCAAATATTTCATGATGCCTATCGAAAAACTTTAGATGGACGACCTACCCATTCTAGGATTATGCACGGCATAAAATTACTCAACAAGCACAAGGTAGAATGGAATGCCATGGCTGTCGTTAATGATTTTAATGCCGACTACCCTCTTGAAACATATCACTTTTTCAAAGACATTGGATGTAGATATATTCAATTTACTCCGATTGTCGAACGACATGACGGACACTATCTAGTTCCATTCAATGTAAATACTGGAAAGTTGACCAATCAATCTATTTCGCCCGAGCAATGGGGAAATTTTCTTTGTACAATATTTGACGAATGGGTCAGAAATGATGTAGGAGAATATTTTATACAAATATTTGACTCTACACTTGCCAACTGGGTCGGCGCACAACCGGGGTTATGCACTATGGCTAAAACTTGCGGACATGCCATGGTCATTGAAACTAATGGTGACGTATATTCTTGTGACCATTTCGTGTATCCTCAATTTAGACTCGGGAACATTAATGAAGACACTATCGAACGGCTGGCCTATTGTGAGCAACAACAACATTTCGGATCACTAAAGTGTAACTCATTGCCCACTCAATGTCTCAAATGTAATTATCTATTTGCGTGTAACGGAGGATGTCCCAAAGATCGATTTGCGATATCAAAGGATGGAAACCCTCACCTAAATTATCTATGTACAGGCTATCAGCAATTTTTCAAGCACGTTGCCCCTTATATGGATTTCATGAAGCATGAGCTATTGCAACAACGTCCGGCTTCAAACATTATGATTGCTCTTAAAAACATTAACCCTTACAATCAATTAAGTTGAGGATTATGGGGATGATATAGCCAACCTCTATAATCGTTGCCCAACATTTTAACATAATTGTGCCAATAAGCATCATCGATGCCACACAACAATTTATGTTCGTCAAAATCATCAACTACCGCCCATACATTATTTCGTAATTCATCGGCAAGCTGCCCAACATCCCATCCGCTATACCCGAGGAAAAAGCGCACTTGACCATCAATTGGCGCACCTGAATTGACATAATCAATCATAATGTCAAATTCACCTCCGAAATAAACGCCATTACCAATAGGCTTTGCACCCGGCAGTATATCTCCGAGACGATGTAAAAAAAACAAATGGTTGAGCGACAAAGGGCCTCCACAAAACACCGGTATCGGTTCAGGACGGACAACCCGACTAACCAAATCTCCAAGAGTATAACTTGTTGACTTGTTTAGCGTAAGTCCCATTGTCTTTTCATTCTCACCATAATCGACAAGGCACACTACTGCATGATTGAATTAACTCTCACGTAAAAACGGTTCAGCCACCAACAACGTTCCTGAAGCTACATTGCGCCGAGGCTGATCGATACTAAACAACAAAGTCTCAAGAGTCTTCATACCGGCCAAATATTTTTCACCTCCAAGTTACAATATTTTCCCGACATCCTCAAAACTCGCCAACAGATTTTTGATTTATGACAATATTACTATTGTTCTTTAAGCAACTTATTTATTTTGTCATAAAACGCAGGATCTTCACCGACAGTTACATCCCTAATAATTCCATCAGGAGAAATCACAATTTTAGTAGGGAATCCGGTAATACCATATATTGCTTCTACGGGTAAATCTCCCTGCGAGTCGCTCCACACATTTACCCACGGAAGTTCATATCTATACACGCTTTCCTTCCAACGAACAACATCATCATTGCAATCGATGCCTATTACTTCACATTTATCAGCATTTTCAGCATACCATGCTGTCACTTTTGGGCATCCCTTGATACACCAGCCACACCATGTGCCCCAAAAATCAAGTATTACCCACTTTCCTCTAAAATCTTTTAACGATACAATCTTGCCGGTTGCGTCAGGTAATTCAAAATTTGGAGCTTCGTTCCCATTTACTATTTTGGCTTTACTATCTGTTAAGATTTTCACCTTCTTCACATAATTATTCAAATCTGAATAATACGCCCCAAATATTGATTTTTTAGCATTGTTTGTAATACTATCAACATACTGAATCATAAACTCTTTTGAGCATCTGATTAAACACGGTATTGAAACCGGATTGTCCAAGTTGTTTTTTACAAAATCTTCAAAAGTTATTCTTCTTGCTTTTAATAGCTCATTAATTTCATTTTTATTTAACTCCGCATTTTCATCAGCCAACTTCTGAGCTTTGACTCCATACTCTTTAACCATATCCATAATTGGCTTATATTCTACCATAATCTTATTTCCAGAAATATCAAATGTCCAATCATTATTTATAACTATGGACATATCCTCTTTCGGATCTGCAAAAAATTCTATGGCATTAGAATAATCATCATCTCTAAAAATTGCATACGAATATCCTTTATCCCCGGTTAACTCAAATGACATTTCGGCATTACATTTCAATGTCATTTTTTCGATGCGACTATCATGATCATCTTCAAGTTTTAATATATCATCAATCAATACTCGCCATATAGTTATTGAATCGCCTTCTACATTACCGTTATACTTCAAATTAACCGTTCCGGCTATAGCATTAGCTCCCACAGCCAAGACTATAATGATAAATACTATATATTTTTTCATATTTATTTAAGTTTCGCAAGTAAAAGATAACGTAAATAAAAAAGGCTAAAGTGT
>CAZLUB010000007.1:0-72850 GCA_964562595.1 uncultured Muribaculum sp. | reverse complement strand
GCGGCGGCTGATTTTGCCACCATCCGCTGCCCGATAGCGCATCTTGATTGGAACAAGACTTGTACATGCGGTCGTTGCGGTCTTCCATAGCCACCATGGCACGCAGATAGTTGTCGAGCTCAGGCTTGGGATGAGTCTCGTTGGCACCACACCACAATGCTATGCAAGCATGATTGCGAAGGCGGCGCACCTTGTCGCGTGCGTTGGCTTTGAACGCCTCGGGTTCGGCCACATCATTGTATGCGACATACAGCCAGAAGTCATCCCACACCATGATGCCGTAGCGGTCGCAGTAGTCATAAAACTCCTCATCGGTGACGCAACCGGTCCACAAGCGTATCATGTTGTAGTTAAGGTCGCGATGAAGCTTGATTTTTGGTTCATATTCTTCGTCATGACAACGCAACAGATATTCACTCATACCCCAGTTGCCACCTTTTACATATATTTTCTGACCGTTGATATAAAAAGTAAATACCGGATACCCTACTTTATTATATTCAAGACGGTACTCATACTTGCGAAGGCCAAATGTAATTTCTTTTTCTTGCGATACTTTACCATCGACCTTACAAGTGAGTGAACAAGTGTAGAGGTTGGGGTCGCCATAGCCGTTGGGCCACCACAACTTGGGGTTGTCGATAATCATCTCCTTGACCGAACCATGATCAAAAATGACATTCTCAACCGAGTTGCCCTTTACCCACACCTTGCGAGAGAATGTGATGTTACCCGGATTGATGACTCCCGAGATTTCCACTTCTTTACGCTCGTCAGACACGTTTTTGAGGTCGATAATTGCTTGCACATCAGCACTATTGAGTGAACGCAAGTCGCTACGCACCCACGGGTCGTCCATCACGACGTCTCCGGTCACCTCAAGGTAGGCTTTTCCGGTGATACCGGCCAAACGTCCGGGAACATAGGGCATCCAGTCCCACCCGGCTCCGGCAAGATAACTCGGGCTGCACGCTACACCATATGGGTCTTTACCCTTGCGGCTCTTCTTCTGGTCGCAGTCGGTGATAAGCACCGCCACGGCATTTTTTCCTGAAGGTTTCACCAAATGAGTCACATCAAGCTTGGTGCGCATCATGTGGCCACTGACGTCCTTTGTAGACTCGGGCGTTCCCGAAATCTTCACCCCATTGAAATAAAAATCGGCATAGCGGTTGGTGTTGTCAAAACACAGCCACACACGACGACCTTCGCTATAGCTTGCCGGAGTGTCAAACTCGGCACGATACCAATAAGGCTTGTTAAACTGAGACTCGTCGACGCGATATATATTGTCGGCATAATCAGGGTCCTCTACTAATCCGGCTTCTACGTAAGCGGTAAATACCGTTCCGGGAACTACACCCTGCACTGTTGCACCCATGTCGTAGCCGATAGTCGACAACGACTCGCCACGCACGTCGGGGATGTCGGATTGTGCCCGCAACGTCCAAGTCACCTTGTCGCTGTTGAGCGAGACAATCTCATTCTGCGCCATCAGCGGTTGTACAGCCAACAACATAGAAAGAGTACATCCAAGTATTACATTTTTCTTCATTGATAGTGTTTTTTTGATTAAAAATTATGTTTTTATTTTACAATTACTTTTTTTGTAGAAACAGCACCGTCATTGACAATCATAACGATACACATGCCCGACGGCACATTAATCGATGTCGACCGACTGCCAAGTCGACCTGCGGCAATCACCGCTCCGGTGACGCTGACCACACGATAATCGGCTCCAAGCATAGAGTCGTCTACGAGCGACACCACTACTCTGCCGGCATCGCCATAGCACACAAAGCCATCGCCACGACGCTCGACTGTCACTTCGTCAATACCTGCCGGGTCGGCCTTAGGCACATCGGCGGCATCGGTCTCGGCGTGTCCATACTGCTTTACAAGCAAGTCGGCACCATCGACAAGCATGCGCGGATCGGCTTCAGCATCAATGATACGGCTTTCTCCGGGCATCAGAGTGATATAATTGTCGGTCAACAACAATGGCAAAATGCGCTCTCCCGTCACAGGGTTGACCATGCGCAGACGCAATGCAAAAGCAACCGTCGAAGAGTTGTTTTTCAATGAAATCTTTACACGTCCATAGTTGATTTGAGATTTGTCGACAATCTGTGCCGTCACATCTGCCTCGGGAATCGTGTTTAACTCGGTGTAAACATAATCCTTGGCACAATTGGTCCAATAGGTGTTTTCCGACAACTCCTCACCCGACGATGACGTGAGCGTCAACCTGACAAATCGCATGCTTGTCGTCTCTCCGTCGTCGGCGCTATCACTCGGTGAATAGATTTCAATTTCATATAATGAATCTCCCCACATTGTAGCTTTCTCGCGACAATATATCCTGACGTAACGAGCTTCAACTGCATCAAACTTCAGTTCCTCAACTCCTCCGCCACAATTATTATTGGTTAAAACGGTATTCCAGCTATTGGCGTCAGATGAAACCTGTATGTCATACTTGCTTGCATGGGCACCCTCCCAACGCAGTATTACAGTGCCAACTGATTTCTTCTCGCCCAAGTCAACATAAATCCATTGAGGATTGCTGTATTCGCTTTCCCAACGCGTCGATGAATTTCCATCAGTTGCTTTTGTAGCCACATTTCCGTCAAACTCCGACGATGCATAAGCCTGTTTGCCAAGAGCCAAATTATCTTTATTAAATGTCAATTTAAACGCTTCAACAGTGCTTACTGCCGGAACAGTAACAACCTTAGTCTGGGTCATATCGTCCAACAGTTTTCCCGACAAGGAATAAACTTGCATCTTGGCAATAGCTCCCGACAAGTCCTTTCCGCAAGAATTTATCACCTTCACACTATTGCTCGACGAGTTCCATTGTATATGCCAATCTTCACAAGCTTTTTTGGCCCCCCAATAAGAACCTGTGGCATCATAATAATAATCGTAGGTCTGCCACACAAATGCCGGATAGGCCGGATTACTCATCCACACAAGCAATCCCGAGGCATCATTCCACATCTTATCGTTCCATGCCTCATACATGCCTTTCATTGCTTCAAGATTGAGCAATTGCGCTTTTTCACAAAACTCTTCCAAACTCGAAGATTGGCCATACTGGCTGTTGATTGAGTTTTTATAATTAGCCGGACTGGCATTTGAAGCTTCACGACCAAAAAAATGGTGATTCCATACCGTATTTGCCTCATTTGCAAGTACATCATCGGATGGCAACGGCCACCACTGCTCCTCGGGGATAAATAATTTCACACTCTCGAAGGCAGGAAATGTACCTACTCCGATTTCAGAACGCAAACCATAACCACATGTCGAGCTAAAAGGAAATCCTTCAAATGCCATAGCATTTGTCGGCGATTCAAAATAAGATTTAGGAGTTATGTAGCTCCACCATCCGCTGCCCGACAATCCATCTTTATTGGAACAAGCTTGATACATGCGATCGTTTCCATCTTCCTCAGCAACTATCTTTTTAAGATAAGCGTTCAAGTCGTCTGCCGGATATGTCTCATTGGCGCCACACCACAAAGCTATTGAAGCGTGGTTGCGCAGACGACGCACCTTGTCAAGTGCATTGCTTTTAAACGCATCGGGCTGGTCAACTCCAAAGAATGTCGACAGATACCAGAAATCATCCCACACCATGATGCCATATTTATCGCAATAGTCATAAAACTCATCATCGGTGACACACCCGGTCCACAAGCGTATCATGTTGTAATTCATGTCGCGATGAAGCTTTATCTTTTTCTCATATTCTTCTCCATGACAACGCAACAAATATTCACTTATACCCCAGTTGCCTCCTTTTAAATACACTTTCTGATTGTTGACATAGAACGTCAACACATCATAGCCTCCACTATTTTTAAATGTCTTGTAACTATATTCTCTAATGCCAAATTTCACATCTCGTTCGTCGCTCACTTTTCCGTCAACTACACAAGAGAAATGACAATTATAGAGATTCTGATCACCATATCCGGCCGGCCACCACAACTTGGGGTCGTTCATTACCAACTGGGCGTAGTCGTCCTTATTAAAGGAAACGGTAACAGACTTACCGGCTTCAATAGTAACCTCTTTTGAAAACGAGATATTTCCGGGAGTTATCTTACCGTTCAACGTGACATTTATGTTTTTTTCAGATGCATTTTTCAAATTGGTTTGTACCGACAACTCTGCCTTATCAAGAGACGGCAACGCACTACGCACCCAAGGATCCTCTATTATTATATCTTCAGAAACCCTCATATAAACATTTCCGGTGATACCGGCCAAACGTCCCGGCACATAAGGCATCCAATCCCATCCGGCAGCCGAAAGATAGCTCGGGCTTACCGGAACGGCAAAGACATCGCTTGCATCTCGTGTCTTCTTCTGATCGGCGTCTGTAATCAACACAGCTACAGCATTTTTGCCTATCGTCTTTACCAAATCTGTCACATCATAACGAGTTCGTATCATGTGTCCGCTTACGTCCTTGGTAGATCCGGCTGTTCCCGACAGTTTCTTGCCATTGAAATAAAAATCGGCAAAACGATTGGTGTTGTCAAAATGCAACCACAACCGTTTTCCACTCGTAAACGAAGATGGCACTTCAAATTCCGTTCGATACCAGAACGGTCTATTAAAATCAGCCTCGGGAACCAAATATATGTTGTCGCCATACTCAGGATTGGCCACCAATCCGGCTTCAACATAAGAGGCAAATACAGTTCCGGGGACAAGCCCCGAAACCGCATCGGCCATTTCATATCCGGGTGTGGAGATCTGCTCGCCGGTCACTCCCGACAAATCGGCTTTTGGTTTTATAGCCCATGAAGCCGAACCATCAAGACTATTAAGCGAAACTACACGACCCTGGGCATTTAACGCCATTGCACACACGGCAATCATGCCCACTGTTACACTTATAAGCTTTCTTATAGTTTTCATACTGATTAACTTAGATTATTTTTCCACTCCCCAATTCTCATTTGGTTTGTCTCCCATAACCAATTCTAGCAATCCGCCATTAGCGATGTCGGTAAAGTCTATGTAACTTTTGTTGTATTCTTTACCATTAAGCGTAGCTTTCTGTATGTAGATATTTTCGGGAGCATTATTCACTGTCTTGATTACAAATGTATCTCCCTTATAATATTTTTTATCAAGTTTAAACTCTATACGATCAAATACCGGGCTGGTGATTTCCATGCGACCATCACCGGGACAATAGGGGTGGATGCCCGATGCTGCAAGCACATACCATGCCGACATCTGTCCGACATCTTCATTTCCCACTAAGCCATCTACACGATTGTGATAGGCATTGCGACATATAAATCGGGTCCACTTTTGAGTCTTCCATGGCTCTCCAAGTCTGTTATACAGGAATGGGACAAAATGTACCGGTTCATTGGCATGATTGTAATAAGCATTCCAGAACATGCCTTCGGGTGTCTTATCAAAGAAGTTGTCGAGGTCGGCAAGCACCGCTTCGTGTCCGCCCATCAGTTCTACCATTCCTTCAACATCATGAGGGACAAACCAACCTTGCTGATATGCGTTGGCTTCTATGCAACCATACCATTCTTGTATGCGAGCATCCTCCCCGGGCCATGCGACCCAACTTCCATCGGCATTGCGAGGACGGAACCAACCATGCTCTTTATCAAACAGATTTTTATAAGCCTCACTACGCTCTTTAAACTCCTTATAATCATCTTGTTTACCAAGATGACGCGCCATTTCGGCCACACACCAATCAAAGTAAGCATATTCCAACGTATGAGAGATGCTCAATGGTTCGGGGCTGTATCCAAGACTATCTGTGCCAAACTTATTGGATGTTCTTACAGCATATTGATATGCCTTTTCCACATCAAATGTGCGTATTCCCTTGACATAAGCATCGGCAATCACTGACAAGGCCGGATTGCCAAGCATACAACCCGAATAAGAGTTTAAAAACTCCCAGCGTTCATAATAATAGCGTTGTGACTCTTCTGCAAGATTGACAAGCGAATTGATTTCATCACTTACCAATTCGGGATTAATTACGGTCTGCAACGGGAACTGACTACGGAATACATCCCATCCGCTAAATATTGTACGACGACGATATTCCTTGCCACAATCACGTATTTTTTTATCAGGGTCAATATAGTAGCCATCACAATCAGAGAATATGCGCGGATCAATCATTGTGTGATATAATGCGGTGTAAAATACAGTCTTTTCCTCGTCAGTGCCACCGGCTATCTTGATGCGGTTAAGTTCTTTATTCCACAATGCATTGGCATCCATTGCAACTTGATCAAAATTTTTATTACGAATTTCATGCCTATAATTTAGGCGTGCACTATTGACTGTAACAAACGAAATGCCGACCTTCACTTCAACTTGTTCGTTTGCTTCTGTTGCAAACTCAGTAAAGAATCCCAAATGCTTTCCTTCTAACGAAGTTTCACCTTTTATAATTTGAGCATCAGCTACAAGTTTCTGATATTCCGGGCTGACAACTTCTTCACGTTTTCTCACTGCCCCTTCAGGTATGTCGGCACTCCAAAAGCCATAATCGGTCAACGGCTTGCTAAATGTAGCATAGAAATGCACCGTATAGTCGGCCTTTCCATCTCCATTGCCCCAACCTCCACCGTCGGGAGTACATTTCATCCATCCCGATATTGTGGTGTCATTAACTACCTCAACCGACTGTAATGTCGATGTACCTCCTACTCGTCGAGCCAAGTCAATCTGTATGCGTGCAGTATCAGCTTGAGGATAGGTAAATCGCAATATACCGCAATGAGGAGTAGCACTCGACTCAACCTTAATGCCATAATCGGTCAAATTTACCGAATAATATCCCGGGCGAGCAGTTTCTGTTGCCTTATCGTAAGCCGAGCGGTAGCCTTTGATACTGCCATCCTCACGACCGGCGATTTTCTGCAATGGTCCGGTAGTAGGCATGACTAAGAAATTTCCCAAGTCACCAAACCATCCTACTCCACTCATCTGAGTGAAGGCAAAACCCTCGATAGTCTTGTGCTCATCGCTATAACCCGACCCATTATCTCCTCCGGTAATCGTATTGGGACTCACTTGTACAAGTCCATAAGGAGTCGTGGCCCCCGGGAATGTCTTTCCGAGACCGTGATATACTCCGGCTGCTCCAACATCAGTGCTGGCTCCGATAAAAGGATTGACATACTGTGTTAAATTTTCTTCTGTGGACTTGTCTGAATTACATGACGAAAAAATCGCCACCAGTCCTAAAGCTGCTATTAGCACAATGTTCTTTTTCATATCTATTATTATGATTATTCCAAACTTATCATATAGGTCCTTATGCCAAATCGCGGTATTGCAACCAACATCAGACCTTGTTTGACTTTGCACTCATTCTTGACATCTCCGTTCAAATCAACTTCTTCAATTTGCGATATCGGCAGATTAAATTTTATTGATTTTTCATCACTTGAGCCTGAGGCATTAAATATTCTCACCATTAATTTTCCTTCAACTTCACATGCTGCCGATAGCTGATATCCTGTACCGGATAAATCTATATAAGATTTTGTGTCCATATCGGTATTTCCGCTATAAACGATTGCAGTCATTGGCTCATTAAATGACTCTGAAGCGCTTTGAACTCCGGCGACGTTCCACTCTCCCTTGTGAGGCATAAAAGCATAGTTCATTGCCATCGGCCCATTTATGCCATAGTCTCTCCACCATAGTCCGCCACCCGAATACTGGGCTGTCAGGCTCAACGGATAGTCTTCTCCGTGAGAATATGTTGTAGTATGGTCGCTAAACACAGTCAAAGCATAGTCATCGCTTCGGCTATATGCTTCCACCCAATTCAGCACAATATTATGTTTTATTTTCTGCCATTCGTTGAAAAATGTGTTATCATTACTACTCTTGCACACATCAAACGGAGCATCCTTATATACTTCGGTTTTATTTAATTTTATTGGGAACAAGACACTAAGTTTATAACGATCGTCATAAAACGCCCTGCGATTACCCTTCTTGTCGGTTTCATAATATTCTCCAATTCCGACATTTTCTTTCCAATCGATTGTAAGCTCGGATTTAACTATCGGATTTACATCCGACAGTGTGTATGTTTGCACAAAAGGATGTTTTGAAATATTTCCTTTGATACACACCTTAACATCGATGCCATTATCCCTGACTACCGTCATTTCTGCCGGAGATTCAGTCGATGAACAAAATCGTCCCAAATCATAGAAAAAGCCTCGCAGTTCACCAAACGACAATTGATTATTGACATCAATCAACTCTTTGTTGCCATCACGTTTTGATATAAAACTCGAAATAACCCCTCCTCTATTAAGGTCAAACTCAATCTTATAAAAGCCTGTTTCTACAATATTGCCGTTAACGCGGTACTTTGTAATCGATCTGCCATCTGATTCAGCCAATCGATATGTATTGTAGCCAAAAGCCGGCACATCAGCAACAAACCTCAAGGTGCCTTCTTCAATCACACCATCTGCCGACAAACCATTAGCATCAACCAGCTTAATCGATCTCGAAATATTTTCTCCAAAACAAGAGACCTCAACAACATCCCTACGTGCCGACCCTGAAGTATTGAACACCTTTATATATCGAGCGGTGCCTGTAGTTTGCCCAAACATTTCTGCCGCCCGAAGCTTCTCCGCATTGGCAATGCTGATAGTCGTATCGGTCCAACATTTGATGTTTTGCGCCCATGTGCCACGTTTATTCAATCCGTTATATGGGACTATCCAAGAGTCATGATGTTGAGCCAACATAAGTGTGCGCCACCCTTCATCGACACAAGTTTGCCGCATGTGGTAGCCATCAGACACAAATGCGATTGCCGACATTTTCTCAGCAACGACCATAGCATTCTCGGCTCGGCGTACTTGTCGCCCTATACGTTGCAAGACTTGGCTACCCCACATCAAGCTGACCCTCACATCTTCTTGTGAGAAATGCCAATCATTATCAGTTTTTCTCGATGTCACATTTTCTATATAATCAGTCCATGTCACATACTTAGCCCGGTTGCGACGTCCAAGCCATGGACCTCCCTTCCAACCAGCATCTTGATAACACATGCCCACCGGATGCTTGATACCCATATCAAAACACGCATTCCAAAATTTTCTTTGGCTACGCCACGCAATTGTCTGCCAAGTAGAATTCTTCTCAAAATCTTCACACTCATAACGAGGGACAGAAAGCATAGATGTCCCATCGCTACCAATCCAATTGACCAACTCACCTCCATAGGCCGAAACATATCCACCCCAACATGTATTGGGACATTTAAGTGATGCGTATTTAAATCCAAATTGGGAAAGCAGTTGCGGCAAACAACTCGTAAAACACGGCTCTTCAACAGAATAAGTTGAAAACTCAACAGAAGGAAAGTGCTTTTTTATTTTTTCAATGCCATATTTAAATTGTCGTATTATGCTTTCGCCTGATATATTATAGCAATAGGGCTGAGCATAAGTAGGATTTGTAAACTCTATTTGCCTACCGGTCGATACCATTTGTTTGAAATCGGCATAATCAATCGGCGTTTTCACCTTAACCGTATCCCATGTTTCCGGCTCAATTTCCAAGCCTATACACCAATCAGGATTGGCTTTAAGTTGATCTACTATAAAACGTGTTTTCCATTCTACAGGATAATGACCATATATGCCACCATGGTAACCATCTACAAAATATACATCTTGAGCAACAGCTACTAATAAAGACACAAATAGCATACAACATGTTAAAATCCGCATAATCATAGATTTATTTAGCAAATCTCATCTCATGTTTGTTCAAAAACTCGCCAAGGCTACGTTGCACTTCATCCGAATTTCCTTTTGCATATATCCATCCTATTACCGACAATAACATCTGATAATCGACAAATTCATTTTTCAGATTTTCATCGGCAACAATTTTTTCCATCAAGCCTGCTTTATCTGCAACCCCATTAAAAAAATAGTCAATAATCACCTTTGTCATTCAAAATGTTTTCTTTAAAGACGAATCCCTAAGAAAAACCACTATGAAAAACTTCTGATTTTGACACAAAAATATAATGGCAGGCAATAAATAGCCTACACCATTGTTGCATCACAACAACAATACAACTATAAAACAACAACGGCAGTTACTTCCCGTTTTAATCCTACGATATTATCAATCCCCTTGTTGTTTACTGAATATGCTTTTCAAACCAGTTGTAGCTTTTTCTGCAAAAACTTTTACATATGACGGGACAGGAGCCGGACGAGGGTCGACATAATAAACAGTAGCTTTTGATGGCAAATAATTAATCAAACCAGCGGCCGGATACACATTAAGCGAGGTACCAACAACTACACAGATATCTACATCCTGCAACCAATCAATTGCAATCTCAATATTGGGCACTGCTTCTTGAAAAAACACAATATGAGGACGCACTCGATGCCCATCCATAATTGTTTCCGGCACAGTCTCAAGGTTGTCGGGCGTAAGTGTATATATTTTCGTCTCATCGTCAACAGCCCTCACCTTCATTAACTCCCCATGCAGATGCAAGACTCTTGACGACCCGGCCCGCTCATGCAAGTCATCAACATTCTGAGTGATTACCACTACATCATAATCAACCTCCAATCCGGCGATGATTTTATGCCCTTCGTTAGGCTCTACTTCAAGTAATTGGCGGCGGCGGTCATTGTAAAATTTATGCACCAACGCAGGATTGCGAGCAAAACCATCTGCACTTGCCACATCCATTACATCATATTGTTCCCACAATCCCCCATTGTCGCGAAATGTTGTGATTCCACTCTCTGCGCTCATGCCTGCTCCGGTCAGAAATGCTATTTTTTTCATACCGCCATCTATTATGTTTTACCTATTGCTAAATTACGCAAATTTTCCGAGATTTGCAATCAACTACGTTCTTATTTACTATGCCACAAAAGAATTTTTGACATGGACGACACCCCAAAATTTCAAGATGAGTCAATAGCCCCAATGCATACTGCCGAACACATGCTAAACGGCACAATGGTAAAACTGCATGGATGTAAACGTTCTCGCCACAGCCATATCGAACGCCGAAAATCAAAATGCGACTACCCGATGCCTTCACCTCTGACCGAGGAGCAGATTCGCAACATCGAGCGCATAATAAACGATGCCATAGACCGAGACCTGCCAATAACATTCCAATACATCAACATTCAAGAAGCGGCAAGCTCTTACGACCTTGATCGCCTACCTGACGATGCCGCATCGACAATACGCATAGTACATGTTGGCGACTTCGACTCATGTCCTTGCGTAGGAGCACATGTCCGCACCACCCGTGAGATTGGACACTTCCGTATATCAAGCTATCGCTATGCTGACGGGGTGCAACGCATTGTGTTCCGCCTTGATTAAGTTTTTGTTTTACAAATTGCTTTTAAAAACATCCATTTTGAGCCTTAGCTTTTGCTGATTATAATAAAATTGTTAACTTAGCAACACATTTTTATAACCAGATAACCATGTCAACCAGCCATAGATATTGCGTGATAATGTGCGGTGGCATAGGCAGTCGCTTTTGGCCATATAGCCGCACTGACCTTCCAAAGCAATTCATAGACTTTTTCGGCACAGGCCGTTCGTTGCTTCAAATGAGCTACGACCGCATATTATCTCTTGTGCCACAAGACCACATTATTGTGGTTACCAATGAACGATATGCACCTAAAGTCAAGGAACAGCTACCCGACATCGATGACAGCCAGATACTACTCGAACCGGCTCGACGCAACACGGCCCCATGCATCGCTTGGGCAGCCTACCATATCGAAGCATTGGACCCTCAAGCCTCGATAGTTGTGACGCCAAGTGACCATCTAATCACTAGGGAATCAGAATTTGTTAAAGCTATCGAGAGTGGATTTTGTTTTGTGGAAAGCAATGACGCCTTGCTTACACTTGGCATAAAACCAACCCGCCCCGAAACCGGATACGGATATATCCAAATCGGACAGCAAGTCAATGAAAGCATATCAAAAGTGAAAACTTTCACAGAAAAGCCAGACTTGGATTTAGCCAAAGTATTTATCGACAGTGGTGAATTTTTCTGGAATTCAGGCATTTTTCTATGGAGTGTAAACGCTATCAAAAGCGCTATCAGCCGACATGCGCCCGATCTTGCCGGTCGCTTTGATCATGGCATAGGGATTTTTGGTACGGAATCTGAACAAGAGTTTATTAAACAAGAATTTCCCGGTTGTGCCAACATATCAATTGACTATGCCGTAATGGAGAGAGCCGACAATGTTTTTGTCAAGTGTGTCGATTTTGGCTGGAGTGATCTCGGCACTTGGGTATCTCTATATGAAAACTCTCCTAAAAACAGAGATGCCAACGTCACTCAAAACTGCAATATACTATCTTATAACTCTCATGGCAATATATTTGCCGTTCATGGCCAAAAATTAGTGGTAGTAAATGGCTTGGAAGACTATATTATTGCCGATAGCGATGACGTATTACTGATATGCCCAAAATCAGATGAACAACAGATTAAGCTATACGTCAACGATGCTAAAATCAAATTTGGAGATAAATTTATCTAATCTTAATCTCACCACAAAATAACAACGGATACAAAACCATTTTGTATCCGTTGTTATTTTGCCTCACTTTCACTATTTTTGAGGTAAACCTCGAATATTTTCTGCACTCGCTTTGAAAAACATTCAAGCAAGTTTGATGTTTCTCGCTCGTTTGTTTGTATATTTGTGGCAAAATAACCACTCATACTATGAAACAAGTCTTACAACACGAAATCATTGAGCGCATACGACACTTAATGACTCTTAATAATCTTTCTCAGTCATCTTTGTCTAAGCTAATAGGCTTAGACCCTTCAAATGTATCAAAATACCTTTCTGGACGTTTAAGCATCAGCGATTCTCTACTTAACAAACTGGTTGTCAATCTTGGGGTCTCAAAAGCGTGGCTTAAAAACGGCGAAGGGTTGCCATATGACAAAACAAATCATGCTACCACAATTAATAAACGCCTGAAATCTCAACTAATAACGGCACAAACAATTAACGGGGTTCCCGTCTATGACATCGATGTTACTGCCGGATGCGCTGAACTTAGCCGAATGTTTACAACCGATCGTATTGTAGGCATGATCGACTTGCCCTCGCTCAACCGTGATTGTTGCATCGTGCATGTCAGTGGTAATTCTATGGAACCGGTAGTAAACAACGGTGGGTATATAGCCATTCGCCGCATTGCCGAACCATCAAATATATTTTGGGGCCAAATCTATGTTGTAGTTCTCGAAGACTACCGCATGGTCAAATACATACGTCGACATATCGATCCCCAAAAAGTAATACTCCATAGTGCAAACCCCGAATATGATGATATGGAAATCAATCGTAGCGATATAATCGGATTATATCTCGTTGAAAGCATACTCAATTTTGACATTAGAGGTTAACTTCTTGGCTTTTTCCTTATATCCTATTAGCAAAACTTTTATCATCCTATTGTAACATACAAGTCACATTAAGAAGCCTATTTTTGGCTTTTTTATGATAAAAAATTGGTCTTCTCTACATATTTAGCCTACCTTTGTGTCTGTTTTTTGAAAAATTGAACAAATTAAATCATCATAACGTTATGAAGAACAAAGAATTAGAGCGTATTAGCTATGCTTTAGGATTGAGCATGGGCAACAATTTCCGTAGCTCAGGCATCAAAGAACTTGACATAAAGGAGTTTGCCGATGGAGTTGCCGCCGTATTTGCCGGTTCGGAGTTAAAAATGAGCTATGACGAAGCAAAAGAAGAAATTCGCAAATTCTTTACTGCTTTAGAAGAAAAGCAAAAAGAAGAAGCTAATAAGGTTGCAGAAATGAATGCCGCTGCCGGGAAAGCCTTCCTTGACGAAAATGCCAAGCGTGAAGAGATTATTGTAACAAATTCGGGATTGCAATACGAGATTCTTCAAGAAGGTAACGGAGCACAACCCACTGCTGCCGATTCTGTAACTGTCCACTATACCGGAAAATGCCTTGATGGTACGGTTTTCGACAGCTCGGTTGAACGTGGCACACCGGCAACATTTGGAGTGACACAAGTCATTGCCGGATGGGTAGAAGCATTACAGTTGATGAAAGAGGGCGACAAGTGGCGCCTTTACATCCCTTCTGACTTGGCATACGGTCTTAATGGCGCCGGTGGCGTGATCGGTCCAAATGCGACACTCATCTTTGATGTTGAATTGATTAAAGTAAACAACTAAAAACATATAACAACTTGATTATGAAGAAAATATTTTTAGCAAGCAGCCTTTCGGCGCTAATGTTGAGCATGATTGCATGTAACGGGAATTGCGATGCTCCAACTTGTGAAAACAATGCATTCAATGATTCTATAACAACTTATCTGGCAACTGTAAACGGTGGCTCCATGTCAATGGCGATGGAGAGAGACCCTCAAGCCGCATCATTTGATAAGAAATCTGTAGTTCGTGGCATTCAGACTGCTTTATTGGCCGACACTGCCGACATGGGATATGTACAAGGATTGGCCATTGGTGCAAATATGGCTCGCCAATTCAAGTCTATGAACGAACAAATCGGTGTCAACATCGACCGCAATGATTTTTTGAATGCATTCAAAGAAGCTTTCTTTGCTGACAGCCTTCCTAATTTGGAAGAAGACCAACATGTACTACAAGCTTTAATGATAAAAGCACAAGATATTGCTGAAGAAAAGAGAAATGCAGCTCTTGAAAATTCTCCGGAATCTGTTGCCAATAAGGAAGCTGGAGCTAAATACATTGCAGAAGCAATCAAAAACGACCCATCGATAAAAACTACCGAGTCGGGACTTGCTTACAAAATAATAAAAGAAGGTAAAGGTGAAACAGTTAAAGAATCTGACCAAGTACAAGTGGTTTATACCGGTAAACTTATCGATGGAACTGTTTTTGACGACTCTAAAGGAGAAGCTCGCACATTCAGCCCACGTGGTGTGATTCCTGGATTCCGTGAAGGCCTTTTGCTGATGAATAAGGGCGCAAAATACACACTATACATACCAGGCAACATTGCATATGGAGTAAAAGGTCAGCCAATGGCAGAAATCGGTCCCAATGCGACACTAATTTTTGAAGTAGAAGTTGTTGGAATCAACGAAAAGAAAAAGTAATAGATTACTTTTTCTTCAAAGAAACAAGAATAAGGGCGAATTCGCCCTTATTTTTTTGCCATTGCATATTCTCCGATATTAAATACCGATATATTTGTTTGTTTATAATGTTGGGATTAAGTATATCTCAAGTGATTATATAGATAAAATTTGTAACAAAATGTTCATTTTTTAAATTTTAATGCTTACATTTGTTCAATAAATCACCATAAAAAACATTCTAACCTTACAATATGGAAAAAATTGATAATTTAGACCGTCGCATTTTAGAGATTGTGATGCGCAATGCTCGTATAGCATCTAAAGACGTTGCCACAGAGTGTGGAGTGTCGCGCGCGGCAATCCACCAACGAATACAACGTATGATTGACCTCAAAGTCATTACCGGTTCCGGCTATAATGTAAATCCCAAGGTGTTGGGGTTCCGCACATGCACTTACATTGGGGTGAATCTTGAAAGAGGAGCTATGTACCGTGACGTTGTGCCAGAATTGGAAAAAATACCGGAAATAGTAGAGTGTCATTTTACAACCGGCCCTTACACCATGCTCGTAAAACTTTTTGCTCGTGACAACGAACATCTAATGGAGTTGTTAAACGACAAGATTCAGATGATACCTGGAGTAACCGGAACTGAAACCCTCATTTCTCTTGACCACAGCATAAGCCGCGAAATCCCTATAAACTACGAATAACAAGGTCTTTTTGGCAACACGATATAGAACGAGAGCATTACTTTTATTAGTCGTGCTTTCGTTCTTTTTTATTATTTTATGGCTGCCAATCCGCCTAATGATGTTTCTTTATATATGCTCGGCAGATCATGTCCGGTCTGTTTCATTACTTCAACAATACGGTCAAAACTGACAGAATGTTGTCCGTCTGAAAATTGAGAATATAAGTTAGCATCAAGTGCCCGTGCTGCCGCATAAGCATTTCTCTCAATGCATGGAATCTGCACCAATCCACACACAGGGTCGCATGTCAATCCCAAATGGTGTTCAAGACCCATTTCTGCCGAATATTCTATTTGAGCCGGCGTTCCACCAAACAATTGGCATGCTGCCGCTGCCGCCATGGCACAAGCTACTCCGACCTCTCCTTGGCATCCCACTTCTGCTCCCGATATTGAAGCATTGGTTTTCACTACATTACCAAAAATTCCGGCAGTTGCCAAAGCTCTCAGTATGCGTTGCTCGCTAAACCCTTTTGATGTATGTAAATGATAGAGAACTGCCGGAACTACACCACATGAACCACAAGTTGGAGCTGTCACGATTTTGCCCCCTGATGCATTTTCTTCCGACACCGCAAGTGCATAGGCATATAGCAGTCCACGGCTCTTTAAACTTCCGACATATCCCGACGCATGCACATAATAGCTCACCGCTTTACGTCTTACTCCCAGCCCACCCGGCAACACGCCTTCGGCTTCAATGCCTCTTTCTACGGCCTCTTTCATCACGGTCCACACTTCATGCAGATAGTCCCATACGTCTGAATCATCGTACATATCAACATATTCCCAATAGGAGCGTCCGGAGTCTTTACACCATTCAAGGATATCGGCTATTTTGTTAAGTTCATAAATGTTTTTAGATATGTGCTTTTCTCCTTCTACTTCAATTTCACCTCCACCAATGGAGTAAACCGTCCATTCTTCAACTATATTGTGGTTGTCATCATAAGCACAAAATTTCATTCCATTAGGATGATACGACTTGAATGTTTCAGGCTCCCATATTATTTGTGTTGGAGCTATTGGAGTCAACACATCGAGGATGGCAACATCGGTTAAATGTCCTTTGCCGGTTGCAGCCAATGCCCCATATAATGTTACTTCAAAGCTTGCAATATTTTTGTTGCGCGATGCAAATTGCTCCGCAGCTGTTCTGGGTCCCATCGTATGACTGCTTGACGGCCCAATCCCTATTTTGTATATATCTTTAATAGACTTCATCGGATAAGGAATTGTTTTGTAAAGTTAACACCGACAAAGTTACATTTTTTGTCAATAATTTCTACTACCTTTGTGAGTAACAAAATTTATTTAAGCATAAATGCTGAAAATATGACTTACGAGTATGATTATCTGGTAATCGGTTCGGGAATCGGAGGCATGAGTTTTGCCCTAAAAGTAGCTCAAACCGGAAAGGTTGCATTGATATGCAAAACAAGATTGGAAGAGGCCAATACCTATTTTGCACAAGGTGGCATTGCTTCAGTAACGAATCTGAAAGTTGACAATTTTGACAAGCATATAGAAGATACCATGATTGCCGGCGATTGGTTAAGTGAACCCGAAGCGGTGAGGAAAGTTGTTACAGAAGCCCCGACTCAAATCAAAGAATTGATTGATTGGGGAGTTGACTTTGACAAAAATGAACATGGAAACTTTGATCTTCATCGCGAGGGTGGGCACTCTGAGTTTCGCATACTTCACCATAAAGACAATACCGGAGCTGAGATTCAAGAAAGCCTCATTAAGGCTGTAAGATCAAATCCCAACATTGACATTTTTGATAATCATTTTGCAATAGAAATAATTACTCAACACCATCTTGGGCGCATTGTTACTCGCCGCACATCCGACATTACCTGCTATGGCGCGTATGTGCTCAATCCGTCCAATGGCAAGGTCGACACATTTCTTGCCCGAGTCACTGTGATGGCTACCGGAGGGGTTGGAGCTGTTTACACGACAACAACCAATCCATTGGTTGCTACTGGAGATGGAATTGCAATGGTGTATCGCGCTAAGGGTACGGTTAAAGACATGGAGTTTATTCAATTTCATCCAACAGCTTTGTTCCATCCCGGTGATCGTCCATCGTTTTTAATTACAGAAGCCATGCGTGGTTATGGTGCTGTATTACGCAATCTCAAGGGCGAAGAGTTTATGCAAAAGTATGACCCGAGACTCTCGCTTGCTCCTCGTGACATTGTGGCAAGAGCCATCGACTCGGAAATGAAGCTGACCGGAGACGACCATGTATACCTTGATGTGACTCATAAAGACCCGGAAGAAACAAAAAAACATTTCCCCAACATATACCTAAAGTGTCTGTCCTTGGGCATAGACATAACAAAAGATTATATCCCGGTAGCACCCGCGGCACATTATTTATGCGGAGGCATCAAAGTTGATGCCAATGGAGAGTCTTCGATTAAGCGCCTTTACGCCGTTGGCGAATGTTCGTGCACCGGATTGCATGGAGGAAATCGTTTAGCATCTAATTCGCTCATAGAAGCCGTCGTTTATGCCGATGCGGCAGCTAAGCATGCGATGGCAACTAAAGACCATTATACCTATCGTCATGATGTGCCGGAGTGGAACGATGAAGGTACGCGCCATCCCGAGGAGATGGTTTTAATCACACAAAGCATCAAGGAAGTGGGACAGATAATGTCTACTTATGTAGGGATTGTGCGTAGCGACTTACGTCTGAAACGTGCATGGAATCGACTTGATATTTTGTATGAAGAGACCGAACGTCTGTTTAAATGTTCAAAGGCGAGCCGTGAGATTTGTGAACTTCGCAACATTATCAACGTAGGTTATCTCATTATGCGTCAGGCTATGGAACGCAAAGAGTCTCGTGGCTTGCATTATACGGTTGATTATCCACCAATCAAACATTAACATTGCCTTTGAGAAACATCATCTTGACATTGCTCGTTTTGTTGTTTACGCCTATTGCAATGTGGGCGCAAAAACTTGATGCCGATGGTGTGCCGATACCGGGCGATGGGCGTACAAGGCTTGTCAAAGGACGTTATCACTTTGTAACTGAGCAAGGTGACACAGCTATGATGGTCGTATTAAATGACGTCATTGTGTACCCACCAATTAAGTTTAAAAACAAGAAACAAGAGAAGTTTTACTGGCGAACAGTAAGAGACGTGAAGCGCACATTGCCTTATGCTAAGCTAATTGCTGCAACATTGCTTGAAACCTATGAATATATCGAAACATTTCCCACACAAAAAGAGCGAGAAGACTATCTAAAAGAAATGGAAAAAGAGGTTTTCAACCAATATAAGCCGGTGCTGAAAAAGTTTACGCGTTCACAAGGCCGCATGTTGGTAAAACTCATAAATAGGGAAACCGCCCAAAGCAGCTACTCCATATTGAAAGCTTTTTTAGGTACGTTTAGAGCCGGTTTTTGGCAAACATTCGGTCGTTTTTTTGGTGTTAATCTGAAAACCGATTATAATCCGGAAAGCGATGAGGATGACGCTATCATTGAAAGAGTCTGCATTCTCGTTGAACAAGGTCAATTGTGATGGCGGTCGAGACCCAATAATTTAGCTACATAGGGGGTCGGATTTATTTTATAGGCTTGCTCCAAATAAATTCGGGCCTGCGCATCGTTACCTTGCATCAGATAATAGTTTCCAAGTTCAAGAAGAGCATCAACATTGTCGGGATACAAATCCACAATGCGTTTGTAAACATCCATGGCTTCCGCATATTCTCCCGATAACATATAACCCAGGGCTAAATAGCTAAGAAATTGAGAATTTGTTTTAGCTCCCGACAACATTATTTTGCTGTATTTTACAATCCGCTTGGCGTCTCTTCTAAATATGTAATAGTTAAGAAGTTGTTTCTCCAAGTTGCGTTTTAGCCACGGTTGACGTTCTTTTACAATGAGGAGAAAATGTTCATATAACTTTGATTGACCGAGAGCAAAGCTTTCGGTTTTAACACCTGAAAATATCGAATCAAGAGGTATGAGATTACGTTGTGACCTTTCCATCAACGACATCTGAGCCTCCGCATTGCCTTGCATCCCGGCAACTACAATTGCACGTACATAGTTGTCAATGACTTTGGGCTGTTGGTCTATCATCAACTCATACATAGCTGATGCACTATCCCATTCTTTATATTGCATAAAACGCAATGCCTTGTTTTTCAACAAAGTATAATTATTGTCGGATGCATAAGAATGATACCGAGACAACAACAGAAACAACGCAATAAATACAGTTTTGAAGGAGAGAGTCATATACACAATAAAGGTAGAGGAGCCTACATTTCTTTAATAAGGAATATCTCAGTGGGGAAGTGGTCGGAATAACCATTGAGAAAAACGCCTCCGGAGTATGTGCGTAGAGGATAATCTTTGCGGTTGCCTTCAGTTGACTTAAGGAAGTCTTTGTTGTGAACAACAGCTTTCCACAATTTTAAGTTTCCACCCTCGACAAGGTTGCCCGATGGAATGATTTGGTCAAACAAATTCCACTGACCTTTATATGCCAATGAGCCAATACCTTTGTCCAGAATTTCCCAATAAGGATTATAAAATCCATGTCCCTTGACATCACTTTTTTTCTTAACTGCGCCAAGTATTTCAGCACAAGACTTATTAAATGGGTCGTCATTCAAGTCTCCCATTACAATGACTCCTTGAGTCGGATCGACAGCCCAGAGAGAATCTGCAATATGCTTTGACAAAGCCGCAGCGGCTTCACGCAGATGGCTCGATGCTTCTTCACCCCCAAGGCGCGATGGCCAGTGATTGACAATGATACTTACTTTTTCTCCCACTAACTCTCCGGTAACACACATTTGATCACGCGTACGAAAATCAGGGTTGCCCTCAATCTTCAATGTGTGGTTGGTGACATTGAGCAATTTAAAATAGCGAGGATTGTATAACAATCCTACATCGACGCCACGACGATCGGGAGAGTCATGGTGCACTACCTGTAATCTCCATTTTTTGATGGCATCAGCTTTTACCAAGTCATCTAACACCGACTTGTTTTCAATTTCACTAACACCGATGATTGCCGGACCCATAGGAGTGGTTTTTGTCGCCATTTGCGATATTGCGTAGGCCATATTATTAATTTTTGACCAATACTTGCGCCCATCCCACTGGCGAGGACCATCGGGAGAAAATTCTTTGTCATATTTCCCATTATTGTTGATTGTGTCAAAGAGATTCTCCAAGTTGTAAAATGCCACACCAAGCACCATATATTGCTTGTCAGAATCTTTTGCCTTCAAGTTAGTGGCAGCAAGCAAAGATATAAGCGTTATCAGTAATAGTTTGCGCATAGTCTAATTATGTTTTTATTTCTGTCGGTAAATATAGTTTAAAAATTTCAATGACTTGGAAACATTTATAATAATTTCACGAAAAAGTCAAATAACCAAGGCTTCTTGTCAATGATTGTGCATAAGATATGTTATAATGCCAGGGATAATGAGATGCCGCACCCACCTGTTGTTGACACCATTGGCATTATAGATAGAGCTTTATAACGAGAGGTTAGGAAGTATCCGCTTAATGAGCCGATAGCCGCTCCGGCCAAAGTATCCCACACATCGTGCCGTTTTGCGTAGATTCGTCCCCAAGCTACATATGTGGCTATAGCATATGCCGGAATTGAATATTTCCAACCATAACGCCGACCGATAAATGTTGCCCCATAAAAAGCAACTCCTGTGTGATTGGAGGGAAAAGCATGATTGTCCGAAGCATCGGGACGTTCTTTTTTGATTGTATATTTCAACAAGTAGTCAACAACTACCGTTGTTGCCCCTCCGATAAAAAGCTGTTTTACTCCTTCTTTATCGTTAAGAGCCAATGAAGTCGCCAATCCGGCAGCAGGAGCAATAAACATGGCGATATCGGTAGATGTCTCTACTTTACTACGTGATTGAGCAACAGCACTTGCCTGAAAGCATAACACAAGCAATAGCACAAGTGCATTGCGTGTCAATCGACTGTAAAATATGCCTGCAAAGGTCAATAGCTTTGTAATGTTGTTGATGCTAACCATATTAAGCCTAAATTTACAAAAAAAGAATGAGCAAAAATAATTCCTAAGAATTAATAATTGCTCATTCTCCTCTCTCCTCGGCGGTATGGACGGGACTCGAACCCGCGACCCCCTGCGTGACAGGCAGGTATTCTAACCAGCTGAACTACCACACCGTGTTAAAAACACCTTACAGCCTCAACTGTCGGTTTGCGTGTGCAAAGTTATAGCAAGATTTCGGTAATTGCAAATTTTTAGCAAAAAAAACAACGGGGCTTCTATCTATCAGCCCCGCGTATGAAGTTGTGCACTATATGGAAAGTCGTCTCAACGTGTTTAATAGATCACGATTTATCGGTTTATCGTTTTTAATAGCTTTTGAGAATGGCACATAAACTATCTCATCATTAGACACTCCAATCATAACATTGCGCTGATCCTCAAGCAGGGCATCTATAGCCGCCGAGCCTAATCGTGATGCAAGTATACGGTCGCGAGCTGTTGGTGAGCCGCCACGTTGTAGATGTCCTAATATTGACACACGCACATCATAACCCGGATATTCATTTTTTACTCGCTCGGCCAAAGCCATTGCCCCTCCGGTAATAGGACTTTCCGCAACGAGCACAATTGAGGAATTTTTACTTTTACGGAATCCACTTTTAATTAGCTCTGCCAACTGGTCTACTTCGGTGGATATTTCAGGTATGATTGCCGCCTCGGCTCCTGTCGCAATTGCCCCATTGAGAGCAAGAAATCCGGCATCTCGTCCCATTACTTCAATGAAAAAAAGTCGTTCATGGCTTGTTGCCGTATCACGAATTTTGTCAACACACTCCATGATTGTATTGAGAGCGGTGTCATAGCCTATTGTAATGTCAGTGCCATAAAGGTCGTTGTCAATAGTGCCGGGTAGGCCTATGCAAGGGAAATTAAACTCATTTGCGAAAATACGAGCACCGGTCAATGAACCATCTCCACCAATTACTACAAGCGCATCAATGTCGTGTTTACGAATATTATCATAGGCAATTTTGCGCCCTTCGGGTGTTTGAAATTCTTTGCAACGCGCGGTCTTTAATATCGTACCGCCCAATTGTATGATATTTGAGACGTTTTGTGTTTTGAAATCGACGATTTCATTGGTTATGAGTCCTCGATACCCACGATAGATGCCTTTCACACCAAAACCGCTGTATATAGCCGAGCGAGTTATTGCGCGAATTGCGGCATTCATTCCCGGAGCATCACCTCCCGAGGTAAGTATCCCGATGTTTTTGATTTCAGCCATTTATAGATTGTTTTAGAGAATAGAGATTAATAAGTGATACACAAAGGTAATAATTTTTTACAAAAGACGGTTTGTATATGATTTTTTTGACAAAAATGTAATAAAACAAGACACCTTTTACCGTTTTATTATTTTATGTCGGTCGCAACAAGTGTCGAAGCTCCGCGCCAAGGCAATGTCCCCCAGTAGCGTTTATATACAATCGTAACCGGTTCAGACGTGGCTTGATAGTCTCCAAGACGGTTGGCGACATCGTCATCGGCTACTGATAAGTTTACTGTTTTGGTCGTAATACTTGTCGTATCCGTGATAGAAACTGACTCGGACAAGATGGTCGCTTCCCATGTTTTGAATAAAATACCACGACGCTCTATCGATGTAACGTAGCCATGACATTGTGCATCGACAACATAAGGATTGAAATAGCGCAACCAAATAAAAACGGCCACCCCAACTATAAGTATTGCTATTGACCAAATGGCAATTTTACGAAAACTGCGACGGGCAGTGCCTTTATGAGGTAAAATAGAGTCACGACTGTCGGCATCAAGTTTCTCGCCGGCAAAACGGATTGTATTATCGGGCTGTTGAGTAGTTTCCAAATCGTTATTGAGAAAATAATCGTCATGGTCGTCCATAATATACTATATTAGTTGGTTGAATGCTTACGATCAAATGTGGTTGCTACAAATGTGTAAATTCCGAGTAAAACGAGCAAACAGGTCTGCGTTCCCCATACGACCATTGCAAACGCCGCTGCCGAATCAAAATCAACGCCATATAGCCCAAGTGCAAAAATCACTGCCATGTGCCATGCTCCAAGGCCTCCATTGGTTGGGATTCCCATGGAAATACTCGACAGAACAAATGTCACAAGCGCACTTATTATGCCCAAGTCGGCTGTAAATGAAAACGCAAAAAACGTCAAATAGTTCTGAAAAAAATAACATCCCCATATTGCCACAGTCAACACAAGCCATTTTCCTTTGTTGTGAATTTTCCAGACTCCGGCAAAACCATGCCATAGGTCATATAAGGCACGACGTGTACGTATAATGAGGGAGTGTTGTGTTTTAGCTACAAAAATACACCAAAAAGAGATAATTATAATCACCACAGCAATCCATAGCCAAGGAGATTCAATCATGTTGATGATACCTTGGTAAATTTGGGGATACTTATCAGCGAACAAAATAAACGCAGGTCTTGCAATAAAGAATGTAGCCAAAGTGATCAGTAATACAGTCGCTGTGTCGGCAAGCCTATCGGCTACCATCGAGCCAAAGACTACTGAAAACGCCGCCCGTTGGCGTTGGGCAATGTAGCCTGTGCGCCACACTTCTCCAAGACGGGGAAATATCAAGTTGATGGCATAAGTGCCAAATATGCTCCAAGTTAGTGGAGCTAATGGAGTGTCGATATCGAGAGCTTGGAGTTGAATGCGCCACCGCATAGCACGAAAGACATGAGAAAAAACACTGACACACAATGCCGCACCAATCCACAAAAAGTTGCATCTGCTAATCTGTTGCCACATCTCGGTGAAATCAATCATCGTGCAGAGATAATAAAAAAGCAATGCGCTCAGCAATATGGGCAACAAATATTTGACAATTGCATTTATAACAGACTTCACTTTCATGCTTGCAAAGTTACAACAAACAAATGAAATATAAAGTTTTTTACCGTTCTTCTATATTGATTCGAATAGAGATACTATCCCATTCCAAAAAGTGAATCTCCCTGTTTGTTACAGGTCTATCCTTTCCATCAATTATGTTGATATTCAATCAATCTCCTAAATAGACTAAAATATTCAAAAAAGGTTGAGTAAATTTGTAAAAACAGAATCACATTAGCGGTTTCTTTTTTAAAACTCATTATAGCCATTTACCTTATTGGTCATAATGGTATACATGTACAACAACTCATGTACTGAATATTTAGAGTTGGACGATAAGCTTTAACCACATTAAAATCAAACTAACGATGGATATTAAAAGAAACGTAATAGTCGTGTGTATTTCGGTAATTCTTGTACTTTCTGCACTAATCGGAACTTGTTATCTTATAGTTTCAACCAACGCATCTAACCGCTTATTTGATAAAGTTACGGATGTCCCACACAATAAAGTCGGTCTGTTGTTGGCAACCTCACCAATAACTCCTGAAGGAGGACACAATTACTACTTTGATAATCGAATTAAAGCTGCAGAAGAACTATATAATGCAGGTAAGATAGATTTTATTATTGCCAGTGGTGGTGATTACACTCAAACTCAGAAATATGGTTGTAATGAGCCTCAAGCTATTTGTGACTCATTAGCAGCTCGTGGGGTGCCGACAGACAGAATCATATTGGATTATGAAGGAACGAGAACCGCAAACTCCATTGCTACAGCTAAAAATATTTATGGGCTTGACAATCTGACTCTGATTTCACAGAAATACCATAATGAGCGAGCCCTATACCTTGCGGACATATATGGAATTCATGCGATTGGATATAATGCCAAAACACCTCCAATACTTCTCAAACGCATAAAAAACAGCCTCCGAGAATCCCTCGCCCGCGTCAAAATGTTTATCGATATTTGGAGAATGGATACAATCTATACGAAAAATGATGATTCTGTATCATTAGCTACCACTTATCAATTACATAATTTTGAGGCAACCGTTTTATCAAATATAAAACAGCAGGATAACTATTGATTATCCTGCTGTTGGCTTATATATTTTGACTTGTTTATATTTGTTTTTATGTAAGGACTAAATCATTTATCCGATTTTACCGGTTAAATATGCTTTGGTGCGTTCGTCAGTAGGATTGGAGAACATTGTAGCCGTTTCGCCATATTCTACCAACTCGCCCAAATACATAAACATAGATTTAGATGATATGCGCATTGCTTGCCCCATATTGTGTGTAACAATTAATATTGTTACTTCTTTTTGAAGTTCTTGCATTAACTCTTCAATGTGGGCAGTTGCTATCGGGTCAAGAGCCGAAGTCGGTTCATCCATCAATAAAACATCAGGTTTCATAGCCAAGGCTCGCGCAATACACAACCGTTGTTGCTGACCACCCGAGAGAAAAGTGCCTTTTTTATTAAGCACATCCTTTACCTCATCCCATAGGGCGACGCTCTTTAAGCAACGCTCTACAGTCGCGTCTTTTTCATTTTTAGACAAGCGGATACCATTTAATGCATATCCGGCAAGAACATTATCCGTAATGCTCATTGTCGGAAATGGAGCCGGACGTTGAAAGACCATACCCACACGGCGACGCACATCAATAGGTTCCATAGAGAGAATATTCTCTCCATTCAACAAGATTTCACCATCTACTCGGATATTGGGATAAAGGTTGTGCATTAAATTCACAGCACGTAGCAGTGTCGATTTACCACATCCCGACGGTCCCATTATGGCGGTTATAGTATTACGTTCAATGGCAGCCGATACATATTTTACTGCCATAGTCTGTTTAGTATATGATACACAAGTCTTCTTAAATTCTAATATTGGTGTTATTGATTCCATTTTTTCGCAAGATATTTTGCTGTGAGATTCAAAGTAAGAACAAATAATAATAAGAAAAGTGACGCTCCCCAAATCAATTCTTGAAGATTTGGGTCATTGAAAAACTCCCATATAAGCAACGGTACGGCAGATATGGGCTTGTCTATAGCAAAGCGAATGAACGAACAGCCCAGAGCGGTAAACATAAGCGGTGCTGTTTCACCTATCACTCTCGATATAGCAAGCAATACACCGGTAAAGATGCCGCCAAATGCCGCGGGAAGTTGCACTTTAAGCATTACTCGGGCACGATTGCCTCCGAGAGCCAAGCCGGCCTCTTTGAGTGATTGAGGCAATATTTTGAGTGTTTCTTCCGTAGAACGGATTATGAGGGGGAGCATCATAACAAACAGAGCAACGCTCCCGGCAATTGCCGAGTAGCCCTTCATTGGAACTACCACCCAAATATAGGTTACAATACCAATAATCACAGAGGGAGTGCCCTGCAACAAATCAGTAAGATAGCTCACGATTTGAGCAAAGCGTTTCTTAGGATTTTCTGCCAAATATGTGCCACATAAAATACCGGTCGGAATAGCTACAATAGCCGCAATGCCAAGCATAATCATTGTTCCTATAATACCGTTGGCAATACCTCCCGGTATAGGCTTTCCTGCTTCAATTGCTTTCATTGCTTTATATGCAGTTGGCGTAGGCTCTGTAAAAAAAGACCATGAAAATTGATCATAACCACGCAATAGCACTTCTCCCAAGATGGCAAATAATGGCACGGCTGTGAGAACCGCAAACAAGCACACCACCCATAACATGGCTTTATCTTGAGCCAAACGGTGTTTTATTTTTAGATGAGTCATAATTTATGATATTCTTGCACGTTTAATCATCACCTTTCCTATCATATTGATTACCGCAGTAATAAGGAATAACACAAGACCTATTGCAATCAAAGATGAAAACCGCAAATCGGATGCTTCGCCAAATTGGTTTGCAATGATTGATGCCATTGAATTACCTGTTGATGTAATCGAATTAGGAATATTATTGGTATTTCCGATAAGCATCGTTACGGTCATCGTTTCTCCTAATGCTCGACCGATAGCCAATATATAAGAAGAAAATATACCCGAACCTGCGACCGGGAATACCACTCGGCATACCACTTCGGCTCGTGTTGCCCCCAGGCTATAAGCGCCTTCTTTAAGATCATTTGGAACCATTTTTATAAATTCAGCACTTAGTGATGCCGCGTAGGGTACAATCATAATGGCCAAAACCAACGAAGCAGTCAAGACTCCCGACCCTTGTGGCGATATGTCGAGAGCCATGATGAGTGGCCGCAACGTGTAAAATCCCCATAGACCATAGATTATAGATGGTATCCCGGCCAAAAGGTCGGTTACAGTACTTAGTATCGATGCTACTTTTGTGCCTTTAAAATATTCTCCGACAAATAGAGCTACGGGTAGCGAAAACGGTATGCAAAAAAACAAAGCCAACAGCGTGGTCATCAGCGTACCCGTAATGAATGGCAACGCTCCATACTGCTCAGCTCCCTCGGTATAACTCCACTCTTCAGAGGTGAGAAATTGGATAAATCCAAAATGTTCAAAAGCATCATAAGCGTCAGTAACGAGGGCGTATACAACGCCCCCGCATACTATCGGCATAACTAATGTAGCTATAAACAATAGGACTTTATATAGTTTATCGTTCATAGTTATATTCTATGTTACTTTAAGATTACCTCTCCGTCGTAGGTTATAGTTTTTAAATTAGTAAGACTTAACTCTTTGGCTTTTTGTGGTAGCGGAGCATAATGAACCTCGGAAGTGATACTTTGAGCTTCGTCAGAAAGGATATACTGCAACAAGTCGAGTGTAGCAATTGCCTGTTCTTTACTACGGTCAGAATATTTTTGTTCCTTATAGATAATAATCCAAGTAAAAGTCGATATAGGATAAGCGCCTTGCGCATTTGAGTTGGTAATCGAAGTGCGAGTATCGGCAGGAATAGAACCGGATGCAGCAGCAGAAATGCTGATTGCTGAAGGCGACACAAATTCGCCATTAGCATTTTTAATGCTTGCATAAGGGATTTTTTGAGCAAAGGCATATTCCGAACCTACGTAGCCGATGGTGTTCTTAGTCTGAGAAATCACTCCTGCCACACCGGGATTACCCTTTGCAGCCTGACCTGAAGGGAAATTTACCGATTTGCCTGCACCATACTTTGATGCCCACAAAGGACTAATCTTTGACAAGTAGTCGGTAAACACGAATGTTGTCCCCGAACCATCTGAGCGATATACAGGGATGATAGGCTCATTGGGTAGTTTTACATCCGGATTCAACTCTGTCAAACGGGCATCGTTCCACATTTTCACTTCGCCGGCAAATATATCGGCAACGAGTTCGCCTGTAAGTTTCAAATTATCCACTCCATCAAGGTTGTAAGCGACAACCACGGCTCCCATACAAGTTGGCACATGCACTACCGGAGCCATCTCTGCCATCTCTTTGTCCGAGAGGAATGCATCGCTACCTGCAAAATCCACAATCTTATCATTCAAATTACGCACACCGCCACCCGAGCCGATGCCACCATATGCTACGGCATCGCCATTTACTTCAGCAAACTCCTCGAAAACCACGTTGTAAAACGGCAAAGGGAATGTTGCTCCGGCTCCTGAAAGTTCTTGTGCCTTACGACCACCATTGTTTGTGTTACCTCCACAAGATACCAATACAACGGCTATAGCCAATGTCATTACCGACGAAAAAATCTTTTTCATAATATATTATTCTGTTTTAAAAAGTTTATTCTGTTAAAATCCGAAATAGCAATTGACATATGCCGAGTAACCATCATCAACGCCATCTGCCTTTGGCATGCTCATTCTGAAATTGGGGGCAACCTTCACATACTTACCAAGCTTGAACTGAGCTCCGAGGATTGCCACAGACTCATCTTTTGCTATGTTCCAATCATTATTAGAGTTCAAGTCGTCATAACGAGCATAAAGGTCTGCCATCTTTGATAATTTAGCCGATGCAAAGATTGAATAGCCATTTTGGTCAGCATCTTCTTTATATGAGGCATTCCACATATAGTTATATTCAGCCCCGATTGTAAACCTTTCATGTTTATATCCTGCAAATGCTGCAAAGTTTGTAATATCCGACTTCCCATCTTCTCCACATTCGTTCAATCCTCCATACAAACGGATTTGGAAACCTTTGACAGGCATAAGCGTCACCCCTACACCATAATTGAGTCCATCATTTTTCTGAATCTTTTTGTAGCCCTCTCCGTTTACAATTATAGCATCGGCCGATACCCGATCGGTAAACTTGTAAGCAACAGAGAGACCCAAATCGGCACTGCTACCAAACTTATATTAGTCTTGAAAAGACTTCATTATGTAGCGATATCCCCAAAATTTTTCTTGAAAGTTGAATTGAGTAGTCGAAATCAAACCTCCATTGAGCGTCAACTTTCCTTTTTTCCATGACAGCATCGCATTCTTGATGTAGGCAATGCGTTGATAATCGGAAACATCACACGATTTGCCAATATCCATTACAGCCTTTGTTGAGAGACCATTGCCGAAGTTATATTCATAACCAAGATAACTGCGCTCCAACTCAAAACCTCTGTCATCATTTTCTGCTCCAAAACCGGTGTGGAAGTTTCCAAACACTTGTACAATCGCTTTGCCTTTTGGCTCTTGTGATTTGGCATCTTGCGCCTGTGCAGTGATGCTGATGCAAGCTAAAATGCCTGCCAAGATTACTTTTGTTTTCATTTTTATGTCTACTAAAATTTGACACTGCAAAAGTATCGGGAATACATTTCATAAATGTTTCAAAAAAATTAGGCTTTCGTGAAATGCTGATTGTGAGTAAAATATTACATTTTTATTAAATCTTGGCATATGGGTTTCATTGCTCGACAAATCTCTTTAATTTTGTACACTATTGAAATTAAAAGGGATATGGCAACAAATCGTATATTGATTGTAGATGATGAGGAAACTCTATGCGAGGTGCTGAAACTTAATCTTGAGAATGAAGGTTACGACGTTGATATAGCTTTCAGTGCAGAACAAGCATTGACATATAATCTGAAAGGATATTCACTCATTCTGCTTGATATTATGATGGGAGAAATTAGCGGCATAAAGATGGCTAAGATGCTTAAAGCCGATATTGCGACTGCAGATATTCCGATTATATTCTGCACGGCCAGAGATAACGAAGATGACATGGTGATGGGACTCAATCTCGGTGCTGATGACTATATAATGAAACCCTACACTATCCGCAATGTCGTTGCCAGAGTTAAGAGTGTTTTACGCCGATCTTCCTCGCATAAAGTCTCGACTGTTACAACCGAAAAGCCTAATGTCATTCAAGTAGAAGGTTTAAGAGTTGATTTGGAATTTAAGCGTTGTCTGGTAGATGGCGAGGAGGTTAAACTCACCCGCAAGGAGTTTGACTTGTTGGTTTATCTCATCTCTCATCGGGGAAAAATATGTTCGCGAGAGCAATTGTTAAGTCGAGTATGGAGTGATGAGGTCGTAGTATTAGACCGCACAATTGATGTAAACATCACACGCCTGCGTTCCAAAATTGGGATATACGGATCTTACATTGTAACTCGTTCGGGATTTGGTTATGGCTTCCGAGATTAAAATATCCTTTCATAAACGGCTATTTTTTATGTTGCTTGCTTTTTCGTGGGCAATCGTACTATGTTTTGTCGTATTCCAATATTTACGTGAAAAGGAATATAAATCCGAATTTTTGAATAGCCAGCTTCAACTCTATAACCGCCACTTGCTCGAGACCGTCGAAGAAGGGCTGCCATATGATGATTACATTGCTACGCACGACAAGCCCTTTGACGAGTTAAGAATTTCGATCATCACACTTTCGGGCGCTGTCGTTTACGATAATTTTATTTCACCCGACTTTCTTGACAACCACCGCAATCGTCCTGAGATAGTCAATGCTTTAGCCGGAGGAGAGGGCTATAACATAGGAAGGCAATCGGCCAGTGACGGACGAGAATACTTCTACTCTGCTACACGAGGCGACAGGGTCATCATACGCACTGCCATCCCATACTCAAATACATTGCACGACCTGCTTGCTGCCGATTGGTCGTTTCTCGCGGTAATGATTTCAATCAGCCTTGCGATGAGCATCTTGGCTTACTTCACTACTCGAAAACTTGGCAAAGACATTGAGAGAGTCAACTACTACGAAGCCGAACAAGAGAAAAACCGCTTAAAACGACAACTTACAAACAACATCAACCACGAGCTAAAAACACCCATTGCCTCGATTCAAGTGTGCCTTGAAACACTTCTGTCGGGAATCAGTTTAAGCAATGAAAAACGACAAGAATTGATCGAGCGTTGCTATACTCACAACGAGCGCCTGCGTCGTATGCTAAATGACGTATCTCTTATAACTCGAATGGAAGATGGCGGACAGCTAATCAATCGCGAACGAGTTGTCGTAAATCATATTATAAAAGAGATTGTCGAGGAGATGGAAGTAATGCCCGAAGAAGAACGCTTGATGATACACACCGACTTTTGCGAAGAGGTCGCAATTGACGGCAACACATCATTGATCGGCTCTATCTTTAGTAATCTTACAGAAAATGCCATCGCCTATTCTGAAGGTAAAAATATCTATATCTCTCTACTCGAAAACAACGAGGAACAATGCCACATACGCTTTGAGGATGATGGGAAAGGCGTCAAAGACGACCAGTTAACTCATCTTTTTGAACGATTTTATCGAGTTGACAAAGGGCGCTCCCGTCTAAAAGGAGGCACCGGACTCGGACTTGCCATCGTTAAACACTCCGTTATATTTCACGGCGGCACAATTACTGCATCAAATCGCCCCAATGGAGGATTACGCTTTGACTTTTCCTTAAAGAAACGCCACCCCCAAACATAACGTTATTTTCTACAATAGTAGAAATTATTTGAGTCTTAAATTGTAAGATTAATATCAAACAATAAAAATATTGGTTGTTACTTATGATATCATCATTATCAATCCTTTGCACTTTTGTGCGACCGACTTACTATTCAGAGTAAAGATTCGCAGTTGATAGCAATCGCCATGAAGCACTATTTTGTCAGTACGATTCATCGGTAGTTATAGCGAAGTCCAATTATATTTTTCAGCGACATCTTGCCACAAAGGGATTCTAAGGTCTTTACCGTAATACTCCCTATAACTTTTTGCGACTTTATTCCTCCATGTCAACCCGATTTGAGAAGTAGCAGGATATGTTTTAATTACATAGTCTAATGCAGAAATGAAATCTGTTAAACATTCACATTAGTGTCCAATATAAATTGGACGAGTTAATAATTAATCAAATAGTCCTTCAAAATAAGGATAATCAAGTTCTTTGACATTGTTGAAATTAGTCTTATCAAATAGGTCTCGCAAGTGAGTCTTATCCGTCAATGAGATGCCAAGAATCTGCAAAACTTCATAAGTTGAGCGTTTTAGTTGCATGTCATGTTGGACGATAGCTACAAGACAATAAGTGATAATAGCCACACTGATTTGTATGCGGACTGCATTTTCTGTCGTACCCCAAAACCTCTTTATTTTAAGATGTTGTTTGAGCCATTTGAAAAACAACTCTACCAGCCATCTTTTCTTATAGAGATTTGCGACATCCAGTGCAGAAAGATGCATTGAATTCGTTAAAAAGACAAACTCTCGATCATCTTCATCATCGTAGTAACGAATGAGTCTAAATGATTCGGGATACTTCTTTTCGGAGAGATAACCAGTAAGTTTTACTTCCCCATCTGTCAGTACATTCTTTGGCATTCTTCGCTTCCATTTGACTATCTTATATTTCAGGTTTGTTTTGGCTCTGACTACATAAAAGGAATCTGTAAGATGTATTTTATAGAGTTCCTTGAAGGAGTCGTAAGCTCTATCGAATATATAATAAGCATCTGATTCCAACAAGTGAATTGCTTCACATAACGATTGCCATCATACTTGCGAACATAGTTGTTGAACTGAGTTCTATTTAGGAAAGCAGTAAGTTGTGCAAAAACGTATCGGTCCTGAAACATAGCAGTCAAATGATTTTGCCTGCAAAGTTACAGATTCAAGTCCGTTTCATTTAAAAAACCTACTTAATAGACTATATTTCAATTATTTCAAAGAGCGATTAACTTACTTTTATTGGACAGTAGTGAACTTACTTTATAATTAATTGGTTTGCCGTTGTGTTTAAGATTATTCAGATGCTCCATAATAATACGAAGAGTATTGCCCTTGTCGTGATTAACAAGTCCTTCCACATTTTCAAGAATAAAACCGGCAGGAACTTTTTCTTCTATGATTTTCTCTACATAGAAAAACATTGTTCCGCGAGTGTCAGCAAACCCTTGTCTTTTCCCTGCAGAACTGAATGTTTGGCAAGGAAATCCGGCACACAATATATCAAAGTCGGGTATGGTAGTTGGATCGACTTGCGTTATATCGCCAGTAACGACTTCATCAGGATGATTTTGAGAGAGAATTGATATAGCTTGAGGTTTGATTTCAGATGTAAACACACATTTGGGAATATACACCTCTTCTAAAAGGGCTGTCTCAAGTCCACATCTAATTCCTCCAATACCCGCAAATAGGTCTATTATTTAACTTCTTTTTCCAATCTCATCTTAATAAAGTTCATTATTTCTGGTGTAAAATTTACGAAGAAATCTTGACTTTGGGGGTTAAAGCTTCATCTGAGCGTTCCTCCATTGTTTTGACAACAAACAATCAAGTCATCCACAGCATCGTCAATTGACTGCAAATGCTCTATATCGTAAAACTCTATAAGAAAGTGAATCCCCTTAAAATTATATAGGTATTCAAAAGCACTTTGTGCCGAGAGTTTAAATCTCTTGGCGAATGCTCTTATGCAGGCATTGATATACGGAATCTGATATTTGTTACCCATAATTGTTATTTGGAGACAACTTTTATGCCATTATATACTGCAAATATAATCATTTTCTCCCTAACAAATGAGAAGCCATATAGGTTTTAATTTAAAAGAATATAGCATAAGTGAGTATATTGGACAAACCAATCACACCGTTCTACTATAAAAAACCATCAGCGGGGATGTCCCGCTGATGGTTTTTTTAATCTTATGGTCGGCTGTTAATACTCGTCTTCGTTGAAGAAGAAGTCTTCTTTGCTTGGATAGTCGGGCCAAATGTCCTCGATACACTCATAAGTGTCGCCTTCGTCCTCCATTTCTTGAAGATTTTCGATAACTTCAAGCGGAGCTCCTGAGCGCATAGCATAGTCAATTAATTCTTCTTTTGTCGCAGGCCAGGGAGCGTCTTCAAGCTTTGATGCCAATTCCAAAGTCCAGTACATATTGCTGATAGTTTTTAATGGTTAATCGTAGTGATAGTAAAAATTTCTGCGAAATTAGCGTATTTTCCTGTATCTAACAATCTTTATTCCAAAATATTTCGTCAAATTGATTGGCGACATTGTTAAATCGTGCAAAAACAAAAAGGAAGTCGCTCAGTCGGTTGATATACTTTATTACCACCGGGTCGACATAGGTAGTGTCGGCAAGAGCGATAATGCGTCGTTCACAGCGACGGCACATTGTGCGACACACATGGGCTATGGCAGCGCGATGAGTTCCGCCCGGCAAGACAAAATTGTTGAGTGGAGGCAGTTGTGAATCAATTTGGTCTATGGCGAGTTCGATTCTTTCAATATCGGAATGTCCGAGACCCTTGGCCTCGGTTTTTGCATTGTTGTTATTGGGTGTCGCCAAATATGCTCCTATGTTGAAAAGTTTATTTTGTATGACTCGTAACAACTCGGTATATTCATGGTCGAGATTGTGAATAGCCGCAAGCACACCGATATTGGCGTTCAGTTCGTCAACTGAGCCATACGCTTCTATGCGAATATCGGTCTTTTTGACGCGCTGACCTCCGACAAGGGATGTCGCGCCTGAGTCGCCTGTACATGTGTAAATCTTGCTTTTTGTCATGACTTTTTTAATTTAAAATATGGGCGACAAAAGTAGTAAAACTTGGTTGAATATGCAACCATAAGAAAATTTGTCACTATTGCCGGTTATAACATCCCTCTCACCTATAGATGCAACCAAATCTCAAATGATGCAAAAACGACATTAGAGCCGTCTTATTAGAATTGAAGTCAGGTTTGTTGGTCAAAACTTCCACAAAATAAGATTATTTGCTTACCAAATGATTCAAAAAGAGTATTTTTGTGCCTAAAATGAAAATTCATAAACTATAAGAATGGAAAAGTTAGTTGATTTGTCACAATTGACGCAAGTGCAACAGTATTCGGAAGATTTTAGTTGTTATGGTAAAGATTATATTTTTTCACGAGTATCATCATGCGCCGACCTACCACCCGACAACACAAGTGCATGGCGTTTAAGCGGTCTTATGATTTTGCTTTGCTTAAAAGGTAAATTCAAATTGGAATATAATTTAGAAGAATATGAAATTGGAGCAAAGTCATTGTTTGTGATGACACCGGATGTTATAATGCGCGTTAACGATAAAAATAAAGATGATTTTGAGGCATACACGCTATTTGTGTCGAGAGAGTTTATGACAGATATAAACATTGATACCAATGTTATCAATGTTAAACACATGACCTCTGTAAAATCTCCAATATTGCATCTCGATGATACAGAATTTGAGATTATGCAACGCTATTTTGAACTATTAAATTTTAATGCAAAATCTAATTCAGACTCTAATACTGCGACAATGTACACACGTAGCATTGCACGCAATCTGATAGCATCTTTGGCTTATCAAATGATGGCATTTCGCACTAAGCATTTAGACAATGAGGAGCTGGACGCGAAGCCTCAATCAAGACGAGTCACCTATGTTCGTGATTTCATTATGTTGGTTGGCAAATATCATCTCTCAGAACGTTCTGTTGGATTTTATGCTGATAAATTATTTATTTCGCCAAAGTATCTTTCTCTTATAATCAAAGAGATTACCGGTCATTCAGCGGCCGAATGGATTGACAGATATGTGATTATTGCCGCTAAAAATCTATTACGTTTCTCCGGTAAAAACATTCAACAAATAGCCTATGAGCTAAACTTTTCCAACCAATCATCGTTTGGAAAATACTTTAAACATTTAACCGGAATGTCCCCTTCTGAATTTCAGAAATCATAACTTGATGACTATGATGTAAATAGCAGAAGGGGAGGTGTCGCACCTCCCCTTCTGCATTATATTAAAAGATGACAATCTACTTAAACCAAGTGCAATCGATAAACTCAAATTGAGCCTTGCCTATTACACGATAACGCATAGTGTATTCGTTAGCAAGATCAGTGTAGTCTCCGTTGTCTTTTTGCACAGTTTCATAAGCCACTAATGTAATGGTGTATATTACATCAAGACCCTCTATGACATTAGCTTCGGGATGCAGTATTTCCAATGCTCCTGGCATTACTTCGTAACAGAAACGTTGCTTCATCAATTCTGAGATTTCGGCTTCTGCACCACGTTGACCATCGGTAGTAGCCATGTCATATTTAGCTGTTATTTCTGCAAATCCGTCGGGATATTGAGCATAAGCCTTTGAACCACGAAGGTCGACGTTGTTGTAGTAAGCCGATGCACCACAATAATAGTCATTGTTGCCATACTTTGACACATAATACTTACCTTCAGTAATGGATGTCGAGCCAAGTGGCTTGTCAATATTCTCGTATACCCAGTTTACACAAGTCTGATAATACAGTTTGGCAGTTTCGTTATTACGGTCATATGGTAAATTAAGTGTCACACATGGGTCAAACATCCATTTGCCACTATTGAGCACAAAACGTGCCGACTCCTCAACGACACCATTGTTGACAATCCACTCCGTTCCATTGTAAGCATATTGGTCGCAAACATAAGACGTTGTCGAGCCATCATAATATTTGTAAGCAACAAATATTGTATCCTCTGCTTGAGCATATGGAAGTGATTGCTTGAGATATATTGGCAGGTAAGTTTCGGGGTCAGACAAGCTACCATAAGATTGTCCCATTGCGACATAATCGGCCGGTTGCAAAATCTTCACTCCTTCTGCCAAACTCCATTCCGAGCCATCATAAGCATACACGGCGCATGCATCGGTAGTGGGCACCATAGCAAGAGCTGCGCGTGACAACGATTGAGTCTTAACAGTCGAAACCGAATAAACATTTTCGTAGAATATCGGATAAATGCCTCGAACATCGGGATAAACGCCATACGTGCTATACTGTGCGCTATATTGAATGGTTTTGCCCATTTCAACATTGGTAACCACCATCGCTCCGTCTTCATTGGCTGAAACACTCCACACTGCTCCACTCTCCGGCATTTCTGTGCTGAGATTGAAACTGTTGTACGTACCGGTCATATACATGTAGCGACCGTAACAGTCGATTATGTGGTAACCGCCTTCCGTCGATACAAATCTAAATTCCAATGCCGACGATTCTGCAACGTTCAGTCCGGTTCCATCGTCTTCGCCCACCGACATGACATCGAGGTAGCCGTAACCCTTGCTTTCTTCGGTTGTCTTGGCGGCATTGCCGTCGGCCACAAACATATATTTTCGACCGCTTAAGATTTGAGTTGTCAGCATGTGAGTATAAGGCGTCTCGTTTTCTCCGGCATTGCCAAATACCGGTTCTTGAGCCGATGCCTTATAGTTTACAATGGCATATTGACCGGCTTGAGCATCGGGATATTGACCAGCCAAAATGCCAGGAATGCTATTCTCAGCTGAATGTGACGGAGCAAATGCAGCAATATAGTCGTCATCGCTACCCCACACAGCCTTGTAATTATCTACAGTCACTTTGTATTCCTCAGCTGCGGCAATCGCCGAAACTTCAGCAGGCAGATTTTCTGTAATGTTGTAAGTGACTTTTACCGACGAACCGTTATCAAGGATAAAGTAAGGGAAAGATGTGCTTCCCAAAAATGCTGGGATATAATCTTTAGCCTGAATTTCAGGCGTGAAATAATGCTGATTTCCTACGGCTTTGAGAGCGTTAGCTAACTCTTCCCCGGCAAGCGCTATATTTGTGCTGTTTTTGGCGATGGCCGAATAGTCGGCATCTGTCAAAGTATAGTCGATAGTTTTGACTTCGGTTATTGGGGTATTACCGTCAAAACCATCAAGATTGTCATTCCAACTATTGTCGTCGCAAGCAGTCAGCGACACCACGCACGCCCCGAGCAACAAAGTGTTTAATATATTCTTTTTCATTTTTATTATGCTATAATAGTGAGATTAGAAGTTGACTTTGAGGCGAAGTGAATATGTGCGACCAAAAGAGTAAAACACTCTGTAGGCATTGCTCCATGTGCCGGTTTCGGAAGTCGAAGTATAGGCATCCATCACGTAATAATGGTCAAAGAGATTGTTGACATTGCCATAAAGAGTTGCATCCATTCCTCCCATTTTAAAGCGGTAGCTTGCCGATAGATCAAGTTGATTACCCCAAGGAATACGCCACAAGGGAGCTACGTCGATAACATTGCCAGCTGAGAAACTCGATGTAGACACACTGAAGTCGCTATAATTGCGCGCGCTAAACGTCCAATCGGCGCCGATACGGAAGCCCTTGAATGGACGGAATGTCGCCCCGATAGCTCCAGTAGTCTGTGCCGAACCACCCACTTTCACACCCTTCTGATTGAGGGTTGCTTTTGCATGATCCTCTGCCATGATACCGGATGCAATTGCACCATCAGAAATATTGGCAAGAGGCTGCCCCATACTATCATAGAAATATCCTGTGGCATTGCTGTCCCACACCCAATCTCCCATTGAGAACATACCTTCAACATCAAGCCAATTGGTTGGACGATAGGTGAAGTTGACTTCTACTCCGGTGTGACGAGCGTCTACGCCTTGCATATTAAAGAAATAACGGTCACCATTAGACATTTCTTCACTTCTGGTGGTAGTCTTATCCATCCACTTAGTGTAGTAACCGTTAATTACGGCCGAGAACTGAGGCGAATGATATCCATATCCGATTTCAAATGAAGCAACTTTTTCGTTGACTGCATCGGGATTGGTAGCATTGCTTACAGTAGAACTAAGGAAGGCTCCACCGGAGAAGAATGGAGCACGGCTTATATAACCGGCATTGACATAGACATTATTGTGGCGGTCGATATTATAGTTGACACCACCTTTTATTGTCCCACCTATAAAGTTTACAGTCTTGGACTTTTCGTGGTCTTTGTCGTAATAAAAACGGTCGACACGCCAATAGCTTGTATTGCTTAACGAACCGGCAAGAATAGCTGTGAGTTTGCCATCAAATGCGGTGTATTCAGCTTGAGCATATGCCCCTTCTTGAAGAGTATGACCATCGTAGTCACGATACACTATATCTCCAACACCGAGTTTCTGATATCGCCAATTAGGATCGGCTGCGGCAGCATTATTAGACGCTTTTACATTCTTTCGGCTACTATCGTCCATATAGTATTCACCATCATATAGGTCAACTATTTCATTAGTGTGCTTACCGATGTAATAACGCAAGTCGATACCGGCAAGGAAGTTGAGCTTTTGAGGAATTATCTCGTTTTTGTAGGTAGAAACCAAGCCAAACCAATTGTGGCTGTTGATGGATTCCGACATAACCATGTTGGAGCCGGTAGAACTATTTGCATTCATTTCTTGAATAGCTGCGTAGTCAAACGTTCCATCAGGACAACGGAATATAGTGTTTACTGAGCCATTGCTCGCTCCATACCAAGAAGTGTAGCTTATCGATTGTCCGTTGTAGGTAGTAGAACGACCTTGTCCCGAGTAACCTCCACCCGATGCCAATGACGCATATACTGCCGATGACAAAGATGACTTATGATCGATTTGCCATGTGTGATTGAGAGAAATCTGAGGTTTGTGATATTTATTACGGTTGGATGAACGCACCTGTCCATATTTGTCGTAACCAAATGTGGGATTATACTTATAAGGACTATCTCCATCCATGTAGTTACGAACATTCTGCCAACCTTCGATTGACAAACCATCTTGCGAGCTACGTTTGTTGTGTGTCTGTGGTGCTCCAAATGCTGTCAATGAAAGTTGATGAGCATCATTGATACGTTTTGAAACGTTAATAAAGTAGTTATAGGCATCAAACCATGTGCCTTGCACATATCCATCACCCCACTTACGGCTACCAAGCACAGTAACAGCCCAACCATTATCCATTAGGCCGGTTGAAACCATAACTCCGTAGTTGTTGAGACCATCATTGCCCATGCCATACCACACGCTACCGCCTTTCTTTGCATCAAGCGAACGAGTTGTGAGGTTGATTGTTCCACCAACCGATGGCACAGACACAATAGCTGCACCAAGACCTCGTTGGGTCTGCATTGTAGATGTAACCTCGGCTAGACCGGCCCAGTTGCTCCAATATACGCCACCCCATTCCATATCGTTCACGGGTATGCCATTGATTAACATCGCAACATTGGCTGACTTGAAACCACGCATGTTGATTTTTGCATCACCATAGCCACCACCATCTTTGGTTACCCACACACCCGGCGTAGTCTTTAAGATTTCGGGGAACTCTTGGTTTCCTAGTTTAGTGTCAATTGTGGCTGCATCAACTTGTGATATAGCCACAGGGGTCATACGAGTGCGTGCAATTGACTGAGTAACAACAACGTCACTTAACACATTTGCCTCAATTTCCATTTTGATTGTTCCCATGTTATGGGCAGCTTCTACATTGATGGTTTTATAACCAACATATTTGATTTGTAGGCTTTTTGTTCCATCAGGAACATTAAATGAGAACTTGCCATCGAGATCAGTGGCTACGCCCTGAGCCTCTCCGGTCACTGTAATTATGGCTCCGATGATAGGTTCGCCATGCTCATCTACAACGGTGCCACGACAATCAATAGCAGCAAATGCATAAGTGCAAGCCACTATAATTGCGGTGAATAAGAGAAATAGTCTCTTCATACTTCAAAGTTATTAATAGTGAATAATATAAAGTAATATCGCTATGATATATGTATACACATATACAAAGATACGCTGATTATCCCGTATTTACAAAATTTAAGGTAAAGTTTAATAAATTTGTAATGAAACCTATAAGTGTATATGGAGCAAAGACAATGGCCTTGTTTCACAACAAGGCCACCGTTTCAATTGTAAAGTGTATACAGGGATGTGATTATGCGTGTAAAAAGGATCAAACTCCTTTAATTGATGCAAAATTATAACAAAAATTTCAAACGACAACATTATATCGTAAATTTTTAATGTTATAATCACAGCTTACTATTGAGGGCTAAAATCGACAAGATGCTGACATTTTGTCATATAAAGTAGTTTTTGTAATTTTGCATTACACGCATGATTTGATTAAATGGAAAATAAAGAAACACCTACCCCAAATACAAAAATAGAGACACCAATCAAACGAAATGTGCTTGATTGTGATGATGTCACCGCTATGGTTCCAAAGTTAAAAGGGCATGAAAAATTGATTAACCGTATATTCAAATGGTTGTCAGTGGATAAAGTTAATGACGTCCACTCTCGTTATTGCGACAATCCGGGAGTCCCTTTTGCTTGCAATCTGCTCAAAGAATTTGATATAACTCTTGACATCGACCGCAAAGAAGTGCTGGAACAGTTACCTGAAGGAGCATTTATCACTGTTAGCAATCATCCTTTTGGCGCATTGGAAGGCATTTCGCTTATCGCAATGATTGGCTCGATAAGACCTACATTTAAGGTAATGGTCAACATGATATTAAATCATATTGGAGCCATGCGACCCAACTTCATCGCCGTTGACGCGCATCAGAGCGATGACCCAGACAAAAAGGCCGTATCGATGCGAGGCATGAAAGAAGCAATCGTACAAGTGCGTCGTGGCCATCCGGTTGGTTTTTTCCCGGCAGGCGCCGTAAGTAAAGTCAATTGGCGGTTACAACTTGAAGACCGCGAATGGCAACCGGCCATCATACGCCTAATTCAGCAACTCAAAGTGCCCGTTGTGCCCATTTATTGGCATGGTAGCAATAGTTGGTGGTTTAATTTTCTCGGGGTTGTATGCTGGCAATTGCGCACTCTGCGCATGCCTGCCGAAGTGTGGCGCAAATGCCATTCGACCATGAGAGTGTCGATTGGAGACATAATATCGGTTGATGAGTTGCAAAAGCATGAGTCACTCGAAGATTTACGTGACTTCTTGCGATCGAAAACTTACGAATTAAGAAATCGAAAAAAATGAACATGATAGAACAATCTCCAGAGGTTTTACATGTAAAAGCCCGATTGGGCATAGTAGGCAATGCTCCGGCGCTCATTGCCGCCGTACAACGAGCAATACGCGTTGCTCCAATCGATTTATCGGTGTTGATAACGGGCGAAAGCGGCTCGGGAAAAGAGTTCTTTCCCCAAATCATACACCAAAACGGAGCTCGAAAACACAATAAATATATTGCCGTAAACTGTGGCGCAATACCCGACGGCACCATCGATTCCGAGCTTTTTGGACACGAAAAAGGTTCATTTACCGGAGCTGTCGCATCTCGCAAAGGATATTTTGAAGAAGCCGACGGTGGTACGATTTTCCTCGATGAAGTTGCCGAATTACCTCTTACCACACAGGCTCGATTGCTACGAGTGCTTGAAAGTGGAGAATTTCTTAAAGTAGGCTCTTCTACTGTCCAAAAGACCAATATCAGGGTTGTGGCTGCCACCAATGTCGACATGCTTAAAGCTGTCGAAGAGGGACGTTTTCGTGAAGACTTGTACTACCGTTTGTCAACCATACACATAACCGTGCCCCCTTTACGCGATCGAGGCAACGACATCCTCTTGCTTGCGCGTAAGTTTGCATCTGACTTTTCGGAAAAATATCGTACACCAATAATTACATTTGACGAATACGCTCAACGTCGAATGCTTCACTACCGATGGCCTGGAAATGTGCGTCAACTCAAAAACATAGTTGAGCAAATTGCTCTTTTTGAAGCCGGGAAAACTATAGACGACAATATATTGGAAGAATATGTACCGGCATCTGCGTCGGTATATACACCCACACTGGCATCAAAATCGTCAAATAACAGCTATGCACAGGAACGTGAAATGCTGTTTAACATGATATTTCAAATGCGTCAGGAAATTGAGTCTTTGCGTAGACAAGTCAATAAAATAGACAACGACACGTCGACACAGAACGAATATGGCGAAGCCCACGAAGCGATCGATGATACCACACCGGCATTGGTACGTTATACACCGTCATTGCACAATCTCCATCATGCCAAAGAGTCTCTTGTCTCATCTCCGGCAACTATAGACATCCCCACAAATGAAACCGGCATAACATTGGAAGCATCAGAACGAGAAACCATACGTCGTGCCCTTGAACGCAACGAAGGCCGACGCAAAGCCACTGCCAAAGAGCTGAAAATTTCAGAGCGTACGCTTTATCGCAAGATACGAGAATATGGTTTAGAATAAATATTATCTCATTGTTATGGTTGGCACATTCTTACGTGTTACACCGATTTTAATATCGGTATTGATTACACTATCCACTCTTATGCATAGTTGTTCCGTCAGTTACAAACTTAATGGAGCGGCGTTGGATTACAATGTATATAAAACAATCTCTGTGTCGGAGTTTCCTATTAGAGCAGCATTGGTATATCCTCCCTTGCAACAACAATTTGAAAACGATCTACTTGACTACATCGCACGCAATACTCGCTTACAAGTAATTGACGGTCCGAGCGACCTTCAACTCGAAGGCGAAATCACCGGTTATGCCCTGTCTCCGCAAGCCGTCACCGAAGATGCTTATGCATCCAAGACGCGATTGACAATTACCGTGCGCATAAAATACACCGACACGAAAAATGACAAGAACGACGTCGACCAAACATTTTCGGCATATCAGGATTTTGATAGTTCAGAAATGCTTACAGATGTCCAAGATCAATTGTGTCAAGAAATATCTAAACAACTTGTAGACTTGATATTTAACGCCACATTGGGTAACTGGTAACACACAATCATGAGCGACACAAAACAGTATCTATCGAAATTATTGGCCAACCCGGAAATGAAAATAGACCCAGAGTGGGTTGACTGTATGGCTGAAAAGCATCCTTACTTTACGTTGCCGGCCGAACTCGAATTGGAACGCAATGCTGACTCTATGACCCAAGAGAGGCATAAAGTGCTGGTTGGCAGAATTGCATTAAACTGTGGTACACACAATGCACTTTTCCGACTCATAGAACCCGACAACTCTCGATTCGAAAATTTTTATCCCAACGAAGAAACACCATCCCGACCAACAACCGACAATGCCATTGCCACATTTATCGACAATTATGGGACTATAGACCCTCACGAAGAAGAAATCCTTACTAAACTGATATTCAATCCCACTCCCGATTATGCACAACTCCTTGCTCAAGAAGAAGAACGTAGCATGCCCACGACAGAGGAAGCCGAAAATGGAAGTCAAGACGAGCTAATCAATGCATTTATCATAAAAAGCCGTGAAAATTACGGCCATTTCCCATCAAGCGAAACCGCAGCAGCACACGAAGCCCAACCGCAAACCGATGAATCTCCGGTACAAGCTCCGGAAGTTCAGGACGATTCTCTACTAAGCGAAAGTTTGGCCAAAATTTACATAAAACAGGGTCGTTATGCCAAAGCTTTTGAAATTATAAGCAATTTAAGTTTGAAATATCCAGAAAAAAGTGTTTACTTTGCAGACCAAATGCGTTTTTTACAGAAACTTATAATAAATCAACAATATAAATCGTAATTTAATAGCTTAAAATATGTATGCTCTTGTAATCACATTGATTGTAATTACCTCAATCCTCCTCATTGGAGTAGTGCTTATTCAAAAATCAAAAGGAGGCGGTCTTTCATCACAATTTGGCGGAGCCAATCAAGTGATGGGTGTTCGTCGTACCAACGATTTCATTGAGAAGACCACTTGGATTCTCGCTTCTGTGATTTGTGTGCTTGCAATATGCTCTTCATTTGTAATGCCTCGCAACATCACAAATGCCGGTTCGCGTGTAACACCTGTTGCGACAGAACAAACCCAACCGGCCAACTTCAACACCGATGTTGTTACTCCGGTTGCAACTCCAACCGACAGTGCAAAGTAATCGTACGTAGCGATCAATTTGAATAAAATTTAAAAAAATAGATTAGGTGTCACCTAATCTATTTTTTTTGTCAGTAAACGTAAACAAAAAGTCATTGTGTACCATAAAATGAAACAATTAGCATGAAAACAAATCTTTTTATATTATATTTGCACATGACAAATCATTATTAACTAAATATGAAAAAGATACTATTTGCTTTTGTTTCTTTACTTATTATAGCACAAACCACTGTTGCTCAACAAGATGTCGCCTATTGGGGCAAAGAAGATGCTTATCTATTGCGTCAAGCAACTCAAATATATCAATTGATCGATGAAGCATTGACAAACTTCCCCCCTACTGTGGGAGCGCCTATAGAGCGTCGACTGGCTCTATATAATTTAGACGCCATGCTACATGAAACTAAATACGACAATTCCGAACCTTTTAAGCAGTTTGTTGTCTCGCGAATGGATAAAGTTATTGATGACATACGCCAGGACACAAACACCGGAATGAAAATATACAAAATCTATAATGATGGTTTTGTTGCAAAAACCAAGACTGTAACCATTGCATTTGATTTGGTAAGAGGCTCATGCAACAACCAGTCGATTGTAAGCGATGAGCATATTAAGGCCATTACAGATATGTGTGATGTGTTGTTTTTGACACACAATCATGGCGACCACGTCGATAGATTTGTAGTTGATTGTTTCTTGGCAAAGGGAAAACCGGTTGTCGCTGCTACAGAGATTCTCCCCGAAGTAGAAGGCATAAGCCATTTTCGTTCGGAAACCAATATTTTGAATGAACAAATAAAACTTAAAAATGGAAAATCATTGGATGTAAAAATATATCCGGGACATCAAAGCGATATGATGTGTAATGTATATGTTGTAACAACTCCTGAGAGACTGACTGTTGCACATACGGGCGACCAATATAATAAAGCTGATTTTTCGTGGATTGACCATGTTAAGACTCAGAAGCCGACCATAGATGCATTACTGATAAATTGTTGGTCAATGAATATTTCTGATGCTGTAAACGGGTTTAATCCACGATATGTCATCACCGGTCATGAAAATGAGATGGGACACACAATTGACCATCGCGAAGCATTTTGGCTGACATTTCAAAAGATGAGACCAATAAAACACGATTATGTTGTAATGGCATGGGGTGAATGTTTCTCGTTTAAATAAAATTAGACAAATAGACCCCTGGCCGCTTTTTTGACACATTCCAAAATGCCATTTATGCTTACAAAGGCTTAATGGCTCGTAATATTTCTCGCTTCCCGTTAGCCGGCCCAGGTATGCGCTCTACAACAAGGCCAAGAGCCGATAGTCGACGGCGTATTATTCCTTTTGCACAATAGGTCGTCATGACCGCACCCGGACGCATCACATCTATCAATCGAGAGAAACATTGCTCGCTCCACATTTCAGGTTGCTTATCGGGAGCAAATGCATCAAAATAGACTACATCGATGTCCCGAGGCAAGTCACACAAAGTGTAATCAGCCTGTCGTTTTTCAAGCGTAAACATGGGAGTAATGGACACCGCTTTATCCCAAGGAGCCTCGATGACAGCCTTCAAGATGGTTTTGTCTACAATATCGCCATAGCCAAGAGAGTCAATTTCAGTGACATCAAGAGGATAAAGTTCAAGAGAGATATAATGAAGCGGAGATGTCGTAGACATTGCCGTGACAGCCGCATTTAGCCCCGTACCAAAACCGACTTCAAGTAAGCGCAATTGCCCGGGAACATGATGCAGATAGGCACAATCACGATACACGTGAATAGATTCGGTCAAAGCACCCCTTACCGAATGATAATGTTCATCAAGTTCAGGCAAATATATCGTCGAAGAACCATCAGCCGTAGGCTCTATTTTGACCGTTTTTTTCATTGCAACGAACGCTGAGCTTTAAGCACTGCTGTTTCTTCCCATTTAAACATCTTGTCGCTCGGCCTTATTTTTGTAGGGACTTTGATGGAAAACCTATCGCCCTTTACAGCCTTGTCGACAGACAAGAGATCTACTCGTATTTCTTCAACCTTGACTATTAAAGCTCCGGTTGTAGGCCCGGTGATAACAACCTCATCACCCACTGCGAGTTCTCCACTTTCCATGAGAAACTCAGCTACTCCTATATTTGAAAAATAACGGATGCCCTTAGCCACATACACCTTGGTGCGCGTTGCCGACGACCCATATTTTGAAGTCCATTCGCCAAGGCGCTGACCAAGATAATAACCGTTCCAAAACCCACGATTAAATATCTGTATCAAGCGCTGATCCCATTCGGCCACCAACTGTTCGCAATAAGTTCCGTCACACACGGCATTAATGGCTTCGCTATAGCATCCTACTGCAATTTTGACATATTCAGGCCCCCTTGCACGCCCTTCAATCTTAAACACGCTCACACCGGCATCAATCATTTTATTGATGAAATGGATGGTCTTTAGATCTTTAGGCGACATGATATATTGATTTTCTATATCGAGTTCGTCGCCAGTCTCACGATCCTTAACGGTGTAGCTACGACGACAAATCTGAGTACATGCTCCGCGATTGGCACTGGAGTTCATCTCATGCAAACTTAAATAACACTTTCCCGAGATGGCCATGCACAATGCTCCGTGGCAAAACATCTCTATGCGTATCAAATCACCATGTGGGCCACGCACATCATCTCTAACTATAGCGTCATGGATGGCTTTCACTTGATTAAGGTTGAGTTCACGAGCCAATACTACCACATCTGCAAATTGGGCATAAAACTTCACCGCATCAATGTTAGAAATGTTGACCTGAGTGGATATATGCACTTCCACGCCTACCGAACGAGCATATAGGATTGCTGAAATGTCGCTTGCTATTATAGCCGTCAATCCGGCCTCTTTTGCGGCATCTATTATGGCATGGCACGTGTCTAAATCTCCATCATAAATAACGGTATTTACAGTGAGATACGTCTTTACGCCATGTTTCGAACACACACGAGCTATATTGTGAAGGTCGTCGATCGTAAAATTATTGGACGAACGAGCACGCATATTCAATCCTTCTATACCAAAATATATGGCATCTGTGCCGGCATCTATAGCCGCATAAAGCGACTCATAGCTCCCTACCGGAGCCATTATCTCAAAGTCTTTGCGATTCATTGACATACCTACATTGCGTTTTACTCTGCAAAGATACGACAAAGAAACGAAAGAGAATACCTTATTAAAAACGAATGCATAAAATATCAATTCTTTGCTGTATATTTGCCAACACAATTTCGTTATCCTTATTTATCATGAAAAAAACTATATCTTCTTGTATTATTGCAATGACTGTTACCGGAATTTGTAGCGGTAGCCAGCCGTGGCTCGATCCCGAGGTAAATGCCATCAATCGGGCTCCGATGCACACTCATCACTTTGCATTTGAATCAGCTGAAGCGGCAAAAAACGACCGTTCGCTAAGCAACAACTATTTGTCGCTTAATGGTACTTGGCAATTTCACTGGGTTCAAGACATAACGGATGCCCCCAAAGGAGAGTTTTGGAAAGCAGATGGTGCTGACTTAACGTGGGGAGAAATGCCCGTGCCGGGCATGTGGCAACTAAATGGCTATGGCGACCCTATATATCTCAATATAGGCTATGCTTGGCGTGGTAATGCAGAAAACACGCCACCCATTCCCCCATCGCAACACAACAATGTTGGCACTTACCGACGCTACATCTCTGTTCCGGCCGAATGGAATGGCAAGCAAATTATGGCTCACTTCGGTGCCGTATCTTCGTGCATGTCATTATGGGTAAACGAGAAATATGTTGGTTATAGCGAAGACAGCAAGTTGGAGGCAGAGTTTGACCTCACCAAATATTTGCGACCGGGCGAAGACAATTTATTTGTGTTTCAAGTGATTAGATGGTGCGACGGCACATATCTTGAAGACCAAGACTTTTTCCGCTTCAACGGTGTTGCTCGAGACAGCTATCTTTATGCCCGCAACAAGACTCACATAAAAGACCTGCGAGTATCGGCAGAACTCGATGACACTTACACCAATGGAATGCTCAACGTTGACGCGGACATTGAAGGCTCTGCCTCATTATCATTAAAGCTTACAAATGCTCAAGGAGACGAAGTGGCATCATTACCAGAAAATAAAATAAAAGGTCGCAAAACATTGTCGATGCCCGTCACCAATCCGGACAAATGGACTGCAGAAACCCCTAATCTATACCGTCTTGAAGCTACATTGAAAAAAGGAGAATACACACTTGAGGTGATACCCGTCAATATTGGATTTCGCCGAATTGAGATAAAGGACTCACAAGTGTTAGTCAATGGCAAGCCCATATTGTTCAAAGGCGTAAATCGTCATGAAATGGACCCAGACGGAGGATATGTCGTATCGCGCGAACGCATGTTGCAAGACATAAAGATGATGAAACAGCTCAATATCAATGCCGTACGCACATGCCATTATCCCGACGACTCCTATTGGTATGACCTTTGTGATCGCTACGGCATATATGTGGTCGCAGAAGCCAACATCGAAAGCCATGGAATGGGTTACGGCGACAAGACCCTTGCCAAAGACAAAGCCTACGCCCTTGCTCACATGGAACGCAACCAACGCAACGTTCAACGCAGTTTCAACCATCCAAGTATTATTATTTGGTCTCTTGGCAATGAAGCTGGATATGGCCCCAACTTCGAGGCTGCTTATGACTGGATTAAGGCTGAAGATCCAAGCCGACCGGTGCAATATGAACAAGCCGGGACTGATGGTAAAACAGACATTTTCTGTCCCATGTACTACTCTTATGAGAAGTGTGAAGACTATGCACGCAACAATGTTTACGACAAGCCCCTCATCCAATGTGAATATGCTCACGCAATGGGCAACTCCCAAGGAGGATTTAAGGAATATTGGGACTTAGTGCGTCGATATCCTAAATATCAAGGAGGATTTATATGGGATTTTGTTGACCAAAGCATCCATTGGAAAGGTAAAGACGGCGTAAACATATATGCTTACGGAGGAGATTTTAACGACTACGACCCAAGTGACATAAATTTCTGCGATAACGGATTGATAAGTCCCGACCGCGTTCCCAACCCTCACGCTTACGAAGTTGCTCATATTTATCAGAACATTTGGACAACTCATGTGGGAGACAATAAGATAAGAATCTTCAATGAGAACTACTTCTCCAACCTTGAAAATTATTATCTAAAGTGGCAACTTCTGCATAACGGACACATAAATAAGACAGGTCATATTGACCACCTCGATGTCATGCCACAACAATCGGCAGAGTATAACCTCGATTTAGGCAATTTGGACAATTCCGGAGAATGGTTGCTCAATGTCTCATTCCACCTCAAAAGCAACAATCCGTTGTTGGATGCCGACTATCGCGTAGCCCACAATCAATTGGTGTTACGCCCCTATGATGCAAACGAGAGACCATCTGCAAAAGTCGAAGGCCCTTGTCCGACCATCAACGAGCGACCTGATTATATCGACATTGCCGGAGATAATTTCATCATCAGCATAGACAAAAAAGACGGATACATATTCAATTTCGATGTAAATGGCACTGCACTGCTAAATCCGGGAGAAAAGATCACTCCTAATTTCTGGCGTGCCCCAACCGACAACGATTTTGGTGCCGGCTTACAAAAGCGTTATCGAGCATGGCTCAATCCTACAATAAATCTTGTGTCTCTAAATTATCATGTTGAAGAAAACGACATTGTGATAAATGCATCATACGATATGCCGGATGTTTGTTCTAAATTGGAGTTAACTTACAACATTGAAGCCAATGGAAAAGTTACCATAAAACAAAAATTAGATACCGACCCACGACATGAGAATGAGGGATTTTTCCGATTTGGCATGCAGATGCCAATGCCAGCCTCTTTTGAAACACTTGAATACTATGGTCGCGGACCCGGAGAAAACTATATAGATAGATGCAATGATGCCACATTGGGCATTTATCGTCAGACGGTAACCCAACAGCCCTATCCGTATGTGCGTCCACAGGAAACCGGCAATCACTGTGACTTGCGTTGGTGGCGCGTAATCGACAACAATGGCAACGGCATTGAAATTACATCACCCAAGCCATTCTCTGCTTCAGCATTGCATTACACCATTGAGTCACTTGATGAGGGCATAGAAAAGGGCAACGGTCATTTCCCTGAAGTTAAACCAAGCGATGTGACCAATCTATGCATAGACTTGCGTCAAATGGGACTTGCATGTGTAAATTCTTGGGGAGCATTGCCTATAGAAAAATATCGCATGCACTATGCCGACTACACGTTTATTTACTCGATAACACCTATAGCGACTACCGCTACACGATACAAATAGCCTAAAATAACGGGGCTGCGTCTTATTTGACACAGCCCCGGTTATTTGTTGTTGTATAAACAATTATTTTTTTGATGATTCGCGAATACGTTCAAGCCACTTCATTAAATCGCTTTGCCACTGTTCTTTATAGGCGAAACTTTCTCTACTGAACCATCCATGACCACCCTCCGGATATACATGTAGAGCCGATTTCACGCCTTTGTCTGAAAGTGCATTATAATATTTAATACTATTGATGACAGGAACAACTGTGTCGTCGCTGTTTGCCATTATAAATGCCGGCGGAGTGTCAGACGTAACCTGCTTATCGGCACTATATCGGTTAATCAACACCGGGCTTGGATTTTCACCTAAAAGTCGGTGCACTGAGCCTTTGTGGGAGATTGAAAGATCAGAAGAAATTACCGGATAAAATAAAATTTGGAAATCGGGGCGTTGCTCTGCATTAGAATATAGCGTTGACGCAGTAGCCGCCAAATGTCCACCCGCTGAACAACCTTGAATGCCTAATAACTTAAAACCAAACTCATTGGCTCTACTTTTTAATATTTCCATAGCTTTATGTACGTCTTGCAATGGAATTTCGTGATGTCCGTTGGGCAAACGATATTTCAGCACGGCATAAACTATGCCGTTTTGGTTATACCAATCAGCCAAGCTATATCCCTCTCCTCCATTCCACACATCGACATATCCACCTCCGGGACATGCCAATATTGCCATGCCGTTGGGTTGGTCGGGCAAGAATATAGATAAAATGGGCTTAGTGACATTAGACACATGGTCGCCATAGTCAATTTCTTCCCCGGTGAGGCCATTGTCAGTAGGTGCTCCATCCGGCCACAATTCAACAACATAATCGGGTGTTGGATAATTAAAGTCTTTGGCATTAGCTAATAGGCTAATGAAAAACAATGTTGCAATAATAAAACTTAACTTTTTCATGATATATTATTTTAATACAAAAGTATAAGATTGTTTGAAAACAAACAAATAGATTAATAAAAAATCCTTTTGTCAGCTCATTCAATCAAAACAATGTCAATTGCTGATCAAGCAATCTGAACGACATGCGGTGATAAGGAGATGCTCCATATTTTGATATGGCGACTCGGTGAGATTTTGTAGGATAACCTTTATTGACATTCCATCCGTACTGAGGATACTCCTCATGCAATCGGCGCATACATTCGTCACGATGAGTTTTTGCCAAAATAGAAGCCGCCGCAATATTGCCAAAACGACCATCTCCTTTTACGAATGTTTCGAATGGGATTTCTTTATAAGGAGCAAACCTATTACCATCGACTATTATTGCTCCCGGCTCAATTTTCAACCCATCAAGTGCTCGGTGCATAGCAAGGATGGATGCTCGCAATATATTTATTTCATCAATTTCCTTAGCCGAGACTATGCCGATAGCCCAAGCTACAGCATCAGTTTCTATTATAGGACGCAATTTTTCTCTCTTAGCCTCTGTAAGTTGTTTCGAGTCATTGAGCAATGAGTTATGATAGTCATCAGGAAGTATCACTGCCGCAGCATACACCGGTCCGGCAAGACAACCACGCCCGGCCTCGTCGCATCCGGCTTCACTTCTGGAAGATATATAGCAAGTGGGTAACATTTATAATCATTCTTTAAATCCGTATCCAAAGCCTGAACGATTGACAAGATGCGAAGCATATACACCCAACTTTTTACGTAAACGCGAGATATTTACATCGATTGTCCGGTCACAAACAACAACTCGCTCCGGCCAAACCAAATTGAATATTTCTGCTCGGCTGAAAAGTCTATTTTTATTGCTCAAAAACAACGCGAGCATTTCCGATTCGATGTGAGTTAATGCTACACTCTCTCCATTTACATAAACTTGTGATGTACTACGATTGAGTATCAAAGTGTCATATCCAAGTTCATTCGAATGCATTTTACCTTTGCCGATAAGGCTACGATTCAACACAGCCTTGACGCGAGCCACAAGTTCGCGCATCGAAAATGGTTTGGCTATGTAATCGGCAGCCCCAAGACCCAATCCGGTAATAATATCCTCTTCATCGCCACGTGCAGAGCAAAATATAATAGGAATATCTGCTGTTGATGGCGACTGCTTAAGTCGTCGTGCTAATGTTATTCCACTCATCGCACCCATCATGATATCCAAAATAATCAAGTCGTAGACTGTTATGTCCTTTTCTATACACTCTTCGGCACTATTACACACATCAACCTCAAAACCTTCTGCTTTGAGGTTGATGTGTGTTAATTCAGCTATGAGTTGTTCGTCATCTACAATTAATATCCGCGCCAATTTCTCAGTACTGATATTTGACATAACCATTTAAATTAGGAATTGAATTCTAACAGCCTACTCTAAATAATCTAACCCGTCCTTTAATATAGGGTACTTTATCAGATGTCCTCATCAATTGAGAAGTCATCGGGAAGTTCATCATCAATATCTTCTATAACAGGTTTGGCTAATGCAGGTGTTATATTGATTTTGGGTGATTGCGCCGATTTGTTGCCACAATCTTTCATGGCTTCCATTATTTTTGCTTCAAGTTCATCAGCTAATTCCGGATTGTCGGATATCATACGTTTTGTGGCATCACGTCCTTGAGCCAATCGAGTATCGCCATAAGAGAACCAAGAGCCACTCTTCTTGATAATTCCATATTCCACACCGAGGTCAACAATTTCACCCGACTTTGAGATACCTTCTCCAAACATTATATCAAATTCAGCACGCTTGAAAGGAGGTGCAACTTTGTTTTTTACGACCTTTACTTTTGTGTGCCGTCCGATAACTTCATCCCCTTCCTTAATTGGAGAACTTGTGCGTATGTCAATTCGCACCGATGAATAAAATTTGAGAGCATTACCACCGGTAGTGGTTTCTGACGGTCCAAACATTACACCTATTTTGTCGCGTAATTGATTTATGAATATACACGTGGTATTGGTGCGTGAAATTGTACCGGTGAGTTTACGCATAGCTTGCGACATGAGACGAGCCTGCAAACCGACATTGCGATCTCCCATATCACCTTCAATTTCGCTTTTAGGAGTCAGTGCGGCAACAGAATCCACCACAATAATGTCAATCGCAGATGAGCGAATCAATTGTTCCGCGATTTCCAATGCCTGTTCGCCATTGTCGGGTTGTGATATGAGCAGATTACTTACATCTACGCCAAGACGCTCGGCATAAAAGCGATCAAATGCATGCTCTGCATCGATGATTGCTGCAATACCACCTTTCTTTTGAGCTTCAGCAATTGCATGAATGGCAAGAGTTGTTTTACCTGACGATTCAGGACCATAGATTTCAATAATTCTCCCACGTGGAAATCCCCCCACGCCAAGAGCATAATTTAATCCAATAGAGCCGGTTGATATAACATCAACATCTTCCACGACTTCATCTCCGAGTTTCATAATAGCTCCGCGTCCATAACTTTTTTCAATGCGATCCATAGCTTGTGTCAGAGCACTTAGCTTAGCTGCGCGAGGGTCGTCAGCAACTTTCTTTGCCGTAGCTTTTTCTGTTTTTGCCATTTCTAAAGTTTTATTATTGTGTTTTTATGTTCAAGGATTGAGCAAATCAAGTAGTTGTCCGGCTGCATTGCCGGTATTTACTTTTGTGATAATGTGAGATATGTTGTGGTTAGCATCAGTAACAAATGTAGTGCGCACTGTTCCCATATATTCGCGTCCACACATTTTCTTCTTTTGCCATACTCCAAATGCTTGATTGATTTCTGTTGAAGTGTCGGCTACAAGTGTAAACGGCAATGAATGTTTTTGGGCGAACTTTCGATGGCTTGCTTCCGAATCTTTGCTTATACCTATTATTTCATATCCAAGTTGTTTTAGGCTGTCATATCCATCTCGTAGAGAACATGCTTGTGCCGTACAACCCGAAGTATTATCCTTGGGGTAAAAATATATTATCAATGGCTTACCGGCATACTTTTCAGTATCAACCTGGTTGCCATCGGCATCTATGCCAAGTATTCGGGGGATTTTATCTCCTATTTTCATATATCACACATTTTGTTTTATGATATACAAAGATAAGAAGCCGCAAGTGCAATAACATAGCCCCACAGCGTTAAAGTAAGTTATAAATTAAGGTATTTCAATTATATCAATTCTATACCGGCAGCCGCGCACGCAGCAATTTGTTCTTCCGGCCATATCGACGCTTGTACTTCGCCAATATGCGCCTTTTGCAACAAAAACATGCTTAAACGGCTCTGTCCGATGCCACCTCCGATTGAAAGTGGCAACTCGTTATTGATAAGAGCTTGATGAAAACGCAAAGAGGCCCTATCCTCACACCCTCGTTGGCTCAACTGAGCCATAAGAGACTCTGCATTGACACGTATTCCCATGGACGAAAGTTCAAATGGGCATTCAAGAATTGGATTCCAAAAAATCAAATCCCCATTAAGACCGACATATCCGTCAGAATTAGGGGTAATCCAGTCATCATAGTCGGGGGCTCTCCCATCATGAGGTTGACCGTTAGAAAGAGGATTTCCAATCCCTATAAGAAATATGGCTCCATACTTTTTTGAGGCCGCGGCTTCTCGCTCCTTAGCATCAAGGTCGGGATATTGTTGCAACAATTCTTCTGCATGGATAAAAGTTAATTTTTCAGGCAAAACAGGTGTAATATGCGGAAATTTGTGATAAATCATTGCCTCTATGTCACGAACGACATTGTATATCTTTGTCGCAACCGATTTAAGGTATTCAAGATTACGATCCGCTTCATTAATGGTCAACTCCCAATCCCATTGGTCAACATAAAGAGAGTGGAGATTGTCAAGATTTTCAAAGGTACGTATAGCGTTCATGTCGGTGTAAAGTCCATAACCAGGAGCAATGTCATAAGCTCCAAGCTTGGCACGCTTCCATTTTGCAAGCGAATGCACCACTTCAGCACGCCGCTGCCCCATGCACTCGATATTAAACGACACAGCTTTTTCCACTCCGTTTAAATCATCATTTAGTCCGGTACCCGACAGCACAAACAAAGGCGCTGTTACACGTCGCAAATTAAGCGCGGATGCAAGTCGGTCTTGAAAAGCTTCTTTGATATCTTTGATTGCCACTTCCGTAGTTTCCGGAAGGAGTTTTTGCTTGTATTTGCGAGGTATGATAAGAGACATTATTTTGCTATTTTTTAATTTGTGCAAATATAGCGCATTTTTCTTTAATAATGCAATTATTTACAGCATAATGGGTCACTTCCAGGCCAAATTGTGTCATTTTGGACAACAAAAGATGCACTCCGCAATGGAGTGCATCTTTTGTTGAATATGTATATTAACATTATTTGCCGAGAGCAATCTTTTGTCCATTTACTATATAGATACCGGCAGGAAGCTGTTCAAGTTGTGAAACATCTTTAGTTTCCATAAGTTTGATGCCTTGAAGATTGTAGACGGTGTATACTTCAGGTTTATCATCTAATACGTCATCAATTCCGCCAACTTCAAGATTAACCGACAGATAAGTACTGATGCCGGTTTCCCACATTGGAGTGTCGGTTACTCCAGGGTTGAAAATGAAATAACCTTTCTTGACATTCAGATAGTATTCTCCGGCAACAGTAATGGCCGGGCTGAGATTTAGTTGAATTTGAGTGTCAGAAAGCACAACCGGAGTTATTGTGAAGAAAACTTCGTCATATTCATCAGAAACAGAATTATAGCTGTGGTTGACAATTTCCTCATCGCCAAGTATGATTCCGTCATTACAAGTGACAATGATGCAGTTGTTGCCGCCGGTAAGAGTTATCTCGGGTGTATAGTCATATACTCCGTAAATAGAGGGGAGTTCACCTCTTTCATCAGGATAACAGCCATAGGAAGTGTATTGGGTAGAATATTGAATGTATTTGTTAGATAATACATTGAGCACTTTGGCTTTACCCTCGCTGTCAATAGTGATCGTCCACACGCCTCCTTCTTCAGGAAGTTCTGTAGAAGCATTGATTTTATTATATGATTCGTTGGAAGTCATATAAAGATAACGACCTTCTCCATCTTTTAAAGTGTAACCACCTTCAACAGCTGATAAGGTCAACGCATAGTAAGCAATAGTATTGATTATGCCGGCATCATTGATTTTAACTTCTATACCACCAGGATATTCACTTGAAAGATTAATATCTACAGGAGAAAGCGCGATATTGTTGGCAACAAGGATATAGCTCTTCCCGTCAGCTACTTCCGACACCGAAGTATAAGATTTTGAGGATGACACCACAAAACGTTTCTTTGCTACCGGACTCATTTTACCATCCTTTACGGCTACTGCCTGAATGGTACGGGTGACCGGAACAAAAATAGGATTGCTGTATCGGAAAGTCCCTTCATTGCCGTCACCGGTTCCGTCTTCTTTAAACGTTAGCTTCTCGTTTACGGTATACCATATTTCAGCACCTTCAGTGGCACAAGTAAGGGTAACGTTTGGCTGATCTGCAAACACACCGCCATCGGGCGAAAATACCGGAGCTTCAATAGTTTCAACGACCTCGGCTGTAGCCCCTTCTTCATAAAGCATTGGCAATGCATAAGAAACCTCATCATAAGCTCCATAGGTGCCATAATTAGAGTCTAATTGTATGGTTTTGCCTTTCAATACATTCTTGATGGCAACAGTTCCGTCTCCTTGGCTCTCGATAGTCCACACATCGCTATTGTCGTCCATTCGAGTTTCTGATTGGTTGAAACTTTTATAAGAATCTTTCAAATACAGGTATTTGCCGAGTGAGTTTTTGATGGTGTAACCACCTTCAACAGCTTCAATGGTAAATGCTAAGTTTTCCATGGCCGTAATGTAAGAATCTTCGATTGTAACATCCGATGTCGCAAGATAATAAGATGTTGATGTAGCATCCATTGCCTTGGTGTCAGTCACAATAAGATATTTTTTACCTGTGTTTATTTTCGTTACATAACCAAATTTAGGAAGTGTGATTTCTTCACCGACAGAACCTTCTACGTCGTATGTAACGGTGATCGAATTGTATTTTTGTGTTTTGGCATCGTCGGCAATAGTGAATACAACCTGATTGTCGCTACCGCTCCAAATTCCGGAAACATAATTGCCGGTAGAAGCCGTCAAGGTAACCGGATTGCCATCGATAGTAATGTTTGTAAGCACTTTGCTTTCGGGTGCAGTAACGGTAATCGTTGCTGTTTTGTAAGCTCTCAACTCGTATGAGAGGTTTGTGTTTGTCCAAATCTTTGCATCAGTAGAACCTTTAGTTATAACCAATGAAACACCATTATTGGTAAATTCTTGATCTGACACAACGACACCTTGAGTACCTTCATAATTATTTGATGCTTGCTCTTGAGGTGTTACCGGCGGTGTTAAAGTCGTTGGGGCATTGAAGTTAAATATTGCAGTTTCGGCGTTGGCGGCGACCAATCCTGCGAAACAAAGGATAGAGAGTAAAAATTTCTTCATACTTGTTGCAGTGTTTAGATTGATAAATAATTATGCACAAAAATAGTATTTTTTTATAAAGAATTAAATTACAATATTGTTAAAAAATATATTGCTAAATTTGCAACATGATAAAAAACTTATTATTTGACCTCGGTGGCGTGATTATGGATATCAAGCGCCAAAATTGTGAAGCTGCATTTCGTCAGCTCGGCATGGATTGTATTGGTGATTTTCTTGGCGACTATGGTCAAAAAGGCCCCTTTCTCAAACTTGAAGAAGGTGCTATTGATGAAACAACGTTTCGTCAACAAATACGCAATTATATCCCTCATGACGTGACTGATGATGAAATAGACCATGCATTCTGCCAATTTCTTGTTGGAATACCGGCAGAACGCCTTATTGCCCTCAGAAAACTCCACGACAAATATAAACTATACGTATTGTCAAATACCAATTCAATAATGTGGAACAGTCGCATTGCCGAAGAGTTTCGCAAAGAAGGGTTGACTGTCGACGACTATTTTGATGGTATAGTTACGTCTTTTGAAGCAAAATGCGTAAAACCCGATACCCGTATTTTTAATATCGTGGCCGAACAATGCAACATAAAGCCTGAAGAGACAATTTTCTTTGATGATTCATTGTCAAACGTGCAAGCTGCCGCATCTCTCGGGTTCAAAACAATCCATGTGACTCCCGGAAAAGAATTTTACGACTTGATTAACGATTAATGAATATATTCTCACATAGTGACACTTCTCACAAACGAATCGTTGCTGTAGGTATGTATGACGGTGTGCACCTCGGACACCGCTCTCTCATATCACACCTTTGTCGCGAGGCTGATTTGCGTGGACTCACTCCTGCCGTGGCTACGTTCACTTCTCACCCTTTGGCCACAATAGCTCCGAAGCAAACACCTCCTATGCTGACTTGCACTGACCAACGATTGAAGTTGCTTGCTGAAACCGGAGTCATTGACTGCCTACTACTTGACTTCAATGAAAGCCTGCGCACTTTGTCGGCTCGTGAGTTTTTAATCATGATGCACAATGACTATAATGTAACAGCAATGCTCATTGGTTATAATAACCGTTTTGGACACGACCGCATTAAAGATTTTGAAGAATATCGCCGGATTGGAAAAGAAGAAAGTGTCGACATCATACAAGCTTCACAATATGGCAAACAGATTAGTTCGTCTGACATACGTCGCTTTCTACTAAACGGACATCCCGACCGGGCATTATCGGCTCTCGGATATCCCTACTCCATCTCAGGCAAGGTTGTAAACGGTAATCAAATAGGACGCACCATCGATTTCCCAACAGCCAATATCAATCCGTGCCATCTCGAAAAATTGATTCCGGCAAATGGCGTTTACGCTACTTTTGTGACAACGGAAAATGGCATGCAACACTTGGCTGTCGTAAACATCGGAAATCGTCCGACTATAACCAACAACTCCTCATCTCCAACCACCATCGAAGCCTATATACTCGACTATGACGGCAACCTTTATGGACAAACAATAACTATACATTTCATTTCTTTTCTAAGACACGAAATGAAATTTCAATCTATCGACGCCCTCCGAGCCCAAATCAGCAACGACACAATCCAAGCCCGCACCATCCTCAACTCATTCAAAAATAACACAATAAGAGATTTGATGGCGGAATAGAATCATTATCCTTTAATTTTATCTTATAATTTTTTTTTCTTTATTCGCAACCGTATGCTAATGACGTGTTTAAACGCGAGGGCGCAGTATTTCGTTTTTATCAGATTGTTATCTTGGTAGTAAAATATCGAAGCCGGCTTTATATTTCATCTGTTTGTGTTATCTTTGCATTCAAAAGATTAACAGACATGAAAATAGCTCTTATCGGATACGGGAAAATGGGCAAAACCATTGAAAGAATAGCCCTCGGCCGTGGACATGAAATAGTAAGTATTATCGACATTTACAATCAAAGTGACATTGATAGCGATGCATTCCGTAGCGCCGATGTTGCAATCGAATTCACGACCCCATCGACAGCCGTTGACAATTATCTTAAAGCATTTGCTCAAGGTGTACCGGTTGTATCGGGAAGTACCGGATGGACAACAAGAATGCCGGAAATAAAAGCTATCTGCGAAAAAGGCGAAGCCACTTTTTTCTGGACATCCAATTTCTCTCTCGGAGTAAACATTTTCTTTGCCGTAAACAAATATCTTGCATCGTTGATGGACGGTTTTAATCAATATCGTCCTGAAATGACTGAAATACACCACATTCACAAACTTGATCACCCCAGCGGTACAGCCATTACTCTTGCAGAAGGATTGATTGACAAGGTAAACCGTATAGACGAATGGACCGAAGAAACCAATAGCAACGGTAAATTGTTGATTAACCATCAACGCCATGGAGAAGTTCCGGGGACTCACATTGTTTCTTGGGAATCGGAAGTTGATACCATAACCATTGAACATAAAGCTAAGAGTCGCGAAGGTTTTGCTTTGGGAGCCGTCATTGCCGCAGAGTGGGTAAAAGGACGCAAAGGCTTTTTGACAATGGACCAATTGATGCACGGACTTGTTGCCAACAACCAACTTTTAGATATAATAAAATAACTCTTAACTGCATATAAATGGATAAGAATTTAATCATAACCGACTTCAAACGCCGACTTCATGAAACCAAAACCACCCGTTGGTTACGCTTTGCTTTGGTAGCTATAATATTTTTAGCCTGGGTTGCTTGGCTTGGCAGCTGGTGGGTCGCCATATTTTTGATTTTACTTTTTGACATTTACATCACCGGATATATACCTTTGACATGGTGGAAAGAAAGCAAAAATAAGATAGTGCGCAGTGTTATGAGTTGGGTCGATGCAATCGTATATGCATTGGTTCTGGTGTACTTTGTTTTTTCATTTGTAGGACAAAACTACCAAATACCCTCTTCTTCACTCGAAAAGTCGCTTTTGGTTGGAGATTATCTATGGGTCAACAAGATGGCCTACGGGCCTCGAGTGCCAATGACCCCCATACACTTCCCTCTTGTACAAAACACCTTCCCTATAATCAACACCAAGAGCTACACCGATTGGCCACAATGGGAATACAAAAGGCTTAAAGGCTTGGGTAATGTGCAACGAGGAGACATTGTCGTTTTTAACTTCCCGGCAGGCGATACTGTGACTACAAAAGTGACTAATCCCGATTACTACACTTTGGTTGAAATGTTAGGCCGCAATGCAGTTGTTGGGAACAAAGAGCAGTTTGGCGATGTTATTTACCGTCCTGTTGACCGTCGCGAAAACTATGTCAAACGATGCGTCGGTTTGCCCGGAGAACGGTTTAAAATCGTTGACGGAGTGATTTATAATAACGGAGTAGAAATGAAACAACCCGAGAATGTTCAATTCAACTACTTTTTCCAAACTACAGGAAACTATCTTACCGAACAAGATTGGGAACGGCTCGGCATCAGTGTAGACGACCGCAATCTCATAGACATAAGACCTGCTGATATCCCCAACTTGCGTGCTTTAGGTTTTAAGATAAACGAAAACAACAGCATTCCTCCAATTTATCAGTCACCTTTGACTCCTGCCATGGTGAAAATGCTTGAATCAGACAGTAATATTGCTACTTTGATGAAAGTACCGGTAACCGAAATGGTTCCGATGTTTCCTTCTGAAGCATCCGAAGGCTGGACACGCGCCGACTATGGTGAAATATGGATACCTAAAAAGGGTGAAACTATCGATTTGACTCCTCGCACATGGGCCATGTATAATCGTTGCATACGCAATTACGAAGGACATCATGATGCATTCATCAAGGACGGAAAAGTATATATCGATGGGAAAGAAGCCAAAACCTACACTTTTGAAATGGACTATTACTTCATGATGGGCGACAACCGCGACAATTCTGCCGATTCACGCTATTGGGGTTTTGTTCCGGAAGACCACATCGTAGGCAAACCATGGAGAGTGTTAGTGTCTTTTGACAAAGATAAAGGCGGTATCAGATGGAATCGTATTTTCAAAAATGCCAATCCCGACAAGTTTGAGTGAAAAATCCTCTTGTTATATATCCTGATCAATACATCTCTATGCCACCGGTCTACTGTGGCAGTGTAGATTACTATGCCAAAATATCGGCTTATGGAAAAGTAGTCATCGACACCAACCGACGTTTCAACAAAAGAGAAAAAGACAGCCACCGATGCTCTATCGAGGGACCCAATGGAGTACAACGACTCACTGTGCCTCTTGAGAAGCCTACAGAGTGGCACAGCACGCGATTAAAAGACGTAAGAATATCAACCCACGGCGAATGGTGGAACGTGCATTGGGGAGCAATTTGTGCTGCTTATGGACGCACCCCGTTTTTTGAGTATTATGAAGATGATTTAAAACATGCCTTCAACGGAGAAATCGAGATGCTTGTCCAATTAAATGACTACATCGACCGCTTTTGCCGAAATGCCTTAGGCATCATAAGCAACAATGAAAATACCATACCGGCCGTTGACATAGTTAACACCAAAGATGTTGAATATTACCAGATTTGGGCTCGAAGATATGGATTTACCCCTCATTTGAGCGCACTTGATCTTATTTTCAATATGGGCAACGAAGCTCCACTGGTGCTTAAGGAGATGACTTCATGACACAATCTCAACGCTTGAAATTTATTTCCTATTGTCAAATAATAGGTATCATACTTGTTGTATTCGGACATTCTTTCCACGAATATGAATGTAATGGAGAACGAGGTAATACGGCATTGTTCAATTTGCTCCATTCGTTTAGAATGCCATTATTTGTATTTGTATCCGGATTTCTACTTGTATACACTACAATAGGACGCAATAAATTCTTGTCAATAAAAGACTTTACAATCTATAAATTCAAGCGCTTGCTCATCCCTTTTTTGTTTTTGGAATGCATAACCTTTCTTCCTCGAACTTTATTAAGCAATGTAGCTGATAATACAATTGCCATTTCATGGGAAAATTTTACAAAAAGCTTCTTGTTTACCGATGACTTGTCTATTGTTTATTTATGGTTTTTACAAGCAAGTTCTTTAATGATAACATTTTCTTATATAATCATAATTCAATGTAAGAGAAAAACACCTTTATTCTACGGCGTCATATTATCAATTGCCATATGCCTATATTTTTCGGGAATAGCCGATAACATTATGTTTTTTTCTATCGGTGAAGCCGGACATTTATATGTATTTTTCTGTTTGGGCATGATATATAGCTCGTATAGAGACTATATCGACCGATTTATTCCATGGAATAAACCCCACCTATTTTTTATATTTATCGTTCTATGGTTGTCATTTTACTCACTGGAAGGTATCGTTTTTTCATTTATTAGTTCCATAATGGGTATAGCAATGATAGTATCCTTGTGTAAAATCATGGTCAGACATGATATAAAAGTATTAAATCACCTTGTAGGCGCTTCTTATATGATATTTCTTCTCTCGTGGTATTTCAACACTTTGTCACAGCAAATACTTCATCACTTTACAGATTTTCCATGGTGGATATACACATTATTATCTTTTATATCAGGCATATATGCTCCATGGATAGTCTATAAACTTTTGATGAAATATGGCAAAGAAAACAACTATGGCAAGTATATTGCTTTTGTTTTGGGACACAAATTATTTAAATAAATCTATATAGACTGCAATTTGTGTAATTGCTCAATCATCTCGTTGCGAGTCAATTTACGATATTTCTTTACATGTGAAACAAAGTCATGAGCGATACTTTGTACTCCTTGATGATTAAATACTCTAAAATAATAATTGTAGGCTTTGTCAAACATTTGTTGTATTTCATCTTTTTCAAGCGAACATGATAAATTTCCTTCTTCACTTAGATAATTGTACAACAAAGTTTTTATCTCAGGAGAAATACCCTTGTGTTTAAGTACATAATAACGACACATGACATTGGCTATCAACATACCCATTGAGACTTCAAAATGCCTTACAATATGCTGCCATGATTCTTTAGGTGACATCTTCGGGTCTCCCGAAAAATAATAATCATTGGTAAAAAAAATAACTTCATCGGCATTGGCATCAAGCGATAATGAAGACATTATATGCTCATTTCCACTAATAACCAAGCCTATTGCCATACCGGCAATGCCAAAACACTTGTCGTCTTCGTCACTATATCTAAAATAATCCACTATTTTATCAATTTACTACAAGAATTTTAGTTACCGCTCCCGAATTACCGTCTTCATTTTGAGAAGCAAATACATAATAAACACCTGTTTTTACCCTCTCTCCACTACTGTTGCAGCCATCCCATGTCACCATACCCCCTTCTGAACGAGCTTGATAAAAAACGTTACCTGCAGCATCGGCTATCTTAACCAACGAATCATTCATTAATCCTTTTATAGTAATAAGTCCTGTAAATTCGGGTCTGACAGGATTGGGATAGGCATATACATCGGAATAATCGCTTTCAGCAGGTGATGAATCACCACTATACTCAATCAATCCATAATCAGTACCCATAAACACAGAGTTTCCATTGGGATTGCAGAGTACTGAATAGACATTGTTAGATGGCAGATAACTATTATCAACATTGAAATTTTCAAGTATTTCTTTTCCATCTTCACTAACCAAGTATACTCCTGAACTACGAGTTGATATCCATTTTCGATTGGAACTATCTATAGATATTGAAGTCACTGCTTGACTCTCAAGTAAATAATCAGCATAATTAGTTCCATCGTTACGAGGCACTTTCACTCGCTCTATTCTTGCATCGGAATCAAGCATTTCGATAGGATCCATTGCTATTATGCCATTGGAAGTACCTACCCACAATTTTCCATTTGCATCCTCTGTAATACAATGTATGTATTCATTAGAAAATATTTTGCCGTCTTGATCAACAAAAGAAGTCCACACCCTATATTTATCATCATTCTTATTTGTGATACTTCCATTAGCATCATAGAAACACAAACGATTATCATCCCATCCTTCCGACACTACCACCATATTTCTATTTCGCGAATGTTTCAACGCTATCATTCCGGAATCCCATGTGCCTTTAACTGCATCAATTTGTATCCAATCAGATGGTACTACCGATTTATTATCTCGTTTGTCCGCCGGCAAAACACACAATTTTTTACTGTCGAGCGCCCATAAATTTCCATTATCATCCAAAACAACTGCCGAAACCATACATAAATAATTTAACGTGAATGGAGAGTTGTTCCAATCATATTTTATTACTTCAGCATGATCCTTTATTTTATATACACCTTCCCACCAGCTTCCAATGTAATAAGCACCGGAATCATTAGGGTCAGGAACAGGATTAAAACCACGCCAAACCATTCCTTTTGGAGAACTTTCATTATTTGAAGCAGTTAATGCCACATCCGGCGATACATCTTTAATATCACCATTAGGTAAAAGCATATTTACATTCATCTGCTTTAAGTGATTGACCAATCCCATTGCATGAGAAACCGAACGATTACTCATATATATATTACCTTCATTATCAGGTACGAAATAATATATTTCATTTTCTACACTTGTAGTATAAGATGGTATAGAGAAATCACTCAATATTGTCATCGATACATCATTATCAGTTGTTCCCGAAGACTCAAGTTTAAAATTAACAATTCCTGCAATATTTCCTCCCCATATAGAATTTAAGCCATCAAATAGGCTTACACGCAGTCCAAAGGTGTTTCCTGGCTGGTTAAAATTATTATCGCCACGTAGTAACTCTTTAGGAAAGTTTTTCTTTAATACTACTTTACCATCTGTGTTAATCAATGCAATGCTTACACCATTACTTACTGCATATGAATCTTTACTTGGCTGTATATAATAGCATTTATTTATATTTAGGTCAGATGTTTCTATTTTGGCATTATTGAAATCAAATGTCACTAATGAAGTTTTTCCGGATACATTTGTAGTTATAGCTTTATTATCGGAAATTCCTACCATATCGGTTGCTGACACATAACCAATCCTGACAAAATTAGATAAAAGATTATGTTTTTGCGATAATGGCGAATAATATAGAGTATTTTCATGACATATTACCAATTTATCACCTACAATAGTTATTGCCGATACTTCTTTATTGAAAATACCCGACTCTATCACTGAATAATTATTTTCGTTTATCTTCACCAATCCAAAACCTGTGGCCAGATAAATGACATTTCCTTTAAAAACTACATCATTTATAATTTTTGAATTAGCTAAATTGGCATCTTTAATGTCAGGTATATTTACTACCCTGCCATCATCATACATTATATCAATATTGCCATTGCCATATGCTATAAGCAAATAATTTTGCTCATAATTGCGAAAAATGTTGTTAATACCATCATCATTAAGGTCTACTCTTGATGTATATCCTTGCGTCTCTTGATTGTTTTTATCATAAGAAAATAAATTTCCACTTGATAAATAATACACCAGCGTCTCTGTATCAATAACTTTTGTAACACAATAAAAATTATTGTACATTTTCCAATCTCCCACCGCCAATTGTGACATTGAAACTTTTGGCAACAAGAGCAATAACAATAATATCAGCTTTTTTAACATATTGTTGCGCATCAAGATATAATAACCTACTTGTTTAAATATTCAATGAGACGTGCAGTTGCCCTACCTCTATGGCTTATTTCATTCTTCTGCTTGGAATCCATTTCGGCAAATGTCTGTCCATAACCGTCTGGCATAAATATAGGATCATAACCAAAACCACTATTTCCTTTTGGATATTCAGTAATAATACCTTCTACTATGCCCTCCATTAATATTAATTTTTCGTCTTGAATCAGCGCTATAACAGTACGAAAACGTGCCTTACGATTATCTTTGCCTTTCATATTATCCAACAACACATTCATATTGGCTACAGAATCATGTCCGGGACCGGCGTAACGAGCCGAATAAACTCCTGGAGCTCCATCGAGGACGTCTACTTCAAGACCTGTATCATCAGCAAAGCAATCATATCCATAATGTTGCTTTACATAACGAGCCTTTATTTCAGCATTGCCTTCAAGAGTTGTTGCCGTCTCTTTTATTTCTTCATTGCAATTAATGTCATGAAGACTCAATATTTTGTATCTGTCACCTAATATTTCTCTTATTTCATTTAATTTATGGGCATTGTTGGTGGCAAATACTATTTCCTTCATAATTTAAATTACAATCAATTTTGTTAAGTTATTAAATAACGCAGACAATGCTTAATTTATTGTAGCAGGGTAAATTACCCTACTACAATATTAACTATTTTACCTGGAACAACTATTATCTTTCTAATAGTCTTTCCATCAATCCATTTTGTTGCATTTTCATTATTTAATGCAAGTTTTTCAACCTCCTCACGAGGTAAATCAACAGGAACTTCAATATTAAAACGCGCTTTTCCATTAAAAGAAACAGCCATTGTAACACTATCTTCTTTTAGATATTCCTCATTAAATACAGGCCATGAAGCATCACATATAGTAGTTTCATTTCCTAAAACATGCCATAATTCTTCTGTTATGTGAGGAGCAAATGGAGCAAGTAACACTAACAATTGTTCATATATGGCCTTGCAATTGCATTTAATAGATGTCAATTCGTTGACACATATCATAAATGCCGATATGGAAGTATTATATGAGAAATTTTCAATATCCCATGTTACTTTTTTGATGAGTTTATGAAGTGATTTAAGAGCTTCCTTTGATGGTTGTTCTTCTTTAATTACCATTTCATCTCCTTTATAGAAAAGTCCCCACAATTTTTTCAAAAAGCGGTTTACTCCATCAATGCCGTTAGTATCCCAAGGTTTACTCTGTTCCAACGGACCAAGAAACATTTCATATAATCGTAATGTATCTGCTCCATATTTTTCTACTATATCATCGGGATTTACTACATTAAACATCGACTTTGACATTTTTTCTACTGCATAGCCGCATATATATTTTCCATCTTCCAATACAAATTCGGCAGTATTGAATTCGGGACGCCATGCACGAAATTTATCTATATCAAGAATATCATTGCTTACTATATTTACATCAACATGTATTGGTGTTACATCATATTCCTTTCGTAAATTATAAGAAACAAATGTATTGGTATCTTTAATACGATAAACAAAATTTGAGCGGCCTTGAATCATTCCTTGATTTATTAATTTCTTGAATGGTTCGTCTTTTATCACCGCATCTATGTCATAAAGAAATTTATTCCAAAAACGACTATATATTAAGTGACCTGTAGCATGTTCAGTACCTCCTATATATAAATCTACATCTTGCCAATAATTATCAGCTTCTTTTGAAACTAAAGCTTCATTATTGTGAGGATCCATATAGCGAAGATAGTAAGCCGAAGAACCGGCAAAACCGGGCATTGTATTAAGTTCTAATTGATAACCTTCTTTTGTTACCCAATTTTTAGCACGTCCCAATGGAGGTTCGCCTGTTTCGGTAGGAAGAAATTTATCAACTTCAGGTAATAACAAAGGCAATTCGCTTTCTTCAAGCATGCAAGGTATTCCATCTTTATAATATACCGGGAATGGCTCACCCCAATAACGCTGACGACTAAATATGGCATCACGCAGACGATAGTTAACCTTTATTTTTCCTATTCCTTTTTTTTCTATAAATTCTTTTGTTGCTGCTATTGCATCCTTTACTTCAAGTCCATTAAGATCAAGTTCTACACCTTTGGAATTGATCATTTTTCCCGACTTGGCATCAAAACTTTCATTACTTACGTCAGCACCTTCAATCAATGGTATAATAGGAAGATTGAAATGTTTGGCAAACGCATAGTCACGACTATCGTGAGCCGGTACTGCCATGATTGCACCAGTTCCATAACCGGCAAGTACATAATCACTTACCCATACAGGTATTTTATCTCCTGTCAATGGATTTATAGCATAAGCTCCTGTAAACACACCAGAAACTGTTTTTTCGATCATGCGTTCACGTTCTGTCTTATGCTTAACTTTGTTTATATACTCTTCTACTGCAACTTTTTGTTGAGCAGTTGTAATTTTTTCTACATAATTACTTTCTGGAGCAAGTACCATAAAGGTCACACCAAAAATAGTATCTGCACGTGTTGTAAAAATTTCAAGTTGAACATCGCTGTCTGCTATAGCAAATTTCATCTCTGCACCCTCTGAGCGCCCAATCCAGTTACGTTGAGTTTCTTTTAATGATTCAGTCCAATCAATTGTATCAAGACCTTCAAGCAAACGTTGTGCATAAGCTGATACACGCAGACACCATTGATACATCAATTTTTGTTCTACAGGATATCCTCCTCTTATTGATACACCTTCACTTACCTCGTCATTAGCAAGAACAGTACCCAACTTAGGACACCAATTTACCATTGTATTTCCGAGATAAGCAATGCGATAATTCATCAATATATCACTTTTTTGCTTTTCATCATATTGTTTCCATTCTTCAGCAGTAAATCTTATATCTTTGGAACATGCAACATTTAAACCTTCTGAGCCTTTTTCTTCAAAATGAGAAATTAATTTATCTATAGATAAAGCTTTCTGTTTGTTATTATCATAATAGTGATTAAACATTTTAATGAAAGCCCATTGAGTCCATTTATAATATTCAGGATCACAAGTTTTTATTTCACGATCCCAATCATAACAAAATCCTATTTTATCAAGTTGTTGACGATAACGAGCTATGTTTTGATGTGTTGTTATTTCAGGATGTTGTCCTGTCTGTATGGCATATTGTTCAGCAGGCAACCCATAAGAGTCATAACCCATTGGATGCAAAACATTATAACCCTGTAATCTTTTATAACGTGAATATATATCACTCGCTATATAACCAAGTGGATGACCTACATGCAATCCGGCTCCCGAAGGATAGGGAAACATGTCTAAAACATAAAATTTAGGACGTTTCTTATCTATATCTGTCTTATATATTTTATTATCTTTCCAATATTGTTGCCAACGGCTTTCTATTTCTTTATGTTTATATTCCATGATTATATGATAATGATGTTTATATTACTATATTAATATTTAAAGTCCAAGTTGTGCACTTATTTCCAACATTTTTTCAATAGGTTTACGGGCTTTATCTGCTATTTTACTATCTACCTCTATTTCAGGCATTTCATATTTCAAACAATTATAAAGTTTTTCAAGAGTATTGAGTTTCATGAAATTACAATCATTACATCCACAAGTAGAATCGATAGGAGGTGCAGGAATAAAAGTCTTTTCAGGACAACGTTTCTCCATCTCGTGTAATATTCCACTTTCGGTTGCAACTATAAACTCTTTACATTCACTATTCACAGCATAATTGAGCAAAGCAGCCGTAGAACCTACTTTATCAGCTAATATTATTAATTGTTTCTTACATTCGGGATGAGCTAAAATGTGAGCTTCGGGATGTTTTTTCTTTAACTCTATTATTTTATCAATAGAAAATTGTTCATGCACATGGCATGCTCCATCCCATAATTTCATATTACGACCAGTAACCTTATTTATATAACTTCCAAGATTTCTATCAGGTCCGAAAATTAAAGGAGTTTCTTTTGAAAAACTTTCTACAATTTGCTTTGCATTGGTTGATGTAACAAGCACGTCGCTCAATGCCTTTACTCCGGCAGAGGTATTTACATAGCTGATTACAGTGTGATTTGGATTTTCGGCTATAAATTTCTCAAATTCGTCTGCCTTACAACTATCAGCCAACGAA